>JAGQIK010000034.1 GCA_020431405.1 Myxococcales bacterium
CTCGCGAGCGTGCTTCTGCTCTTGCTGCACGGCCTGCGCCGTCTCCATCGGCGCGAGCACGGTGGCGGCCTCGGCGACCTCGGACGCCCGCGCGTCGCCGAGTGCAGCCGCCGCGGGCGCAGACCGCGCCGCGCGCACCGAAGCGTCCACGGGCGCGTCGCGCTCGTCGAGCGAGACCAGCTGGATGTCCTTGAAGGCGTCCGATCCAGGGTCTTCGAAGGAAGCGGGAGCACTGGGAGCAGTGGGAGCAGCGGCAGCGGCAGCTGGACGTCGCGTCGAGGCGGGCGCGACACGTTCGGCGCGCCGGTCGATGCGCAGCGCGCTCGGCCGCGGCGCGACGCCGATGAACGGCACCAGGTCGGCGCGAAAGGCCTGCGCGTCGGCGTAGCGCTCGCTGCGCTTCTTAGCCATCGCTTTGAGCACCACGGCCTCGAGCTCCGGCGAGACGCGCGGGTTTCGCAGCGAGGGGCGATCGAGGTTGCCCTCCACGATCGCGGTCATCAGCGCGTTGTAGTTCTCGCCGTGAAAGGGTCGCGTCTTGGTCAGCAGCGCGTAGAGGATCGCACCCGCGGCGTAGACGTCGACGCGATGGTCGATGTCCGGCACGCCGCGCGCCTGCTCGGGCGCCATGTAATACGGCGTTCCCATCACGGTGCCCGTAGTCGTCAGCGCCAGCTTCTCCGGGTCGTCGTCGGCGACCATCTTCGAGACGCCGAAGTCGACGATCTTGACCAGCTCGCCATCGTCGGGATCGTCGACGAGCATCAGATTGTCGGGCTTGAGGTCGCGGTGGATGATGCGGTGTCGGTGCACGGCGGCGAGGCCGGCGAGCACCTGATCGACCAGGCGCGCGGCGCGGCTCGAATCGAGCGGCGCCTCGCGCTTGATCAGCTGCGTGAACGTGATGCCGTCGAGGTGCTCCATCACGACGTAGATCGCGCCGTCGGGCAGTCGGCCCACGTCGGTGACGAGCGCGATGTTGCGGTGACCGCTGGAGCTGGCCGCCTGCGCCTCGCGCAACATGCGCGCGGTCATCTCGCGATCGCTGGCGAGCTCGGGCAGCATCAGCTTGATCGCGAGCTTCTTGCGCAGCAGCACGTGGTGCGCTTCGAGCACGGCGCCCATGCCACCGGCGCCGAGCACGCGGCCGAGCTCGTACTTGCCGTCGATGACCTGCCCAGCGGGGAAGAAGCGCGCGGGCTGCACGATCTTTCCCGTGCGTGGGCAATAGCGCAGCACGCTGCTGTGCTCGTCTCCGCAATGCTCGCAGCTGAGCATAGGAAACGACTGTAACACCCCGCCGCCTGCTGGCCGTAACCGTCGCGGCAGACGACGGCTCCGCGTCCAGCACCTAGCGGCTTGGCGGGGACTACGAACCTCGGCTAGACCGTTAGATCTGTACTGAACATTTGTGATGTAAGTTACGATGAGATCCCGGCACAGAACCCGCGATCTTTCGGCACATCAGGCGCGAGCAACCCTCGCGGCTGCTCGCAGATCGAAGTGATCAGTCATTATTTCGCCGAAGCACAAGATATAGGGCAAAAAATTGACCCGCCTACTAGATATTGTAGGATGGGTCTCGAGGTCATCAGTCGCGTGCGAAGAAGCTTGCTGTTCAGTGAAAGGCATCTCACATGAAAAAGACGAAGAGTAAGGCGCCGAGCCAGCCCACGCTGCAGGCCAAGTACGACGAGCTGCAGCTGACATGTCGCCTCTGGATGGCCGTCGCCGAGGCCAAAGATGCCCGCATCGCCGAGCTCGAGGAAGAGGTCGCCGCGCTGTCGCGCCGCGCCGCGCGCCTCGGTCGCCGCGCCGAACGCCCCCGCTCGCGTACCACCGGTCCACAGCCCATGCGCCGCACGCCCACCGCTGGCTGAGAGATGTCAGTCGCACCGGCGCCACAGCGACCGCTGCGGCGCGATGGTGATTGAGTTTCCCCGGCGCGGCGTTGAACATTCTCCGGGTGCCCCGCCGCCACCGCCGCCTCTCCCTCCTGCTACTGCTCGCGCTAGCGCTCGAAGCGACTTCAGCTCGCGCTGACTGGACCGGAGACGAGGCGCACCGCGACAAGCTGCGCAAGCGTCTCGCCACGCTGAAGACGGCCATCGCCGCCTACGAGCGCGATCGGCGACAGATGGACATGATCCGCGCCAGCGTCGCGGCGATGAAGCTGCCCTTTGCTGACCCAGCGTTTGACCCTGCGAAGCTCGTGCGACGGGTGCTGCCGCGACGCTTCGTCGGCGTCGAGGTCGTCTCGGCGACAGCAAAGCGGCTCAAAGGCGGCGACGCCACGCTCGAGCGCTGGCGCGTGCGCTGTACGCTGCGCGGCGACTACGGCACGCTGCTGCACGTGGTCGCGGTGCTGCCGCGCTATGGCCTCTTCGTCGAGCCGCCGCTGTCCGTCTCGCCAGGCGCGCCGTCGACGGTCGAGCTGTCCGGGCTGCACGTGCGGCTCGATCTCAAGAGCTCCAACGCTGCGGCAAGCGCCAGCGACGGCCCCGACGCGTACGCGACGCGCACCGACGAGCTGGCGCGTGACATCCGCAAGCTGCGCGGCGAGATCGAGAAGCTCAAGCGCCGCGTAGCCGACATTCGCAGCTTCGAAGCACACCTCAAGGCGGTCGAACGCTTCATCGCCGTGCACCGTGACGGCCTCTCGCCGCGCAGGCTGCGCCCGCTGCGACGGCTGCGCGCCGCGCTGAGGCTCGACGCGCTGCAGATCACGCGCGCAGAGCTCGT
Organism: Myxococcales bacterium; assembly: GCA_020431405.1. Lineage (GTDB taxonomy): Bacteria > Myxococcota_A > Polyangia > JAGQIK01. The sequence continues at coordinate 2,743 of JAGQIK010000034.1, forward strand.
CGACGCGCGCAGCGTCAAGCTGTCGGGCGTGGCGCGAAGCCCCGCCGCAGCGCGCGCAGCACGACGCTACGCCAAGAAGAGACGCTGGCTGACGCTCGAGCTCGGCCAAGCGCCTGCCGACAGCGCACACGCGCTCGACCCCAAGCGGCTTCACGCGCTGGGCGCCAGCGCGCTGGACGTCGGTGTCTACAGCGGCGCCCGCGTGGTGGCCGCCCTCGAGCCGCGCGGCGCCAAGCTGCTCAGCCGCTCGCTGTCGCGCGCGCGGCGTGGCGCGCTGGAGGCGCAGGCGATGGCCAAGGCGCTCGGCTTGGCGCTGCGTCGCCGCCGGCAGTGGGCGCTGCTGGCACCGAAGCTGTCGAGCCGAGCGCTGGCGCGCGTCCGTGGCCGCGGCCGTCCGGTCCGGCTCGCGCTGTGGCGCAAGCCGATCGCACACGCCCTGTCCTTTCTGGCGCAGGGTCGCCGCGCGCTGTACGTCGAGCGCGCGCTGCTGTCGCGAGACGCGCTGCTCACGCTGTCGGGACGCGAGCGTCGCTCGCGTTGGCTCGCGCTGGCAGCGGCTGCGCTGGGCAGCAAGCTGCGCCGCGAGCGCCAGCGTTTTGTCATCGGAGACCCCGACACGGCGATCGCGATCGAGCCGCGCGCTGCGCGCGAGGACGACGCGGTGAAGCGGACGCGCGAGCAGCGGCGCCGACGGCGACGGCGACGACGGCCGCGCGGGCGCGTGCACATCCCGCTGTCGGCCTACAAGCTGCGCATCCTCGCGCGCGGTCGCGCCGTCGCGCGAAGCGGCGGCACCGCCACCCTGCTTCGGCGCGGGCGGCGAATCAGCCGCAGCCGAGTGCGCAAGGTCGACGCCGAAGGCGTGCTGCTGCGCCACGGCCGCGCCACGTTCCGCTGGCGCTAGCCTCCCTACCTACCCGTGCCCGTGCCCGTGCCTCGCTTCGCCTTCGGCTCCGCCGCCGTGCCCGCGCCCGTGCCGGTCTTCTTGATGATCGGCTTGGTCGGCGACATCACGGGCTTGGTCGGCGACATCATCGGCTTGAGCGCGCTGCCGCTGCCGCTGCCGCTGCCGCCGCTGCCGCCGCTCGCGCGCTGCGCGACCACCTCGCGGTAGAGCAGATAGCCACCCGCGGCGAGCCCGACGGTGATGATCGTGGTCAACAGCACGACGAGCCAGCGCCGGCCGCGACGTCGCGGCCGCTGACCTTCGGCAGGCAGCATCACGTCCACGCCCGAGCCGCTCTGGTCGCGCGGGCTGAACGAAGCCCAGCTCGTCTCGAGCTCGACGCGCACCACCCGCAGGCTCTGCGCGCGGATCACGCTCTTGCGGCGCATATCCGAGAGCAGCGCCTTGAGCGCTGACTCGTTGGACTCGCCGCTCTGCACCAAGCTCGCCGGCGACTCGCCGCCCTTGAGGCGCAGCAACAGATCGAGGCTCGTCGCGGGCAGCGTGCGCACGTAGGCGTCGAGCGCGTGCTCGTCCACCGCCACGTCCTCGATGAGCAGCCCCTCGTCGTAGACGCGCTGCATGAGCACGTTGTTCTGGCGGCTCGCCGTCTCGACCAGCGTCGCCAAGTCGCCCAGCGGCACGTGCGCGCCGGCCGGCGCCTCGCGCGACAGCGACAGCTCCTGCCACTCGTAGCCGACCAGGTGCAGCATCGCCAGCGGCCCGACGGTCGCCTGCGGCGCGTTGACCGTCACCCCGCAGACCTCGCCGCGACGCAGCACGACCTCCGCGTTGCGCTGCTCGCCGACGCGCAGCAGCAGCCGCCCACCGAAGTGACAGGCGCCGAGGATGCGCAGCAGGTTTCCGATGCCGAGCGGCTCGACCCAGCCGCTCTGCTCGCCGCCAGTGCCGCTGGCCAGCTGCTGCCACAGGTGCGCGCGTGGCGCGAGCGCCGCGTTGAGCCCCTGCATGATCGGCCCGAGCGCCGCCGGCGCGCCGCTGGTCTCGATCTGCTGCGCCAGGTCGTCGCCGCTGACCATGATGAAGGGGCTCTCGCGCACGAGGAAGTCGCTGCGCAGCGCCGAGAGCAGCTCGCGCCCCGCGCCGTCGGGAAGCTGCGAGTCCGAGATGATCGCTACCGGCCTGCGCTGGCGCGCGATCGTGTAGGCGAGCTGGATGCTCGACGCCTCGATCACGATCAGCCCCATGTGCTCGGCAGCGTGTCGCAGCGCGCCCGCCGCGTGCGCGTTCTGCACCACCAGCAGCAGCGGGGCAGAGCCCATCGCCGCGATCCAGCCGATCAACGCATCGCCGCCAACCGACGTCGGCGGCGCCTCCGCCGCGGCGGCTGCGCTCGGCGGCGCCACCACCTGCACCGGCTCGGCCGACTCCAACGAGACGAGCTGCGGCTCGCCGTCGACCACCGGCTTGAAGGTCGCCGGCATCTGCATGGTCGGCTCGTCTTCGTCGTAGAAGCCGATCTCGGGGTGCTCGGCGTCGTGCTCGTCCTCTTCGGCGAGCAGCTGCGCCGCCTCGATGGTGGGCGCCACACCGAAGTCGCTCGATGGGGGACGCGCCGAGCGAGAGGCTGCGAGTGGATCGGGCGAGCCGTGCTGCATCAGCTCCGGCTCCGCCGGAGGCATTCGGATCGGGCCCGTGAGGTGCGGCTGGCGCATCGGGTCATGCCGCGCGACCTGCGGCAACGGGCCGGTGAAGCGCGCCTGCTGCTCGACGTCGCCGCGCGACAAGCGAGAGGCTGGCCCACGCGGCGGCGCCGCGGCGACGGGCGCGGGGCGCGCCGGCGTCATGCGCGGTGACGAGCGACGGCGCTGGCGCACGCGCGCTTCGGCGGCGCTCTGAAAGGCCCGCCCCGCCGAAGGGCCATCGACATCGGTGCTGGGCTCGATCAGCGTGGGCGGATCGTGGTCGACCACCGCTGGCATGCGCGGCTCGGTGCTCGCCCCCTCCGAAGCGCGCCCCGGCAGCCGCGGCTCGCCGCCGCCCGCACCGGAGTCGAGCACGGTGCGCTCCTCGGCGTCGGCGCCCGCCACCTCACCACCAAAGCCCGGCTCCGGCGCCAGCGCCGCGTAGCTCGACGACGATGGGAGGCCAGGCACGCTGCCCTCTTCGAAGCGCACGTCCCAGTCGCCAAAGCGCGAGACCAGCACGAAGGCGTCGAAACCGTCGAGGCCGGCGTAGCTCGCCGACGCCAGCACCCCTTCGCGAAACGAAAGCTGCGCCACGTCGCCGCTGCCCCGGCGCAAATAGAACGCGCCGCTCAGCCGGTCGCGCTCGCAGCGCAGGCAGTACTGCATCAGCCGCTGCGCGCCGGGCCCGCGCGCGTCGTCGAGGGGGCGTCCGATGCGCGCGAAGATGTCGTCGATGCGCGCGCGCAGCCGGCGCGGCTCGAGCGGCTTGCGGATGTAGTCGACCGCGCCCATCTGCATCGCTTGCAGCACGTGGCTGGGGCGGTCGTCGTCGGTGAAGAAGGCGATCAGCGAGCCGCTGGTGCCCGGTGCCTGCATCAGCTTGCCGGCGAGCATCAGGCCATCGCCGCCGCTGAAGCGCGTCTCCATGAGGATGACGTGCGGCTTCTGGCGCGCCGCTAGCCGCAGCCCCTCTTGCGCGCGGCTGCCGACCAGCACCTGAAAGCTCGCTCCAGGGCCATGACCCGACAGGGAAAGCCGCACCAGGCGGGCGACCTGTGGGTCCTCGTCGATGAGCAGTACGACGCGTCCTGCGATGTCCGAGCGCGCGCTCGGATCGGCCATCGCCAGCTCCTGGAGGGTCTGTGCCGGCCTTGGCGTCGACGCGGAGCCGTCCGCGTACGACGCGACCAGTTCAAGCCGCCCCAGTGTATGTCATCGAACGTGTGAAGTGAAAGCGAAGGGTTGCGACGTGGTGGATAGGGGGTGAGTGGCCACGGGCCACAGGCCGCGGGCCACAGGGCTCGACGGCTGGCGCACGCGCACGGGAAGCGCCAACAGGAGCGCCGCCTGACGGCGGCGCCGTCTCGCTGCACCTTGCAGGTGCACCGGCGAGCGAAGCGAGCGCCTCGGGGGTGAGCCGCGGGGATTCACTTCCCGCGGCGAGGGGGGCTGGAACAGCCCCCCTGCTAGATTAGGACGCTCGGGCACCCCGTGCCCGAGACGTCCTACTGCCAGGTGACGGTGATCTCGAACGAGCCCTTGGCGTCGGGCGTCGTGTCGTAGCTGTCGACGCCGACGATCCAGTCGCCGGCAGCCGTCGGCGTGATCTTCAGCTCCTCGTCAGCCACACCAAGCGCGTCCGAGTTGTAGACGTTGTTGGGGTCGGACGCCGGGCTCGTGCAGGCGGTCTCGATCGCCGCCTCGGTGCACTGCGTGGTCGCCGGGAAGGCGTAGACGGCGGGGTCCCAACCGTTCTGCTTGACCTTGATGGTGTACGTCTTGCCCGCCTGCAGGCCGGTGAGCTTGTAGTACTGCTGGGCGCCGGGCCACGGGCCGTTGGCGTTGCCGCAGGCGAGCGTGGCGAACTCGTTGGCGATGTTGGGATAGCTGGTGTCGCCCTTGATCGTCACCGGCGAGGTGGCGAGCGCCACGCTCTGCGCGGTGGCGCACGTCAGGTTGGTCGGCGCCGTCTTGGCGTTGACCGAGAGCGTGAAGATGCCGCTCTCGCCCGCCACCGAGTCGACGGCGATAATCCAGTCACCGGCGGCCGCCGGCTTGATCCACGCCGCATCCACCAGCGTCGAGCCGTTGTCGCTGGAGTAGACGTTGAACGGGTCGGCGGGCGTCGGCGAGGTGCAGCCGGTGTTGATCGCCGCCGCCGTGCACTGCGTCGCCGCTGGGAAGGCGTAGATCGCGTGATCGAAGTCGCCCAGCACCTCGGCCTTGTAGGCCGTACCGGCCGCCAGCGTGACGCGGTAGTAGAGCTGACCGCCGTCGAACGGGCCGTCCTGCGTGCCGCACGCGATAGTGGCGTGCTCGTCGGCCACGCCGATGGTGTTGCTGGTCACGGGCGTGTTGGGCGCCAGCGTCGCCGGCGCGGCGCACGTCGTGTTGCTCGGCGCCGTGTACGTCTTGATCGTGAACGTGTAGTCGCCGCTGACGTTCGCGCTGAAGGAGTCGACGACGAGCACCCAATCCTCGGCCGCGCCGCCGGTGGCGATGGAGATCGACTCGACGTTGGACTGACCGATGCTCGCGATGTTGTCGCTGTTGTAGACCTTGGTCGCGTCGGCAGGCGTCGGGTTGGTGCAGGCGGTGTTGATCGCCGCCTCGGTGCACTGCGTGCCGGCCGGGAAGGCGTAGAACGCCATGTCGGCCGCGCCCGAGTCGAGCACGATGCGATAGCGCGTGTTCGCCGCCAGGGTGACCTTGTGATAGACCTGCCCGCCTGGCCACGGACCGTTGGCGTTGCCGCAAGCGGCATTGGCAAACTCGTCGGCCGCGCCCTGCGTCGAGCCGGTGAAGACGGTGTCGCCGCTGCCGGCGAGCGTGACGGCCACCGGCGAGGCGCACTTGGTGCCCATCGGCGGATCACGCTCCTCGATGGTCAGCGTGAAGGTGCCGGAGACCTGCGCGGCGTACGAGTCGATGACGATGATCCAGTCCTCGGCGGCGGCCGAGTTGATCGAGATGTTCTCGCTGCCGCTGTTGGCGATGGCGTCGGAATAGGTCGACGCGCACGCAGCGTTGATCGCCGTCTCGGTGCAGCCGACGCTGGCCTTGAAGGCGTACATCGCGAGGTCCCAACCGCTGAAGGTGGCGCTCACGTTGTAGAGCTTGTTCGCCTTGAGGGCGACCTTGTAATAGACCTGGCCGCCAGGCCACGGGCCGTTGCTGGCGCCGGTGCTCTGCGGGTCGCAGTCGATGTTGGGGAACTCGTCGAGCGCCGCGACGGTCGTGCCTTGCACCGTGGTCATGGTGCCGGTGGTCGACAGCGCGACGGTCTGCGCGGCGGCGCAGGTCGAGTTGGCCGGGGGCGGGCCGAGATCGCCAGGGCTGCCGTCGCCGAGGTCGCCCGTGCCGCCTTCGTTCGGACCGAAGTCGGGCCGCACCGAGTCTACGGTGGTGTCGCGCCCCACGGTGTCGACCGTGATGTCAGGCTGGATATCGTTGCCGGGCCCGTCGGAGCCAAAATCGATCGTGGTGTCGAGGTTACCGCCGTCGATCCTCGTGTCTTTGCCGCCTCCGCCGCTGTCACCGCAGCCGGCGATAGCCAGCGCCAGGGCACACGAGAGCGGCAGCAAGGCGCCGCGCAATCTGATGACATTCCTAAGCATCACGACCTCCCAAGGCACCGCAGCGACAGGCTGCGGGCAACAGACGCGGGAACTTAGGGGAGGTGTCTGCGAGTGTCAACGCGTGTGCGTTGATGTGAGCAAACTCTATGGTTTCTTGCGGAAGATCACCACGGTGTCGCTCGTCTGGACCTCGTCGTTCTCGCGCGCGTAGACCGTGACGTAGTTCGCGCCAGGCCACAGCGGAATGTCGACGGAGAACGGCAGCTCTTTGGGGTTCTTGGCGTGGCGCGTGGAGCGGTAGAAGACCTTGCGGCCCTCGATCTTCGACGACGGGTTGCGCACGAAGATGAACAGGTCGCTGACGCGGTTCTCGTCGGTGGCCTTGCCGCTGATGCGCAGCGTCGCCTGCGTCGTCACGTAGCTGGGCACGTTGATGCTCAGCTTGGGCGGCGTGACCTGGAAGCGGCCGACGAAGCGCCGCGTGACGCGCGTTCCACCGGGCGTCACCGAGCCGCCGTTGAGAAACGCCGGACGCCCCTTCTCGGCCTCGACGCGGTACCAAGAGCCGGTGCGCCCGAGCACGCGGAACACCGCGCCGCGCGGCGCGTAGCCGATCATCGGCGCGTCCTTGGCCGCCCACACGCGGAAGCTCGCCCGCTGCACCGACACGCGTACCGTGCCCTTGGCTTCGCTCGGGCCGACGCCCGCCTTGGCCACCGGGAACTTGAGCTTGTCGGTGACGTACTCGCCGAGGCCGATGTCGGCCACGCGCAGCTGCAGCTTGAACTCGCTCTGGGCGAACTGACGCTGCACCTCGAGCGTGAACTCGGCGGTCTTGGTCTGTCCGGGCGCGAGCTCGCCGAGCACGAAGCGCCCCTTGCGGATGAAGACGCCCACCCCCGAGAGGTTCTTCAGCGTCGTGGTGGTGCGGAACGAGCGCCCCTTGCCGCTGTTGCGTACCTTGACGAGCAGTCGCACGTGCTCGCCGCGCTGCACGCGCCCGTCACGGTTGCCGGTGATGTCGTCGATGAGCTGGTAGCCATAGGCAAACGTCGGCCGCGCTACGCCCTGCGTCGCGATCTGCACCACGTGCGGGTCGTACTTGTTGCCGCGCCCGTCGCGCAGCTTGATCGTCAGCGCGTCCATGCGCGTCGGCGCGTCGCGCACGCGCAGCGGCACGGTCCAGCTGCGCGACTTGCCCGGCTCGATGCGCCCGAAGACGAACTCGATGCCCGAGTACATGCGGTTGTCCGACTTGGCGATGGCCTCGAGGCGCTCCACGGCGACCTTGCCGTCGTTCTTGACCGTCACCTGCAGCTTGGTCACGCGGCAGGCGCGCGCCTTGAGCCCTTTGACCGAGACGCTCAGCTTGGGCTTCGGCGCGGCGGCGGTGGCGCTGCCGGCCACGGCCGTCGGCCCCGAGAGCGACCAATCGACGCCGAGCTTCTTCATCGCCTCGGCGATGGCGGTCTCCTCTTCGGCGCGGCGCTTCTTGAACAGCGCCTTGCTGCGCGCGAGGATCTGCGAGCGACGCCAGGCCTTGGTCTGCGCGACGAGATCGCGCGCGAGCTTGATCTGGAAGTCGAGCGAGAACTTGTCCTCGTCGCTCGGCTTGCAGCTGCGATCGGGGAACATGCAGAGGTTCTTCGCCGCGGCTTTGTCCGCCTTCTGCTGCTGCTTGTCGCGCTTGTCCTGCTTGCTCTTGCTCTTGCTCTTGTTCTTGTTCTTGTGCTTCTTCTTGTTCTTGTTCTTGCCGGCGCTGTCGTCGTCGTCGTCCACGGGCGGGCGCGCCAGATAGCGCATCACGACGGCGGGCTTGACGTTGCGGCGCACGTTGCGATGCGTCAGGTGCGCGCGCAGATCAGCCTCGCGCGGCACGCGGTCGCCGCGGTGCAGCTTGATGTAGTCCTTGCGCACCGCCACGGGCCGCGTCTCGATGTCGGGCGTGATGCCCACCGACTGGATCGAGATGTCGCCTGGCGTGAGGTACTGCGCGATGGTCAGCTTGAGCGCCGAGCCGTCGTCGTTGTCGTAGAGCACCTGCACCGAGCCCTTGCCGAAGGTGCGGCGCCCGATGATCACGGCGCGATCGAGGTTCTTCAACGCGCCGGCGACGATCTCGGAAGCCGAGGCGCTGCCGCTGTTGACGAGCACGGCGATGGGGTAGCGGTCCTCCGTGCCCTCGCTCTTTGCGCGCTTCTCTTCGCGCTGCTTGCCGGCGTGCGCGACGGTGGTCAGCAGCGTGCCGGCATCGATGAACATGTCGGAGATCTTGATCGCCTGGTCGAGCAAGCCGCCGGGGTTGCCGCGCAGGTCGAGCACGAGCCCCTTCATGCCCTGGTTGCGCAGCTTGCGCACGTGCTGGCGCAGATCGGAGTGCGAGTTGCCCTGAAAGCTCGTCAGCTTGACGTATCCGACCTTCTTGCCGAGCATGCGCGAGGTCACGCTGTCGACCTTGATCACGGCGCGCGTGATCATCTTCTTCACCGGGCGCTTCCAGCCCGCGCGCAGCACGCTGATCTCGACCTTGCTGCCGGGTGTGCCGCGAAGGCGGCCTACCGCCTGGCTGAGCGTCATGTTGACGGTGGACTCCTCGCCGATCTTGAGGATCTGGTCGCAGGACTTGATGCCCGCCTTGTGCGCCGGCGTGCCCTTCATCGGGTTCATCACCGTCAGCACGCCCTTGATCATCGAGATCACGATGCCGAGGCCGCCGAACTCGCCGCGCGTCGACAGCTTCATCTCGTTGTAGACCTCGGGCTTGAGCAGCACGCTGTGCGGGTCGAGGGTGCCGAGCATGCCGTTGATCGCGGCGTACTCGACGTCGCGGATGTCGGTGGAGCCTTTGAGGTGCGGCTGCAGGAAGCGCAGGATCGCCTTCATCTTGCTCGAAAGCGCCCACGGGCTGTCCACGTCGGTGATCGTGAACTCGCGCTCTGCGTCCTGGACCTTGACCTTGACCTTGCCGTTCTTCTCGGCCTCGACCATCACCTCGGCCACCGAGCGCTCGATAGCGTCGAGCGCCGAGACGAGCATCTTCTTGGGCTCGAGGCGGGCCGGCTCGACGTAGTGGTCCTTGATGCGCCCCAGCACCACCGTGAAGACGCGCAGCGCCGCCAGGTCGTAGCCCTTGTTGCCGCGCCGGTCGGGCGCCGCGCGCGACGTGCGCTGGGCTGTCACGCCGAGCGTGCCGTTGGGGCCGCGCCGCGAGATCGTCAGGAAAAGCGCAGCGAGCAACGCCACCGTGACGACGAGCGGCTTGAGGTAGCGCGTCATCCAGCTCTCCGGTTTTTTGGGCGGCTCGCTCCCGCCGAGAAGTAAGTCCATGCTCCGGTCAAGTATACGAGCCGCTACACAGGTCGTCCACGAGGCGTGAACCTTGGTCTTGGTCTTGGTCTTAGACTTAGACGTAGACTAGCGAGAAAAGATCCCATCGATGCCCGCGATGCTCCTGCACATGACCGTCGCCCGCGAGGCGCGCGCGCACGCCGAGGCGAGCGACGCCGCGCCCGAGCTCGGCGAGCTGCTCGCGTCGTGTCGCGAGCACGACGACGCCTTTCTTTTCGGCTCGGTGCTGCCCGATCTGCCCTATCACGCGCGCTTCGCGCGCCAGGTCGTGCGCCACCTCCTCAAGATGGGCTATCGCCACAGCGAGTGGGGTGACGTATTTCACACGCGCTTCAGCGGACGGCTCGGCTTGGCGATGATCGCGCACGTGCGGCGCGCCCTGCTCTCGGGCCGCGACCGCGGCCGCGCGCTGGCGATGACCTGCGGCTATCTGTGCCACGTGGCGCTCGACACCGCCGTACACCCGTCGATCAACCGTGTGGTGGCGCGCGGCGGCGGCGGCGCGCCCGACGAGCCCACCGACGTGCGCCACGGCGAGGTCGAGCGGCTGCAGAGCCTGCTCTATCACTATCTGCAGCGCGGCGAGGACATCACCGGCACGCCCTACGCGCGAACGCTGGTCGGCGCGATGGCAGGCGCGGGCGTGCTGCGCCCGCGGCTCGACGCCTCGCTGTGGGGCACGCTGCGCTCCGCGCTGCTGCAGACGCACGCGCGCGCGCCGAGCCAGGCCGAGCTTTCGGACTGGCTGTGGGGCGTGACGGTCTACTCGCAGCTGATCTCGTCGCCCGCCGGCCGCGCCACCGAAGGGCTCGGCGGCAACATCGAGGCGCAGCTTGCGGCCCACCTCGACGGCCCCGACGTCGATCTCGCCACGCCGCTTTCGCACGGCATCGAGCGCACGTGCGAGCACTGGCGCGCGGCGGCGGCGGCGCTCGAGGCCGAAAGCTGGGGCGACGACACGCGCGCGGCGTTCCTCGAGCGCGTGCCCGACGCCGACCTCGATCTCGGCTACTAAGGGACCCGCCAGCTCTGGCGGGGGGCCAGCCGTTGACAGCCCCCCCTGGGGGTCGCACATTCAGGCACTATGTCCGACCGCCGCCCGAAGAAACGCGCCGAGGAGGAGCCCGTCGTCGAGGTCATCGACGCCGAGGCCGACGAAGGCGAGGAGCAGCTGGGCGACGACGAGGAGGTCATCGAGGCCGAGCTGGTCGAGCACGCCAGCAGCTCCGACGCCGACGGCGACGGAGAGCTCGATGACGGCGACGCCGACGCGACCCTGCCCGTCGACGACGACGAGGAGAGCGACGGGTCTCCGTCGGCGAGCTCGCACGCGCGATCGACGAGCCTGGTGCCGCGCGGCGGCAGCCTCGCCGTGCGCGACCCGCTGCAGGCCTATATCAACGAAGCGCGCCGCTACCCGCTGCTGTCGCGCGAAGAGGAGCACGCGCTGGCCGTCAAATACGTCGAGGAGGGTGACCTCGACGCCGCGCGGCGGCTGGTCACGGCCAACCTGCGGCTGGTGGTCAAGATCGCGCACGAGTACCGCAAGGCTTATCGCAACCTGCTCGACCTGGTGCAGGAGGGCAACGTCGGCCTGATGCACGCGGTCAAGAAGTTCGACCCCTATCGCGGCGTGAAGCTCTCGTCCTACGCCGCGTGGTGGATCCGCGCCTACATCCTCAAGTTCATCCTCAACAACTGGCGGCTGGTGAAGATCGGCACCACCCAGTCGCAGCGCAAGCTGTTCTTCAACCTGCGCAAAGAGGTCGAAAAGCTGCGCCAGCTGGGCATCGACAACCCGCAGCCGAAGATGATCGCCGAGCGGCTCGACGTCCCCGAGCACGAGGTGGTCACCATGCAGAAGCGCCTCGCCGCGCGCGACCTGTCGCTCGACGCGCCGCTGCGCGCGGGCGAGGACACGACCTCGACGCGCCTCGACTTCGTCACCACCGACGAGCAGGCCCCCGACGAGGCCGTCGCCAACGAGCAGTTCTCCGAGCGCGTGCAGCGCGTGATCCGCGAGTTCGGCGCCACGCTGAGCGGTCGCGACAAGGAGATCTTCGAGCTGCGCACCGTCGCCGAGGAGCCGCTGACGCTGCAGGAGCTCGGCGACAAGTACGGCATCACGCGCGAGCGCGCGCGCCAGCTCGAGCGGCGCATGATGGACCGCCTGCGCGATCATCTGCGCGAGCAGCTCGGCGACGCCGTCGACGTTCATCTCGGCATCGCTGACTGAGCCGCCATGACCGGCGAGCACGAGGCGGCGCTCTATCTGGTCGCCACGCCCATCGGCAACCTCGAGGACATGACCTACCGCGCGGTGCGCGTGCTGCGCGAGGTCGATGTCATCGCTGCCGAGGACACGCGCAAGGCGCGCATCCTGCTCGACCACTACGGCATCAAGACGCGCACGATCAGCTTCTTCGAGGGCAACGAGGCGCGCCGCAGCGCGGAGCTGGTGCGCGACGTGGCGGCCGGCAAGCGCGTGGCCGTGATCTCCGAGGCCGGCTTGCCCGGCATCAGCGACCCTGGCGCGCGGCTGGTACGCGCCGCGATCGAGGCCAACCTGCGCGTCGACGTCATCCCAGGCGCCAGCGCCGTGACCACCGCGGTGGTGCTCTCGGGCTTCGGCGGCGAGCCGGAAGGTGTGCCCGGCTTCTGTTGGCTCGGCTTCGTGCCACGCAAGGGGCGCGCGCGCCGCGAGCTGCTCGAGCGCGTCGCCAGCAGCGATCGGCCAGCGGTGCTCTTCGAGGCGCCCGGGCGGCTCGGGCGCACGCTGGCCGAGCTCGCCGAGGTCGCCGGCAGCGAGCGGCGAGCGGCCGTCTGCCGCGAGCTGACGAAGCGTTTCCAGGAGATACAGCGCTCGACGCTCGGCGATCTGGCCGCGCGCTACGCCGAGACGCCGCCGCGCGGCGAGATCACGCTGGTGGTCGACGCCGCCGCCAGCGGCGAGCAGCTCGATGGCGAGGCGCTGCAAGAGGCGGTCAGAGCGCGCGTGGAGGCCGGCGACGGGCCGCGCGAGATCGCCGACGCGCTCAAGGGGCTCGCGCCGCGACGCCGCGTCTACCAGCTCGCCCTCGAGCTGAGCGGCAGGAAAAAGTAGGACTCTGTAGTTTTAACGTAAGGTTGTGGGATCTGTTATGGTATGGACTCGCTCATGGCGGGAGCCTCCAGAATAGTCCGGCTGGTATCCGCGCAGGACGATACCGACCTCAGCATCGAGCTGCAGGAAGGCGTCAATCGGATCGGTCGCCAGCGCACCGATAACCACATCGTGCTGGTGAGCCCGCAGGTCTCGCGCTTTCACGCCGAGATCGATGTCGGCAAGGACATCCTCGTTCGCGATCTGAGCAGCGCGAACGGAACGTTCGTCAACGGCGAACGTGTCTCCGAGCGCCGCCTGCAGCCCGGCGACTTGGTCGGCTTCTCCGATCAGTTCACCTTGCGACTGACCATCGACATGCTCGAGGACCCGAGCAGCATGACGCTGTCGAGCGGCCGCGGGCCCGACGCGATGCCCAAGGCCCCGCCGCCCAAGGCGCCCGCGCTGCTCAGCGTCGACTCGGTGCCGATCTCGCTCGAGGAGCGTAACCGGCGCCTGCAGAGCTCCAAGTCCTATCGCACCGAGGAGCCGACCAACGCGCGCCGGCCGCCCACCGGTCCGGTGTTCAGCACGCCCGTGCCGGACGACAAGAACGCGCCGGTGCCCTACTCGCCGATGAACACGGGGCCCCAGCAACCCGGGCTGGCCCAACCGGCGCCGCGCCGCTCCACGCGCCCGCGCTCGGTGGCGCCCAAGTCGCACCGCGCCTCGCAGTCGGGAGCAGGACAACCCCAGTCTGGACAGTCGCAG
>JAGQIK010000035.1 GCA_020431405.1 Myxococcales bacterium
AACGTCGGGGCTGGCTGCGGCGTCTCGGCCGGCAAGCTGCTCGGCACGCGCCACGCCACCAAGACCGGGCTCGGCCACGCCGGGATCCTCAGCGACGAAGGCCTCGCGATCGCCGCCGCCGTCGTGCTCAATCCCGTCGGCGACGTGATCGGATCCGATGGCGCGATCATCGCCGGCGCGCGCAGCACGCCCGACGGCCGCGCGTTCTGCAACATCGCCGACGTGGTGCGCGCCGGCGCCAAGGTCGAGACGCAGGTCTTCAATACGGTGCTCGCCGTGGTCGGCACCAACGCCGCGCTCACCCGCGACGAGGCGCGCTGGGTCGCCGACCAGGCGGCTGTCGCCATCGGACGCCGCGTGGATCCTCCCTTCACGCGCCACGACGGCGACGTCGTCTTCTGCGCCAGCGTCGGCGATTTCAGCTGCGACATCCACCGCGTGGGCCTGCTCGCGCGCGACGTGCTCTCGGCGGCCATCGACGACGCCGTCTGGTCGGCCGAGCCTGCAGGCGGCCTGCCGAGCGCCAGCGTGATCCGCGCGGGCGGCTAGCCGCGTGGTCGCCCTCTCGAATACGGCGACCTGCACGGCGCAATAAGCTCGCGATGACGGACGCTTGCGATTGGCACCGCACGTGCTTTGTGAGGGCGCATGTGCCGTCGCACCCTCATCGCCTCGCTCCTGCTCGCAGCGCTCGCGCTGTCGGCTTGCGGCGCGCGCGAGGAGGTCGCCGACAGCCCCGCCGCCCGCGTGCTGCAGATGGTCGTTCGAGACGCTGCCGGGCAGCTGGTAGACCAGTCGAGCTGGAGCGGGCAGTCGCCGGCCGACGTCGACTACAAGATCATGCAGGTCGACGCGCGCCTGATGGCGCTGCGCGCCCGTCGCCCCGGCTCGGGCCTGACCGTGATCCTCGAGGGCGGCGCCGTCTCGCGCACCTACACCCTCGACGCATCGCTTCGCGGCAGCCTCTTCCGGCTCGATCAGGACATCAAGACCGACAGGCTCTAGCGCTCCCTCACGGCAGCAGGCGCTCCATCAGCCGCCGAAACGCCAGCACGTGGCGCAGCCCGTCGAAGTCGTTGGACGCGTAGGCCTGGCGCGCGCTCGCGCCGTGATAGTGCAGCGCCTCGCGCAGCGACGCCATCGCCGCCGCCAGCTTGTTGGCCGCGGCGTAGTAGCGCGCCTGCTCGTAAGCGAAGCGTTGCGGCAGCTCGCCTTCGATCGCCGCGCGGTCGCGCTCGGCTGCCTTGTGTCGGCCGATCTGGTGCAGGAACGTGGCGCGACCGAGCCGCGCCAAGCGGTGTCCCGGGCTCCACTGGATCGCCGTGCGGTAGAGCGCCAGGATCTGCTTGCGCAGCTTGCGCGGCTCGCGCCCCCAGAAGGTGCGGATCGCGAGGAACTTCTGGTGCATGGCGTCGGCGTTGTCGAACAGTCGCGCCGCCACGCCGCCCATGGCGCGCGCCAGGCTGTAGCGATGCTGCATGAGGCGGTTGCTCTGCAGCAGCATGTAGCGCGCCTTGATGATCCAGTCGCGCATCAGGCGTCGCCGCTTGGGATACACGCGCGCGATGCGCTCGTATTTTCGGATCGCCTCGACGTAGGCGAGGCCCGACTGCTGCCAGCGGCCCATCGCGTCGAGCGCCAGGGCGCGGCCGTAGGGGCCGTTTCGCGGCATCCCCATCTCGATGCCGCGCACTGCGGCCTGCGGGACGGTGGTCAGATGCGCGCGCCCGAGGGCGAGCCCGCGCTCGGCGCTGGCGGCGCTCGGCAGCAGAGTGGCGACTAGAACGAGAGGCAGGACGACGCGCACGGTAGGCAGTCTGACACGCGTATGGCGCGCCGGTTCGCTACTCGCGCGCTTTTGCCCGCTCCCACGCCGAAAACAGCGCGTCGTCGCTCGCTTCGGCGATGCTGCCGCCGCCCTCGACGACGATCTCGCGCTCGACTGCGGTGAAGCGGCGCTGAAAGCGCGCCGCCGAGCTGGCCAGCGCGCGCTCGGGGTCGAGCCCCGCGCGGCGGCCGAAGCTCACCAGCGCGAAGAGCGCGTCGCCGAGCTCGGCCTCGGCGTGCGCGACGTCGCCGCGCCCGCGCGCCTCGTCGAGCTCGCGCAGCTCCTCGTCGACCTTCTCGCGCGCCATCTCGTCGTCGGGCCAGCGAAAGCCGACCCGCTCGGCGCGCACCAGCAGCTGGTTGGCGCGCGCCAGCGGCGGCATGGCGCGCGGCACGCCCGCCAACGCGCTACGGGCGCTGCCGCCGCGCTCGGTGGCCTTGATGCGCTCCCAGTTCTGCAGCACCTCGTCCGAGTCCTCCACCTCGAGCTCGCCGAAGACGTGCGGGTGGCGCCGGATCAGCTTGTCGCCGATAGCCGTGATCACGCCCGCCATCTCGATGTCGGCCAGCGCCGACTGGAACACGATCTGAAAGAGCAGGTCGCCCAGCTCCTCTTCGTGCTCGTGCTTGTCGCCGGCGTCGATGGCGTCGATGACCTCGTAGCACTCCTCGAGCAGATAGCCCTTGAGCGTCTCGAGCGTCTGCTCGCGGTCCCAGGGGCAGCCGTCGGGCGCGAGCAGGCGGCGCATGATGGCGACGAGCCAGGGCAGGGTGCCCGGCGTCTCGTCGGTGCGAAAGGTGATGTCGGGCGATTTCGAGCTCAAGGGCGTGGCTCCGGGTCTGGCGCTGCAGGATCGCCGTTTTCTGTTACATTGGTGTGACCGCCGTCAAGGAGAACGTCCTCTGGGCGCATCACCCGACAACGCTGGCTGGCGCTGCAAGACCTTCACGCTCGAACGCGCCACCAGCGCCGACACCGACATCCTGGACCTGACCGCCGACGTCGCCGCGCGCGTCGCCGAGAGCGAGATCCGCGAGGGCAACGTGGTGGTCTTCACGCCGGGCTCCACCGCCGCGGTGAGCACCATCGAGTTCGAGTCGGGGGCCGTCGCCGACCTCGCCGCCGCCATCGAGCGCATCGCGCCGCGCGACATGCGCTACGCGCACAACGAGCGCTGGGGCGACGGCAATGGCTACTCGCACGTGCGCTCGGCGCTGCTCGGCCCGTCGATCACGGTGCCGCTCGCCGCGGGCGAGCTGATGCTCGGCACCTGGCAGCAGATCGTGCTCATCGACTTCGACAATCGCCCGCGGCGGCGCAAGGTCGTCGTGCAGGTCAATGGCCGATAGCGCGCACGACACCAGCGAGGTGCGCGAAAAGGTCGTCTTCGACGACAACGGCGTCTCGCAGCAGCTGTTCGGCCCCGGCGATCGCAACCTCAAGACGCTGCGCTCGGCGCTCGGCGTGCGCATCAACCGCCGCGGCAACGAGGTCAGCGTCATCGGCGCGCGCGAGCAGGTCGAGCTCGCGACGTCGCTGCTCGGCCAGCTCTACGCGCTCGTGCGGCGCGGCCGGCTGCTCGACACCGAGGACCTGATCCGCGCCGCGCGCGCCATGCAGTCGGACGCGCGCGTCAATGTCGGCGGCATCTTCAGCGACACCGTGCTCGCCGGCGCCTCGGGCACCATCACACCCAAGGGCGCGGCCCAGAAGCGCTACGTCGACGCCATCCGCCAGAACGACATCGTCTTCGGCATCGGCCCGGCCGGCACTGGCAAGACGTACCTGGCGATGGCGATGGCGGTCGCCGCGCTGCAGCGGCGCGACGTCAAGCGCATCATCCTCGCGCGCCCCGCGGTGGAGGCGGGCGAGAAGCTCGGCTTTCTGCCCGGCGACCTCGTCGAGAAGGTCAACCCGTACCTGCGCCCGCTCTACGACGCGCTCAACGACATGATGGACGTCGAGCGCGTGCAGCTGCTCATCGACCGCGGCCAGATCGAGGTCGCCCCGCTGGCCTTCATGCGCGGGCGCACGCTCAACGCCTCGTTCGTGATCCTCGACGAAGCGCAGAACGCCACCGGCGAGCAGATGCTGATGTTCCTCACGCGCCTCGGCTTCGACTCCAAGGCCGTGGTCACCGGCGACATCACGCAGAGCGACCTGCCGTCCAACGCGCGCAGCGGGCTCGCCGAGGCGCTCGAGGTGCTCGGCGGGGTGAGCGGGATCACGTTCTGCACCTTCGACGAGGCCGACGTCGTCCGTCACCCGCTGGTGATGAAGATTATCCGCGCCTACGAGCGTCACGGACGCAAGCGCGAGGCGCTGACAGCGGCCGGCCCGTCGTCCGCTGGCGTGCGCCGCGAGGCCGATCCCGACCTCGGCGCGCGCGCCGATGAAGGCTCGGACGCCGATGAGTCCGACGAAACCACGCCGTGACGCGATCTTAGCGCTGCATCTCGGCCAGCGACGTGGGGTGCGGTTGTGCGCTACAATGGGCGTTGGACCTTAAGCCATGCGTGCCATAGGTAGGTAGAGGTAGGACACCCCGGCTCGGACAATCAGGCAGAGACCGCGCCCCGCTGTATGGTTGTCGGGCGGCGGTCGCGGCCGAGCCGCCAAGGGACCAATGGCCGAAAGCGAATCCAAGGGCAAAGACAAGAAGCGCAGCGCCGGTAGACACCGGATGCTGACGCTGATGGACAGCGCGCTGGAGAAGCGCCCTGTCCAGTTCTCGCTCGCCGCGGTGCTGGTGGTTTCGCTCGCGTTGCTCGTGGGGCCCTCGCTGGTCCGCAGCGACTCCGCCGGCCAGAAGCTCAAGGTCGGCTCGCCGGCGCCCGAGAACGTCAAAGCCAGCCGCACCTTCAAGTACCACCCCAGCGACGAGACCCTCGAGCGGCGCCGCGCCGCGGCCGCCGAGAAGGTGCTGCCCGTCTTCGACAACCACACCGATCGCTTCGCGCTGCTGCTGTCACGCATCAACCTCGCGTTCGAGGCGATGGCGCGCGCGCTCGACACGCACCGACTCGACGGGGCGGGCGGCGTCATCAAGCCCGCCGACACGCCGCCGGCCGCCGGCAGCGCCAAGGGCAAGGGTAAAGGCAAAGGCAAGGGCGGCAAGGGCAGCAAGGGCGCTGGATCGGCCAAGGGCTCGGCCGTGGCGGCCACGCCGCCGCCGGCAGCTCCGCCCAAGCACAAGCCGCCCGACAAGAAGGAGCTGCGCAAGCTCTTCGCCAACGAGATCGGCGTCAGCGTCGACAAGGCGACGTTCGATCACTTCTACAAGAACAAGTTCTCGCCCGACCTGCGCGCGGCGTTCCTCGTGTTGATCGGCTCGGCCGTCGAGCAGCTCGTGATGCCCCACCGCGGCACGCTCAAGCCGTTCGAGGGGCGGCCGATCGTGGTGCGCTACATGGTTCGTGGCCGCGTCAGCGATCGCAGCGAAAAGCGCCTCGAGGACTTCTCCGGCATTCAGGACACGCAGCAGCTGGCCAAGCGCATCGCGCAGCGCGCCAACATCCACGCCAGCAAGCTGCCGCCCAAGCTGCGCAAGGGGCTCGTGCGGCTGGCCAAGCGCATGGTGCTCGGCAACGCCAACCTGACGTTCAACAAGGCCGAGACCGACCGCCGCAAGGCCGCGGCGCGCGCGGCGATCCAGGCCGAGCCGCGCCGCTTCATCAAAGGCGAGGTCATCGTGCGCGACGGCACGCCGGTGACGGCCGAGCACATGCGCATCATCGCCAAGATGGAGTCGACGTACTCCGGCGTGAGCCGCGCGCAGCTGACACTGCTCGGCATCGCGCTGCTCATCGCGGTGCTGCTCGCGGTGGTTCACCGCTTCGCCGGCCATCACTTCCGCAAGCTCTCGCTGCGCCCGCGCGACCTGGTCTGCATGGGCCTGCTGATGATGCTGCTGCTGGCGATCACGCGCGGCGTGCTGGCGGCGTCAGACACCGTCGACGACACGGCCGTCTATCCGTTCCTGCTGCCGGTGGCGGCGGGTGCGATGCTGGTGCGGCTGCTGATCGGCGCCGAGGCGGCGGCGTTGTTTGCCGTGATGCTCTCGGCGCTGGCGGGTCTTGCGCTCGAGCGCTCGGGCGGGCTCGGCATCATGCTGTTCTACCTGCTGACCAGCCTCGTCGGCGCCGCGGGCATGGCCAAGGTGCAGTCGCGAAGCTCGATGCTGCGCGCCGGCCTGTTCGCTGGCGGCATCGGCTCGGCGCTGGGCTTGGGTCTCACCGTGATCAGCGGGCAGCTGCAGCTGTCGCACCTGTTCTTCTCGGTGGCCGCCGGCTTTGGCGGCGGGCTCATCGCCTCGTTCGTGGTGCTGGCGTTCCTGCCGGCGCTCGAGTGGCTGTTCGGCTACACCACCGACGTCACGCTGCTCGAGCTGGCCAACCTCAACCACCCGCTGCTGCGCGACCTGATGCTGCAGGCGCCCGGCACGTATCACCACAGCATGGTCGTGGGCAACCTCTCCGAGGCTGCCTGCGAGGCGATCGGCGCCAACTCGCTGCTGGCGCACGTCTCGTGCAACTTCCACGACGTGGGCAAGATCAAGAACGCCAGCTACTTCGCCGAGAACCTCAAGGGCGGCGAGAATCCGCACAACCGGCTCAAGCCGTCCATGAGCGCGCTGATCATCCGCAGCCACGTCAAGGACGGCATCGAGCTGTTGCGCGAGCACGGCATCCCGCAGCTGGTCGTCGACACGGCGATGCAGCACCACGGCACGCAGCTGATCGAGTTCTTCTACGCCAAGGCGCGCGAGCAGAAGGACGACGACGAGGAAGTGCACGAGTCGGACTATCGCTACCCAGGCCCCAAGCCGCAGTCGCGCGAGGCCGGCGTGATCATGCTCGCCGACGGTGTGGAGGCGGCAGCACGCAGCCTGCCCGAGCCCACCGAGGACCGCCTGCGCGAGCTGGTGCAGCGCATGATCAACAGCAAGTTCGCCAGCGGTCAGCTCGACCAGTGCGACCTCACGCTGCGCGACCTGCACCTCATCGCCAAGAGCTTCCTGCAGGTGTTGCGCGGCATCTACCACCAGCGGCCGACCTACCCGTGGCAGCGCGATCAGACGGCGAAGAAGGTGCCGGCGGACAAGCAACGCAAGGCGCCGGCCGCGGCCGCAGCGGGCGAGGGCGCGCCAGCGCGAGAGGACGATGAGCAGATCGAGGCGCCCCAGCCGATCCGACCGGAGCGCAAGTCGCGTCAGCACGCGCGCGCCAAGCGCGAGTCGCGCCAGCACGCGCGCGTCAAGCAAGGCGCGCGCGCCGACGCCACCGGCCGCACCGTCGACAGCGCGAGCGCCGACAACCAGCAAGCCGCGCCCGCCGAGCGAGCCGCCGCTTCAGCAGCCCCCGCCGCCGCAGCACCTGCTCAGCCTGAGGACCGAGGGAAGGGCGAGGCCGCTGCTGGATCGGCCGGGGCGACAGAGACTGCGCCGGAAGGCACGGGCGATGCTCAGCCGGATATCAAGCGTCTGGGCAAACGCATCGGGCTCAACTGAGTCGGCCTCGACTGAGGACGGCCTCGCATTCGAGCTGTCGGTGCTGCTCAGCGATGACGAGCGCGTACAGACGCTCAATCGCGACTATCGGGGCAAGGACAAGACCACCGACGTTTTGTCGTTCGAGGCCGGCGGCGCGCCGGGGCAGCACGGGCTGCTCGGCGACATCGTGATCTCCGTCGAGCAGGCGGCCCGCCAAGCGCCCGGAACGCTCGATGACGAGCTGGTGCGCCTGCTGGCCCACGGCCTGGCGCACCTCGCCGGCCACGACCACGAGCGTGCGGCCGAGGCGCGGCGCATGCGCGCGGCCGAGGCGCTGCTGCTCGAGGGCAGCGGCGTCGACGGCATGGTGTGACGTGTCAGGGGCGAGCGCACCGCGCCAGTGTCACTGTCCGAGGCGCTTCTTCTCCTGGCGATTCCAGGCGTCGTCACCGATGCGGATCTTGTCCTTGGGGCACTTGTAGTCGATCAGCCACTGCAGGCGCGCGTCGGCCCGCTCGCGGGCGTAGGCCTCGGCGGCCTTGACCTCGCAGTCGGGGTCGTCAGGGCACATGTAGCGCGCCACGTCCTTGCGGCAGGCCGCGAAGCGCAAGCGGTCGCGCTTGTCGATGGTGCTGAATTTGAGCTGCTGGCTGGCGCAGCCGGTGAAGAGGGCCCCGCAAGTGAAGGTGCCGAGGGCCAGGGTCAAGATGAACGAGCGCATCGCCTTCTCCACTAGATAGACTCGACGTAGAGCATACGCGAAATCTACGCGAGCCTGCGTGCGCTGGTGACGCGCATCACACCCACCGTCGTTGCCTGCGGCGGCACGCGCTACTGAGGCCCGAGGCCCGAGGCCCGAGGCCCCTACCGATTCACCTTCGCCCGCCACCCCTCGTAGAGCCTCCGCGCGCGCTGCTCGAGCGCGTCGAGCCCTGCCTCTTTGCCGAAGTGCTGGCGCGCCAGCGCGATCGTCGCCAGCGATCCGCGCAGGTCGCCGCTGGCGGCGAGCTCGAGCGCGAGCATCACGCGCAGCGTGCGGTCGGCGGGCTGCAGCTCGATGGCGCGGCGCAGCAGGCGCGCGGCGCGTGCCGGCGTCTTGAGCAGCACGTAGACCTCGGCGAGCTTGCGCAGCACGGGCGCCTGGTCGGGCGGCTTCTTGCCGACGACGAAGCCAAGCTTGGTGGCCGCCGCGAGGCGCGCCTCGACGAGCGCGAGGCTGCGCAGCAGGTTCGCCACGCGCGGGTTCTGGCGGCGCTGCGCGGCGGAGATGGCCGCGAGGGTGCGGCGCGCGGCGGCGACATCGAGCGAGCGCGCCTGCGCCAGCGCGAGGTTGAGGCGCGCGGCGACCTTGTCGCGGGCGGCGGCGAGCGAGGCTTCGAGCAGGCGCACGGCGCGCGCGTCGAAGCCGAGCCGACTCTCCACCACGCCGAGCAGCTCGAGGATCTGCGCTCGCTCGCGGCGCAGGACCAACAGGCCGCGCTCGCTGTGCACGCGCGCGCGCAGCGTCACCGACCCGAGACCCAGCGTCACAACGCGCCGCGGCTGCGGCTTGGCGGCGCGCGAGAGCTGCTCGAGCCCAGCCAGAAACGCGCGCACGCGACGCAGCAGCTGCTGGTCGTGGTCGGCGATGCGCATCAGGCGCAGCGCGACGA
>JAGQIK010000279.1 GCA_020431405.1 Myxococcales bacterium
CCAGCGCCCAGATGTCGGTGGCGCCGCTGACCGCCTGACCGCGCCACTGCTCGGGCGCCATGTAGGCCGGCGTTCCCTGCACCTTGGGCGCTTCGCTCTGCACGCGCTGCCCCGTGACCACCCGACGCGGCCGGCGCTCGGTCGGGCGCGCCATCGCCAGAGCCAACTCCGCCGCGTCGTCGCCGTCACCATGGTCACCGCGTGCTGACGCCTCGCCCGCATCGCGCGCGCTGTCGGCGTCACTGTCGGCGTCATCGTCGGCGTCGGCGTCCTCACCGCCGTGCGGGCCGCGGTCGGCGCCGCCCTCTTCACCGCGGCCCACCACGCGCGCGAGCCCGAAGTCGACCACCCGCACGCGGCCGTCGGGCGGGATCAGCACGTTTTCGGGCTTCAGGTCGGCGTGCGCGATCCCCGCGCCGTGCGCCACGTCGAGCGCGCGCGCGATGGCCAGGCCCGTGCGCGTCGCCTCCGCCGCGCCCAGCGGCCGCTCGCCCACGCGCTGTCTCAGCGTGTGGCCTTCGAGGTACTCGAGCGCCACGTAGGGGATGCCGCGCCACTCGGAGACGAAGTGGATCGCGACGATGTTGGGGTGGTTGAAACGCGCCGTGGCCCGCGCCTCGTGCAGAAACGCCGCGCGCGCCTCGGGCGACGCCGCGTAGCTCGGGCGCACCATCTTGAGCGCCACGCGCCGGCCGAGCTTGCTGTCGCGCGCCAGGTACACCACCGCCGTGCCGCCCTTGCCCAAATACCGCACCAGGCGGAAGTGGTCGACGCGCGTGCCGGCCTCCAGCTTGGTGATGCTGGCGTCGGTCAGCGGTTGCGGTTTTGGCGTCACCCTTTTGATAGTATCGCGGCATGACCAACGCGACGATACGAGTGCAATCGCCCGGCGAGGGCCAGCGACTGTTCCGCCGCAAGTTCATGCTCCAGGTGCTCGAGGGCCCCGACAAGGGCGAGCAGCTGATCACCGCCGGCGAAACCACCACCGTCGGTTCCGCCGACTGGAACGACATGGTGCTCAACGACCCGTCGGTCTCGCGCCATCACCTGCGCATCAAGATCACGCCCGACGGCTTCGCCCTCACCGACCTCGACAGCACCAACGGCACCACCGCCGGCAACCTCGAGCTGCGCCAGGCCTTGATCCTCGGCCCCCTCGACCTGCGCCTCGGCGACACCAAGCTGCGCTTCACGCCGCTGTCGGAAGAGGAAGAGGTGCCGCTGCCCTCCGTCGATCACTTCGGCGAGGTCATCGGCCGCAGCGCCGCCATGCGCGAGCTGTTTCGCAAGCTCGAGCGCGTCGCCGAGCAGGACTCGGGCGTGCTGCTCGAAGGCGAGACCGGCACCGGCAAAGAGATCGTCGCCCGCGCGCTGCACACCCACGGGCCGCGCGTCGACAAACCCTTCGTCGTCGTCGACTTCGCCGCGATCCCCGAGGCGCTCCACGAACGCGAGCTGTTTGGCGCCGCCACGGCGGACCAGCCGGGCGCCTTCGAGGCGGCCGACGGCGGCACGCTGCTTCTCGACGGCGTCGAGCTGCTCAGCGACGACCTGCAGCAGACGCTCGCCAGCGTGCTCGAGCGGCGCGAGGCGCACCGCATCGGCGACACCGTCGGCCGCCCCTTCGACGTGCGCGTCATCTCGTCGAGCACCTCGGACCTGATGCGCGCCGTCAACCAGGGCAGCTTCCGCGCCGACCTGTTCTACCGCCTCGGCGTGGTGCACTTCACGCTGCCGCCGCTGCGCGAGCGCATCGAGGACATCGAGCCGCTGATCGAGGCGCTGTGGCCCGAGATCGGCGAAGGCGATCCGCCCGCCATCTCGCAAGAGGTGCTGCAGAAGCTGCGTGCGCATCCGTGGCCGGGCAACGTGCGCGAGCTGCGCAACGTCATCGAGCGCATGGTTACCCTCACCGACGGCAGCGAGTCCGAGATCGTCGAAGAGCTGCGCCTCGAGGCACCCGACCAGCCGCTGGCGCTCGAGGACCTCGACTCGCTGACCTTCCGCGAGGCCAAGGCGACGCTGCTCGAGCACTTCGAGCAGCGCTACCTCACCGAGCTGCTCAGGCGCACCGGCCACAACGTCACGCAGGCGTCGCGCGAGAGCGGCGTCGACCGCGTCCACCTCTACCGGCTGATCAAGAAGTACCAGCTCAAGCGTCCGTAGAGAGCGCTTCTGGCCCGCCGCGCACGATTCGCGATCTCACCGAGCACGGCCTTCTGGGCGCTGATATTGGCGCTCTGTGCGCTGTCGATCTACTTCGCGATCAAGGTCGAGCAGCGCCGCCGCACCTGGCGCCAACACAAAGGCGAGATCGATATCAAGAGCGGCGCCGCCGTCACGCTGCGCGGCGTGCTCGACGGCGACGAACTGTCGGTGCGCCACGAAAAGCGCGTCTTCGTCGTGCGCCTGCTCGGCGTGCGCGCGTTCTCGCCCACCATCAACGAGCCCGGCATCGCTCACCTCGGCGCGCAGGCGGCCGAGGCGCTGCGCGCTACCCTGCGCGAAAAGAAGCTCACGCTGCACTTCAAGGAGAAGAAGCGCGACAAGCACAAACGCCTGCTGGCCTACCTTCACGCCGACGGCAAGGATGTCGGGTTCGAGCTGGTGCGCCGCGGCCTGGTGCTGGTCTACCGCCGCTTCGCCTTCGCGCGCGAGCCCAAGTACCTCGCCGCCGAGCTCGAAGCGCAGCGTGACAAACGCGGCCTGTGGCGCAGCGCCAAGGCCACCATGCGCGCCACCGCCCTCGAGGCGGCCTGGCAAGCGCAGCGCGAGGAGAAGTAGCCGATGCTGCGCCTGCTCCGCGCGCTGATCGCGCGCATCCGCAAACGCGGCGTCCCGTCGGTGGTCAAAGTCTTCGTCGCCGCCATCGCCGTGATCGCCTACTCGTCGACCGGCTTCATGTTCTTCGAGACGGTGACCAAACCGGACCTCACCTGGGGCGACGCCTTCTGGTGGTCGCTCGTGACCATGACCACCGTCGGCTATGGCGATCACTTCCCCACCTCGTGGGGCGGCCGCTACCTCGTCGCCGTGCCGACGATGATCATCGGCATCAGCATTCTCGGCTACGTGCTGTCCGTCGTGGCGACATACCTGATCGAGTCGCGATCGAAGGAGTTACGAGGCATGGGCGACGCCCCGCTCGAGGACCACGTCATCATCATCCATTACCAGAGCACCGACCGCGTGATGGAGATCGTGCACGAGATGTCGCACGACGTACGCATGCGCGACCGTGACGTAGTGCTCGTCGACGCCGAGCTCGAAGAGCTGCCACGCGAGCTCGAGGCCGAGGACGTGCGCTACGTGCGCGGGCCTCCGACCAAGGAATCGACGCTCAAGCGCGCCGGCCTCGCCGACGCCGCCTACGTCTTCGTGCTGGCGCGGGATCCGCGCGACCCCGCCAGCGACGACCACAGCCTCGCCGTGGCGCTGACCGTCGAGCGGCTGGTGCCCGAGCTGGTCACCGTCGCCGAGTGCATCGACCCCGAGCGTGTCGACCTGATGTACAAGTCCGGCTGCGACAGCGTGGTCTGCATCGCCGAGCTGGCCTCGATGATGATGGTCCAGGAGGCGCTCGATCCGGGCGTCCAGCACGTGCTCAAGGAGCTCGCCACCACCAGCCGCGGCCAGCAGCTGTTCACCGTCCCGGTGGAGTCGATGAAGAACTGGCGCTTCGACGAGCTGCGCAAGTCGCTGCTCGAGCAGGACGCGCTGGCGCTGGGCCTGGTCACCGAGCGCGGCGTCGAGCTCAACCCCAAGAGCGACACCGAGATCAAAAAGACCGACAAGGCGGTGGTGCTCGCCCCGGCGCGCCCCTCACCCGTTCGCGCCTAGTAGCAGCAGACAGCCGCCGTGAGCATCCCCGAGGTGGCTCTCGTGGTCCAGGCACCATCCCATTGCGTCACATTGGCGCCGGGGCGCGCGCAGCCGCTCCAGCTCTGCAGCCCCACGTACAGCGCATCCGCCATCGGGCCGCTGACGCCGCCCGAACAGGTCCACAACGCCTGCTGCGGCTGGCCCGTGTTCGGAGCGCAGCTCGAGCAGGTGTTATCGGCTGGGGCGCTCACCGAGCCGCCATTGCGAACGCATCCTTGGATCCAACCCTGCCGGGGTGTCGGTTTGTTTCGGCCGCCGCGGGCGAGAAACTCCGAGGCGGCACACATGTGCCAGCCACCGGGGACGTTGCAGAGCTTCTCGGCGGTGCATTGCGTCAGTCTCTGCACGCCGGACGCGTCGCGACAGATCACCATGTCCGAGCGGTAGGTCTCCGCGACGCCCACGTTGGGCAGGCTGCCGTTGCACGGCGGCGTCGGCGGCGGCCCGTCGGTGACGTCCACCGTCAGTTCGAGCGTGGTCTGATTGCCGTCGCGCGTCACGTCCGCGAGCGCATCGGCCGTCGCGTCGGCGGCGTCGACGATGCCGACGTCAACCAGGGCGTCCGCTGCGTCACGGATGCCGTCGCGCGGGACGTCCGCTCTCGGGCGCAGGTCGACATCGAGCGTCGCATCGCGCACACCAGGGTCGCCAGCGTCACCCCCCACAAACGAGGCGAGCTCGTGACATCCGCCGACGGCCGCCAGCAGCGGCACGAGCAACAAGACCGGACGATTACTCGACGTCGGCACCCAATCGGCTCCGTACCCAGTGCTGGACGGTATCGACCAGCTGTTCGCGCGACTTGGCCCCCTTTTCGATGATGCGGTAGGCCAGCCGCGACAGCTCTTCGCGCTCGGCGGCGGCAAACTCGCGCGCCGTCACCACCACCACCGGCATGTCATCGTAGCGCGGCTGCTCGCGCAGGCGCCCGAGGAACGTGAAGCCGTCCATCACCGGCATCATCAGGTCGAGCAGCACGATGTCTGGTCGGCCGCCCAGCGCGTCGAGCTTGTCGAGGGCCACCTGTCCGTTTTCGGCCTCGATGACCTCGTGGCCGATGCCTTCGACAGTGCGCCGCATCAACGTGCGCGTGTCCTCGTCGTCCTCGACGATCAGCACGCGCGCCGCCTCGCGCGGCAGCAGCCGCCCCAGCACGCCGAGCAGCCGCGAGCGGTCGACCGGCTTGACCAGATAGTCCGACGCTCCGAGCGCGATGCCCTGCGAGCGCTGCTCGATCATGGTCAGCATGATCACCGGGATGTCGGCCGTCAGATCGTCGGCCTTGAGCGTGCCGAGCACCGTCCAGCCATCCATGCCGGGCATCAACACGTCGAGGATCACGGCGTCGGGGCGAAGCTCGCGCGCGCGCTCGATGCCCTCGGGCCCCGAGCTGACGCACTCGACGCGATATCCGGAGGCGCTGAGGCTGCGCAGCAGCAGATCCTGCACGTTCTGATCGTCGTCGATGAGCAGGATCGTGTGCGTGGCGTCGGCCACCGTCACCGCGCGCGGCGCCTGGGTGGCACGGCGCGTCGAGACCTCGATGGTGCTATCGGCCTCGGTCGCCACGTGACGCGGCACCGTCAGCGTGAACGTCGAGCCGGCGCCAACCTCGCTCTCGACCGTGATCGTGCCGCCCATCATCTCGCAGAAGCGCTTGCTGATCGCCAGCCCGAGCCCCGTGCCGCCGAACCTGCGCGTCGTCGACGCGTCGGCCTGCACGAAGGGTTGAAAGAGCCGCGCCACCTGGTCGCTCGAGATGCCGATGCCCGTGTCCTTGACGCTGGCGTGCAGCCACTGGCGGCCCTCGCGCTCGTCGAGGCGCAGCTCGAGCGTGATGTCGCCCTTTTCGGTGAACTTGTTGGCGTTGCTGAGCAGGTTGAGCAGCGCCTGCTTGAGCTTCATCTCGTCGGCCGAGACGATCAACGCCCTGCCCTCGCCCTCGATCCTCGGGCGCTCGACGGACAGCGCGTTGCCGCGCTCGGCCACCAGCGGCTGCACCGTGGCGAGCACGCCGTCGATGAACTGGCTCAGGTCGAAACGCTCGATGCAGAGGTCCATGTGCCCGGCCTCGATCTTCGAGATGTCGAGCACGTCGTTGATCAGCGAGAGCAGGTGCTCGCCGGCGTTTTTGATGCGCAGCAGGTCGTTGGCCGACGCCTCGTCGGCGCGGTCCTCGGCGTCTTCGAGCAGCATCTCGCTGTAGCCGAGGATCGCGTTGAGCGGCGTGCGCAGCTCGTGGCTCATGTTGGCGAGAAACTCGCTCTTGGCGCGGCTGGCGGCGAGCGCCGCATCTCGCGCCTGCGCCAACGCCTTGTTGGCGCGCCGCAGCTGCGCGCGCTCCTCGAGGCGCTTGGTAATGTCGCGCTTGACGCCCACGTGGTGTGTCACCACGCCGTCGTCGTTGGCCACCGCCGAGACCGTCGACTCGAGGTGCACCAAGCGCCCGTCGCGCGCGCGAGAGATGATCACGCCGCGCCACACACCGCCGGGACGGCTGAGCGCGAGATCGATGGCCTGGAAGAACTCGCGGTCGTGCATGTCCGAGCGCACCAGCTGCGCCGGCGTCTTGCCCACCGCCTCCTCGGCGGTAAAGCCGAGCGTTCGCTCGTAGGCGTTGTTGACGAACTGCAGCACGGCCTTCTGGTTGGTGATCTCGATGATGTCGTTGGCCGCTTCGACCGCCTTGACGAGCAGCTTCTCGCGCGTGCTGTCCACCGTCATGCGCGTGGTCACCACCTGACAGCGCGCGACGATCTCGCCCGGCGCCAGCGGCTTGAGCGCGAAGCTCGCCACGCCGCGGCACGCCAGGCTGCCCACGTCGCGCGGCTCGCAGAGCGCGATCACGGGCAAGCCCGGCTCGGCTTCGTTGACCGCGGCGACAACATCGGGGCCGCCGTCGACCACCGCCACGCGTCCCATCAACGAATGCGGCTTGCCAGGCTGCCAGCGGCTCGCGCTGTGGTCAGCGCCGCGCAGCTCGGCCTCGACGCGCGCGGCGAGCTCGTCGTCGGTAGTGACGATCAGTACGTGCATCTCTCTGCGCTTCCTGTGCGCTCAGCGCATGGCGGCGAGCACTGCCGACCACTCGGAGCGCGTCGTGTGGCGCGCGAACGGCAGCAGCGCGCGACCGAGCTCGCCCACGTCGGGATAGCGGTTCTCGGGTTTTTCAGCCATCGCCTTGAGCAGCACCTCTTCGAGGCCCAAAGGCAGGTCTGGGTTGATCTCGCGCGGCCGCCGGAACTTGGCGAAGGCGACGTCGTTGAGCAGGCGCACCAACGACTCGTCCTCGGCGTAGGGGCTCTGCCCGGTGAGGCACTGATAGAGCACCACCGCGATGGTGTACTGGTCGCTGCGCTCGGCGACGTCGCGGCGCCCCAGCGCTTGCTCGGGTGACATGTACTCGGGCGTGCCGATCACCGCAGACGACTCGACGGTGATCTCGTCGCTGTCCTGGTCGACCAGCTTGGCCACGCCGAAGTCGAGCACGCAGGGCTGCTCGGCGCGCTGGCCGCGCACGAGGAAAATGTTGTGCGGCTTGAGGTCGCGATGAACGATGCCTTGCGCGTGCGCGGCGCCGACGGCGCTGAGCACCGGCAGCATCATGCGCAGCGTCTGATCGACGGTCATGGTGCGGATGCGCTCGAGGCGCGCGGCGAGCGTCTCGCCCTCGAGGTACTCCATCACCAGGTAAGGCGCGGTGGCCTCGTCGGTGCTGTGCTGCTTGTTGGCGCCGCCGCCCAGCCGCCCCGGCGAGTGGCCCGGCTGCGTCGCCGCCGAGAGCTTGTGGCGGCGCGCGAAACGGATGCGCCCCGAGTCGAGCAACCGCACGATGTTGGGGTGGCGGATCTGGCCGATGACGCGCATCTCCTGCTCGAAGCGCGCGAACACCACGTCGGCCTCGCCAGCGCGCAGCCGGTGCGTCTGCAGCAGCTTGACCGCCACCGGGCGGTTGGTCTTGACCTGCAGCGCCTTGTAGACGACCGCGAAGCCACCTTCGCCGATCAGCGACTCGACGCGATAGCGCCCGTCGATCATGTCGCCTTCGCGCAGCTCGTCGCTGCGCAGCACCACCTCGGTGGAGCGCGGCGCCTCGGCCTTGAGCATCAGCTGGCTCTCGACGCGCGCGAGCATCACCGGGAAGTCGATCGGCTTGGTGACGTAGTCGTTGGCGCCGCTCTGGATCGCGCGCACCACCATCGCGCTGTCGGTCTCGGCGGTGACCATCAACACCGGCATCTCGATCTTGCTGTGCACCTGCCGCACCTGCGAGAGCACGCTCAGCCCGTCGAGCCCCGGCATGTGCAGATCGAGCAGCACCGCGTCCGGCGGATCGGTCTCGATGGCGTGAAGCGCCTCGGCGCCGTCGGCGGCGACGCTGACCTCGTGGCCGCGCCGCGCGAGGCGCCGCGCGAGCAGATCGCGGTTGTCGGGGTGATCATCGACGACGAGCAGCTTGGCCACGCGACGCCTATCCTCGCTGGCCGAGCAGCGCAGTGATCTTGTCGACCAGCCGCTGGAAGACCACCGGCTTGGTGTCGTAGTCGTCGGCGCCGGCCTCGAGCGCCGACTCGCGGTCGCCCGGCATCGCGTGCGCCGTCAGCGCCAGCACCGGGATGTGGCGCGTGGCGTCGCTCGCTTTGAGGTGCCGCGTCGCCTGCCATCCATCGATCTTGGGCAGGCTGAGGTCCATCAGGATCAGGTCTGGCCGCAGCGCTTCAGCACGCGCGATGCCCTGCTCTCCGTCGATGGCGAGCTCCACAGCGTAGCCACGCCGCTCGAGACGGCGCGACAGCATGTCGCGATTGAGCTCGTTATCCTCGACGAGCAGGATGGTGGGCACCGGCGGCAGTCCTTAGTTCGGCCATCAATATACCGTAAGGCCGATGACCAATGGGGCTGCAAGTGCAATGCGCAATGACAGTCGTCAGATCGGAGCCTGTCATCAATGATTGCATCGCTATCATTGATGACGCAGGATCAGATCATGGCAAGCATCACGATCCGCAACTTGGACGAGGAGCTGAAGTCCCGCCTGCGGGTGCGCGCCGCCGAACAGGGGCGCTCGATGGAAGAGGAGGCGAGAGAGATTCTACGTGCGGCCCTCAGTCGACGCGGTCGACGGCGAGCCAACCTGGCGAGCTCGATACGCCAGCGCTTCGCCAAGCTCGGTGGCGTGGAGCTTCCCACCATTCAGCGGGACTTGCCGCGCGAGCCGCCTGATCTCGACGCGTGATCGTTCTCGACACCAACGTCATCTCGGAGCTGATGCGGCCCGAACCGAGCCAGCGCGTCGTGCGATGGGTGGGCTCGCAACCGCTCGCCAGCCTCTTCACCACGTCGATAAGCGAGGCCGAGATTCTGCTTGGCGTGGCACTGCTTCCCGCAGGCAAGAGACGCAAGGTGCTCCAGTCGACGGTAGCGGAGATGTTCGCCGAAGACTTCGCCGACCGCGTGCTGCCGTTCGACAGCTCGGCAGCCGACATCTTCGCCACCATCGTCTCGTCGCGGCAGCGTGTAGGACGCCCCATCAGCCACGCCGACGCTCAGATCGCTGCGATCGCTCGTTGCCACGGCGCGAGCGTCGCCACGCGGAACGTGGTCGATTTCGACGGCTGTGACGTCGAGCTGATCGATCCCTTCGCGTCCGCTTAGCCGTAGCGCGCGGCGAAACGCAGCGCGGCGGCGGGGTCGATGCCGTGCTCGCGCAGGCCGGGCGCGATGACCTGCTCGATCGCCTCGCGCACGACGCTGCCGACTTGCTCGCGGCGCAAGACGCCGTGGGCGCTGTAGTCGGGCCGCTCGGCGCGCGACTCGAACATCGGCTCGACGTCGGCGCTCACCGCCTCGGCGAGCATCGGCTCGAGGTGCGCCGAGAGCCACGTCAGCGCGCCCTCGCCGCCGCGCTCGCGCTCGGCCGCGAGCAGCGCCCAACCGAGGCGGCTGTGCGAGATTTCATCGCGCAGGATGTGATGCACGGTGTCGCGGATGCGGCCCGGCTGCGCTCGGTCGTTCATGGCGAGCAGCAGCGCGGCGCTGAGCGTCTCGGTGACACACGAGATCGCCACGGCGGCGTAGAGCGCGCGCTGCCGCTTGTCGAGCCCGGCCGGCCCCAGCGGCGCGGCGTCGGGCGGCGGCAGCGGCGGCAGCTCGACGCCCAACTCGTCGACGATGGCGCGGCACATCACCGCGTGCGCGCGCTCGTCGTCGCCAGCCTCGCGCGCCATCGTCACCAGCGCGCGCGGCGCGCCGATGTCGGCGAGCTGCCCGGCGAGGCCGTCGAACAAGGCGGCAGCCTCGAGCTCGATACGTTCGCGCGCCTGCCAGATGCTCGCCACGGCGCGCGCCGCGTCGGTCGCTAGCACGAGGTGCTCCAGCAGCAGTAGAAGCCCTTCTTGAGCTTGCCGTTCTCGCAGGCGACGTCGTTGGGGCAGAAACCGCCGTTTTGCGCGTCCTCGCTGGCGCTGTCCAGCGAGCCGTCGCCGCCTGGCGTGGGTGGCGCGTCGGCTGCGGGCTTGGCGTCGACGACGACGCTGCTGTCCTTGGCCACCGTGTCGGCGATGCCTTTGTCTTTCTGGACGAGCACCACATCGGCACGGCCGCCGGTGGTGTCCGTTGTCGGCTTTCCGCCGGCGTCATCGCCGCAGGCGAGGCCGAGGCTGGCGCCGCCGAGGACCAACACGCCAAACAGCTTCCTGATACGCATAAGCATCCCTCCGATGGATATTTCCAGCCCATAGCATGGCAGGCCCGATAACGAAGAGAATCTATACTTTTGTTACTCCACAGTATCCACTAGCGACACAAAGCGCTCAGCGGATGTCGAGGTTCATCTCGAGGTAGCCGAGATACTCGGTGGGCGCGCCGTCGCGACAGCCGCCGCGCACGCACGTCACGCCGCGATCGGGCGTGAAGGCGCCGAAGGCGACGCGGATGGCGAAGTAGCGGTGCAGCTGCAGCGTGACCTGCACGTCGAGCTCGTTGCCGACGGCGTTGGTGCGCCGCCCGTCGGCCTCGATCCACGGCGCC
Source organism: Myxococcales bacterium (assembly GCA_020431405.1). GTDB lineage: Bacteria > Myxococcota_A > Polyangia > JAGQIK01. The sequence continues at coordinate 10,912 of JAGQIK010000279.1, forward strand.
GTGAAGCGGAAGTGGTGAAACTGGGCGACCACGTCGAGCAGCGGCAGCGGCCAGACCTGCATGCGCAGGCCGCCGTCGAACAGCCCGCGCCCACCATTGTCACGCGGCTGGGCCAGGAAATAGTCCATCAGCCCGTAATGCCGGTGCCCGGCGTTGAAGAGCGTGTTGAAGGCGCGGTCGGTGTCGTCGTCGAGATTCTCGTCGCCCGAGAGCACGTCCACGGCGGCCTCCAGCGTGAGCTTCGACTTGACCTTGAAGCGCCAGCCGAGGCGGCCGCCGAAGAGGAAGGCGTGGATGCGTTTCTTGCTGGCTCCCGAGCCGCTGGTGCCGGTCTGGTAGTAGGCGTCGAAGTAGTAGCGCAGCCCGAAGTCGTGCGCGTCGCGATAGAACGCGCCGACGGTGAAGCGGTGCAGGTCGGCGTCGAGATCATCGTCGTAGAGAAAGTGCAACGAGAGGCGCTTGACGATCCGCATCCAGGCGCCGGCGAAGTTGCGCTCCGGAAGCGGCGCGTCGGCGACGGGCGGCGCGTCCGACTCGCTCACGCGGAAGTAGAACAGCGCGCCCTCCCAGCGCTCGGCGAAGGCGCGCAGCATCACGCCGTCGAGGGTGCGCCCGGCCTGCGCGAAGATCGCCGGCGCGATCAGGCGCTGGTCGTCGATGAAGCCAACCTGCTGGCGCCCGACGCGCAAGCGCACGGCGCCATCGCCCGGCGTACGCAGCTCGAGCCACACGCGGCGGATGTCGACCCCGTCTGCGACGTCGTCTCCGATGACGTCGCGCTCCTCGCCCCAAACGCGCACGTCCCAGACCTCGAACAGCCCCACCAGCCAGCTCGAGACGCGCAGCTCGATACCGGCGCGCGCGCGATGCGAGATCAGCTCTTGGTTGTTGCCTGGCGCGAAATCACCGCGGCCGCTGTTGAGCTCGAAGCGCGGGCGGTACTGAATGCTCGGCCGCAGCTCGACGTTCTGTCCGAGCGAGATCGACGGCGGCTCGTAGTCTGATTCCCTGGCCTCGCTCGTGGCGCCGCCCAGCGCCGCACAAGCGAAAGCAAAGAGCGCCAGCGGTCTCGACGCCAGCGAGTGTGTGGGCGTTGGCACTTGGGTGACTTTCCGTTCTGCGATCTACAACGTGGTGGCCGAAAATCTACGACGCTTTGACCGCAGAATTCTAGTGGCGCCGGACGCATCGTTCGTTCTTGTCGAACGTTCACATCAAAGCGAACGTCAGATCGAATATTTGCTCATGGACCTGCTGCGTCAGACCGGTACGCTGAGATCAAGGAGTACCGACGATGAAGCTGCGTATGTCGATCTGGGGCGTCACCGTTGCCGACTCGCACGCGCGCGAGATCGAAACGCTGGTGACACGCGCGCTCGAACGCGTAGACGCGCGTCGGCAACTGAGAAGAGTCTCGGTGCTGCTCGACGCGGATCCCGCGCCACCGTGGTTTCGCTGCCGACTCAAGCTGCGCTTCGAAGACGGCGGCAAGGTCGTCGTCGACGCCACGGCGACGCAGCTGATGACAGCGGTCAGCTGCGCCCTCGATCACCTCGACCGCGCGAGCATCGACGACCGAGAGGTCGGGCGCTGGTGGCTCGGCTGGCTGACGGCCTAGCGCGCTAGCGCTCGTCGCGAGCGGGGGCTGAGCTCCCCCAGTGGCCGAGACGCAAGCCACCCCGGCTGCACGCGCGGGCTCTGCAAGCCCGTGAAAGCGCGTGGCGCTGGCGTGGCCTCGCGCTTGCACTCACTCTCGACGCGCTCGACGCGCAGGTCGCCGGGGAAAGTCGAAGCCTGTGATGGCCACCCGCGCCACGTGCCTATCTATCTGCACCCTGCTCGCGCTCGCCCTGATGGCGCTGCAACCAAACGTCGCAGCGGCGCGCGCGGGCAAACAGCGCCGCATCGCGCACCGCGAGGCGATCAAGACCTGGCGGCTCGCCATCCGCCAATCGAAGGCCTTCAATGACGCCAAGCGCGAGCTCGGCGAGCTGATCGCCAAGAACCCCTCGCTGCGCGGCTACATCAAGGCGCACCGCAAAGCACTGACGCTCGCCGGCACCAGCAACGACCGCCAACAGCGCGCCCTCGACCACGCCGTCGCCTTCCTCAAAGACGCGCCCGCGCACGAGCGAAAGACCATCGTCGAACGCGCCGTGATCGCCGCCTACGGCAAGACCAAGGCCTACTCCGAGCACGAGTTCCGCCGGCCCAACCTCCCG
>JAGQIK010000280.1 GCA_020431405.1 Myxococcales bacterium
CCGCACCAGCTGCTGAAGGTCGACGACGAACGCCTCGACCCGCTCTTCAATTCGAGTCTGGATGGTCTTCATGCGGCCAAGCTGCCGCTGACTCGATTGGTCGGCAACTACCCCACTGAACGGTTACCGTCCCGAGGCCCTAGCTCGGCAGGTGCTGACGGGTCATTCGATGCATATGTGGTCGACGCCGTGCAGACGATGGCCGGCCCCGCACTAAACGTTGCCGCGATCCTCGAATGCCCGAAGTGCACAGTGAAGAGTCGTCAGACGCTCACAACGCCCGCCACAAACCTCATGAAGAAACAGGCAAAGGAGAACTCCTAGTCCCCGCATGCCTGGAGAAAACGATGAAGCAGATCAAGTGGGCACTCGCGGTGTTGCTCCTGGCATCGCCTGGCTGTGGCGACAGCAGCAGCACGCCGAGTGTTGACGGCGCTGGCCTTGATGCCTCTGATGGCGTGTACCTGCAGCCGTTCTTTGGCAACCCCATCGAGCTGCAGGTCAACCAGGAGATCAACATCGACGTGATGCTCAGCAAGTCGCCGAGCACCGTGAAGTACGTCGACATCGAGAACCCGGCACCCGACCAGATCATTCTCACGCCGACTCAGAGCGTCCGGTACGACGTAGGCGACCTGACCAAGCAGGTGAAGCTGTATCCCGCACAGAAGACGAATGGCCGCGTGCAGCTGGTGTTTACGCTGCGCGGCACGCTGAGCTCGCACACGTTTGGCGTGACCGTCAAATAGGACGATGACGAAGCGAGGACGACCATGAATGACCTACTGCACCCGCTGCCCGAGACGCCCGAACAGCTGATCCGCGTACTTGAGACGCCCCCGCCGAAGGACGGCGACCTTGATCGGCACGACATCTTGGAGTGGGCAAGCGCGGCCGACGCTTTTAGCGGCACTGTGATGGAGACGTTGGAGGACGTGGCCGCTGACCTACTCGCCGAGTGGCTAGTTGCGCAGTACGACAGCGACGAAGACGACCTGTATGACCGATTGCATCAGGCATGCATCGATGCGGGTTGTGGTCGCTGACCTAGCAGTCCTCCGCGGCGGCAGGGCGGCATGCCGCCGTTGTCGGCAGCTGCGCGTGAGGGTTGTGCGATGGTTGTGCGACGACTCAGTCGGGCTGATCGCCGTAGAGGACGAAGGCAAGCAGCCGCGCAAAGAACGTGGGCGGACACAGCACAACTCGCTCACCAACGAAGGCGGATAGACCGACGACCGCTCGACGCTCCCGATAGAAGTAGGTGGTCGCGACCAGGCCAAAGGCCTTCCCAACGAACCCCTCCGGCTTGACGACAAGCGATGGCCAGGGCTTGACCTTCGTCGTGCCGACCGCCACGAGCGCGTCGCCGGTCTCCTCGAAGACGCGCAGCACAACTACTGGACGGGTCTTGTCCGCGTGCGATATCCGCCACATGTCGCGCGGGGCGACCAACGCTTGCTAGTCTTTCCAGGCGTCGAGCGGGTAGATGGACGCCTCTGCGTCCTGCTTCTTCGCGCGGATGTCTCGCACCCACGCCTTAGAGGCCTCCACAGCCGCCTCAGTGTCGGTCCAGTCATAGCGGGCGGAAGCCGAGACTATCTCCTCGGAGAGCTCTACATCCGGCTTGGACGCCACCCAACGAGCCCACTCAAACGCACTCGCCTCTGCAGCCTGCGCCAGAGCGAGTTGCAGCCAGGGCTCGGCCTTCAGCCGAAGGAGAAAGACACCGATCAACGAAAGTGCGACAGCGACGAACTTCAGAGCGTGAACCGCGGCGAGCTTCTCACGAGGACACACCGAGTCATCCACGAGAAAGAACAGGCCCTCACGGCGGAGGCGCCGCAGCGCCTCCATGGCATCCTCGTCAGAGGTGACTGGCGGCAGCGCCGTGACGGCGACGAAGAACACCTGCATTCCACGCAGAAACGGCTGCAGCGCGCCGGATGACACGAACTCCGCCAGCCGCGTACCAAACTCGTCCAGCGACTCCAGACTCTTTGCTCTGTCGACCGCAGGAATTCGCTCCTGCTCCAACGCCTCGATGCTGAGCTCGAGTAGCGAGAAGAGGCGCGGATCCTCAATGAGCGTGTCCAGCCTGCCGTACACGTCGTCGAGAGTTTGGGCCTTGAGTAGTTCACTGCTCGTCAGGTGGCAGAGAGCGGCGAAGTACATCACCGCGTCGCCCGTCTTCTCTGCTTCGTCGGTGAACGTGAATGTTCGCGTGAGCGCGGCACGTACGACTGCACCAACTCGCCGAAGCCGATCGGCAAGGTCAATGGGCGCTGATGGTAGGTGCGCTACGTGTTCCATGCGTCGTCCACACTACTGCACGTCATTTAGTATGACGAACTGCAATCACTTAGTCTGACGAACTGTGATCAGTCTACCTAGGGTGCGAGCGGTGTGAGCGCACGCGATTTTACGACGTAACGTTTGTGTTCCCGTCACCAACGACGTCGGCGCTAGCCGAGTTTCCATTTTCAAAACACGACCTTCCGCGGCGGCACCCGACCGCGCCCGACGTCGGTGGGTCCTAAGCTCCAAAATTTGAAACAGCGCCTGCTACACTTGCAGAGTGGCCCGGAAGCCCCCGAATCGCGTCGTAGGCGTCTACAAGCACTCCAAGGACGGCTACCGCGTCGTGTGGATGGAGTCCGGCGAGCGCTTCGAGCAGTGGGCCCCCGACGAGGCAGCCGCCGAGGCCAAAGCAGCCGAGCTGCGCGCGCGCCTGGCGGGCCTCGAGACGCCGAAAGCGGACATGGGCGAAGACCCCGGCCCCCTCGTCGACCTGCCGATCGATGCGATGTGGTCGGCCAAGGCGTGGCGAGCGGCGGAGCGCCTGTGCGCTGCCGGTGACGACGTCCCGATCACGTGGCTGCGGCAAGGCCGGACGCTCGCGGCCGCGCTGAGTGCATCGGGGCAGCATCTGCCGTACCCCGACCTCGACCGCCGGCTCGATGCGCTCGACGCGCGCGACCACCGCGTCCGAGAAGCGCACACGAGCCGTCAGGATCTGCTGTCCGACGTCGTCGACCACGTGGAGCCGATGCCGGGCGTTATCGCCGTGGAGCGCCGTGGGGGCCACGTGGTGCACTGGCTTGACCATGCCGGCGCAGTACACGAGAGCGAGCCGATTGCCGATGCTGACGAAGCCAACCAGTTCGCGGCCAGCCGGCACCTCGAGCTCGTCGGCCTTCGCGACGCACCGGCCGACGTCGTGTCACCGCCCAACCTGCGCGACGAGCAGCCCTGGGACGCGGTGATCCGCGAGGCGGTCAAGTCCGGCAATCGAGCCGCGGTCGTGGTCATCCAGATAGCCCGCGCCGCGTCTCGCGTCGTCGACTTCGACGGCTACATGATGCGCCTTGATCGCCTCGAGGAGCAGGTGGCAGTCGCTGACCACCGGCTGGCACAGCGGCGAGCGCACCAAGCGCGCTAAGACGCCGCGTAGCGGACTCGAAAAGCCCCGATTTCGGCCCGAAAAGCGCCTTTCGCGCTTGTTCGTGCCGCGTCCGTGTGGCACAAAATAGTTAGCGAGTGACACACAATAGCACGGGCACCATATACGCGACGTAACCAGCGAGGCGGCATCAACATGCCGCGCGTTGGGATGGGCACACCAGCTTGGTGGCGTGATGGTGCCGCAAAGCTCGCGCGCTTGTGCGCTGAGCGCCCCGACGACGAGAGGCTTGCGGGCCTTGCAGAGCGTTGGGCGCAGCTCGCCACCGCGGCAGCCGCACACGGAAGCGCCGCGTGATGCTCGCTCGCTTTCTCGACCGCGCGCGCCAGTCGCCGTCCGCAACGCGTCCGGTGATGCAGCGCTTCGACTTGCGCGGCTTCGACGGTACTCGTGCTCGCCACATACGACGAGCTGACCGACTTCGCGCGTGCCACCTGGCGCCGCATCACGACCCTTGGCAGGCGCCTCGCGCGCCGTTCGTAGGAGCAGCCATGTCCGGACTCGGAGCAAGCAAATCCGACCTCGCAGACGCCAGATCAAGCTCGCTCGCCGCCCAGCTTGGCCAGTCGCAACCGAAGCCGCAGCACGTGCGCGAGTATGAGCGGCTCGAGGCCAACAAAATGAGGGCGGCGATGGCCGAAGCCGACCGCGAAGCCTGGCTCAGGATGAGCTACGAAGAAAACGACGAGTACGCGGCCTACTTGGTGGCCGAATCAGGTGACTACGCAAATGGCGGCGCCGGCAAGATGGGCCCCGCGCTATGGCGCAGCGAACGGCAGCGGCGAGAGCGCGAGAACGAAGAGGAGGTCTCGCCGTGGCTTACCCGCGGCCGCGAACTCTACAACCAGCGCAGCGCCGCGCGCAATGGCCGAAACAAGGCGATGGCGTTGGGTTCGAAGTTGCGCCTGGAGATCGCACAGCTCGAGAGCGCCCGCAAACGACCGGCGACTATGGAAGCGCACCAACGCGCTGAGAAGCGCTCACGAACCCTCGCCAGGCACCTCAAGACCGTCGAGGGCTTGCTGTCCAAGAGCGACGAGACCATGGCGGCTGCTGTCCACAACGAGCTTGCCGACATCGCTCGCGACGTGGGTCACATCTAGTGAGCATCCACGCTCGCTGTGGCCATTACGTTGCCGACTCGGGCGCTACGCTCGTCTCGGGCGTGCTCGCTGAGGGCGAGCGAGCGGTTGCCGGCGAGCCACTCGTCGAGGCGGCTGGGGGTCTCGCGCCGTGGCGCGGTGCGTCGGCCGAAAAGGCGGCTGTGATGAACAAGCCGCTGCCATGGTTGGTCTACTGGCTGGGAGTCGTCGTCAGCGCATGGATGTTCGCCACCGGCCTCTACCTGCTTCGGGAGTACGGCTGGTAGCCACCAGAGACGCCCGGAGCCGATCGCAGCCCGAGCGCCACGTCGGCAAGGGCCGCGGACAAGCCTGCTGCCGCGCGTGACGACGCCTGTCACGTTGCGCGATTCTCGGGGGTTGACGCGTGCGGCCGCTAAGGTCAAACGGACGCGATGCCCCTGCGCACTGACGAGAAGCCGGTCGCCGACGCGCTGATCGCAGCGCTGCGCACCGGCGACGTTCACGGCCTCGCCGCGATGCCTGAAGCGCGCTACGACGAAGGCGACGACCCGCCCGATCTTCTCGTCACACTCAATACCGAGAGCGTGGTCGGAGTCGAGCTCGCCACGATGATCAGCGTTGACCTGCACGACGAGGACGGCGTGTTGATTGCGCCAGGCTTCGGCCGGCAGACCCACGAGGCGGTGCGCGAGTATGACCGGCAGCGCACATTGGGCATCGAGTTCCCGCGCGTGGTCGACGCGTGGTCGCCGACGCCGCTTGAGGATGTGTGCCGCGTACTCGAGGCCAAGGCCGAGAAGTACCGCGCCAAGGGAGCTGCGATCGACTGGCTCTTGGTGCACCCGTCGCTCGTCGCGCGGCCTGGCTACGTGGAACTCGGCGTCACGGGGATCCGGGAGATACGCGAGCGCATCGAAAGGCAGCATGCCAATGCCGCAGCCTACTTCGACCGCGTGATCGTGTGTGGCGAGGCGCGACGGCAGCTGCACTTCGGCGTCGTGGCCGCGCGCGACGGCCGCATGATCGCGACGCGCCAGTGCGCGGTTGTGGCCGCGTTGCGCGAACGGTTCGGTGCGGATCTGCGCGCGCAGGCGAGCGATGTGGTCGCGACGGAGGGGAACTTCTACGGACGGATCCCCGAAGTCGGCAACGGCGTTGTGCTCGCGCTGCGGTGGACCGATGCGGGAGGGCTGCAGCTCAAGCGTGCAGCTGCGTCCAACGGCGCGCCACGCCCAGCGCTCGAGCGGTTGTTCGGGGAGGTCGGGCCGCCGTGGGGGGCGTTCGTGCCGACAACGGACGCGGCGGCTGCCGAGACGCTCGCTGCCGAGCTTCTCCTCAACCTGCCCGGCTAGCTGGGCGGCGTGCTGTTGTGCGCACGACTGTGCACATGCGAACACCTGTGCTGTGTCATGACGTGCACACCTGCAGCCGATCGCGCGCAAATGGCCCCTTTGGGTCGTTATTGCCTTGGCGCCAACTTTGCTTAGAGATGCATCATGGTTCATCTGATGTCGCTGGTGCTTGGCCTTCTCGGCTCGATGACGAGCCCGGCTAGCACCGAGACGCTCTTCCACGCTGCGTGGCGAGGCTCCGGCGCCGAGGCTTACTCGGCGGACGTCCCCCCCTTGCACTTGCTCTGGCCGCCAGCGCTCCCGGGGCGTGTTCGGGACTGACGAGCCTCGGCACGTACACGGTGTACGTGAACGCAGGCCCAAGGCCAGGGCCACACGAATGGACACCAAGAACACCTACAACAGCCTCGTGGCGTCGATCGCCATCATCGTTGTCGCCGTCGTGGCGATCATCTTCGGTCGCAAGGTCGAGCTCCGCGACGGTCCCCGCCAGTTCAAGACCGAGAAGATCTAGCCCCGATGGGTCGGCGGCCCTAGCCGCCGACCCATCCGTACAGGCTTGCGCCCGTCAACCTGCGTGCTAGACCGTGCGCCGTGAACCCGCTAGCCCCCGCCGATCACCAGCGCCTCCTGGCAGCAGTCAACGAGCGCTCGGACATGCGCGCTCGGCAAGACCTTCAGTGGGTGTGCGACCTCTCGCGCATCGCATCGACGATCGCACAGGAAGGCGCCGAAACGAACGCCGACACGCTCGGCATGTTCTGGATCCGCCTTCATGAGGTCGTCGGTGCGCTACATGAACGCAACCGTGCCCTCGTGGAGTTCTTCGCCGACGAGCGCCGCACCAGCCTGCTCCTTAACTTCGTTCGCAGCATCGAACAGGCGTCTCGCAACACCCGCGAAGCGCTGACCACCGACGAGCTAGTCTGGCTCGACTACGCTCGCAGCTTCCAGTCGCACATTCATCAGGACGGCTACGAACTGCAGCGGAAGAAAAACGGCTTGCGGGAGCATCGCCACATCAAGATAGCGGGCAAGAGCTTCCAGGTCGACGAGCTGCGGCAGATCCTCGACGCCGTGCGCGCGCGCTACGCGTACAGCGAGACGGCGATCACAGTTGACTTTGCGATGCGCCTGAGTGCACCAATCCGACGCCTCCAGGAGCTGCTCGAAGCGCTGCATCGTCTGGGGTGAGGGCGACGTACAGGCCCCAGCGCTGCGGCGGGTCGCTGCCGTCGAGCAACTGTGTTGCCGGGTCGGCAGCCCACTGCCGCCGAGCGCCCCCGGACGTCTCTGGACCCTGTGGCTATGCTGTGGCTGAGGTGGAGGGGAAGGGAGCGAAGCGGGGCGATGCGAGCGAAGGCCGTGGGCGAGGACTCGACACCTTACGAAGTGCGGTGACGCAGGGCGAAGCGTTTACCGGATTTTAAGTCCCCTGTGTCTACCAATTCCACCACCCGGGCGGTGAGGGGGTGTGGGTGTCTATGACGCCGTTGGCCGCTAGGTCAACGCACCCGCTGCTAGAGCAGCGAGCGCGTATCGAGCTGGCCGGCGTCTCGGGCGCGCAGCTCGAGCACGGCGACGCCGCCGCGGGTGCGCACGGCGACGCGCAATAGATCGGTCTCGCTGGCGGGCAGCCAGCAGACGTCGAGGCCCTCGCCGTGGATGGCGCCGGTGGCTTGCCAGCGGGTGGTGGCGGGCTGGTCGAGGCCGCGCACGGTGACGAAGACCTGGTCATCCTCGCAGCGGCTCTGCAGCTCGACCGAGGGCGGGTCGTAGAGCGGCAGGTCTTGCGAGCGCGTCGAGCGCTTGGGCGAGCTGTCGGTCCAGTGGAAGAGATCGTCGCAGGACTCGCGGTCGGTGGCGGGCGGGTTGTCGAGGCTCGCTTGCGGGCTGCTCATGTCGGGCGGCAGCGGGTCGACGACGAAGCCGTCGCGCGTGCTGTCGCGCGCGGCGTCGAGGCCCATGTCGGGCGGCAGCGGGTCGACGACGAAGCCGTCGCGCGTGGCGTCGCGGCCCATGTCGGGCGGCAGCGGGTCGACGACGAAGCCGTCGCGCGTGCTGTCGAGGCCGCCGTCGGTGGGCACGGGCTTGTTGGTGTCGCAGCCGGCGGTGAGCAGCGAGGCGCCGAACGTCAGCGAGGTGCCGAGCACGATCGAGCGCGCCAGGCGCCGCAGCCGCGACGGGATCTCGGCCGGACGGCGCGGCGGCGGCTCGCCGAGCTCGGAGATCATCGCGTAGGTCTCGTCGAGCTCGGCGTGCCAGCGCGCGTCGGCCGCGGCGATGCGCAGGCCGAGGTCCACCGTGCGGCGCGTCAGCTCCTCGTGATCGAGGCCGCTTTCGACCAGCTCGAGCGCCTCCTCGAGGAAGCTCGCCGTCTCGAGCGAGATGCCGCTGGTGACGTCGTCGGCACGCTCGAGCAGATAGCCGATGCGGCCGTGCGGATCGTCGTAGAACTGCTGCACCAGCTTGGCGGCGTAGCCGAGGCCCATGTAGCGGTTGGCGACGCCGTCGGGGGCGAAGTTGCGCTGCCGGAATGCGGCCGCGCAGACGCGGAAGAGCAGCTCGGCGCGGTTGTCCTCGATGCGGTAGTCGAAGCCGAGGTAGCTGCCCGAAAGGCCGCCGCGGCCGGCGAGGTCGTGATGAAGCGGCGTGCCGTAGTAGGGCTCGGCGCGGCAGAAGTTGACCGGGAACCACGGGTGGCGCCGGATGAACGCGATGTTGTCGCCGATGTGATCGAGCCTGGAGTCGGGCTCGAAGACGAGCAGGTTGTAGCAGACGAAGATACCGGCCTCGCGGCAGGCCGAGAGCGCTTCGTCGGCGCGCGAGGCCTTGGCGCCGCGGCCGAGGTGGCCGGCGCCGATCTCCGAGGCGTTCTCGACGCCGATGTAGAGCCGCACCGTGCCGAGCTCGCGCAGCGCGCGTGCCAGCGGGCGGTCGATGCAGTCGGGGCGCGACTTGCCGACGATGCCGAGCGTGCCCACGCCGTGTTCCTCCAGCGCGGCGTGGATCGCCTTGACGCGCTCGAGCGAGCGCTCGGGCTTGGGCAGAAGGAAGTTGTCGTCGTGGAAGCAGAACACGCCCGAGCCGCCGGCGCGGTGCCACAGCAGCGCCATCTCGTCGGCGACGTTCTGCGCGCTGCGCTGGCGGATCAGCTTTCCGCCGCCGTAGTCGCGCGCGTCCTTGTAGAAGGCGACGATCGAGCAGTAGGCGCAGGCCTCCCAGCAGCCGCGGCTCGCCATCAGCGGGATGAACGGCACGCCCATGTGGCGGCTATGCGGACGGTAGCGCTTGGGCAGCGGCAGCTCGTCGAGCGACGCGAGCGGCTGCGACGCCGTGCGCAGCGGCGCGCCGTCATCGCCGACGATGGCGAGGCCCGGCACGTCGGCGAGCGGCGTTGCGACTTCGAGCGCGGCGAGCAGCGCGACGACGGTGCGCTCGCCCTCGTGCAGCACCACCGAGTCGATGCCGTTGCGCGGATCGAGCGTCTCTTTCCACGCCAGCGAGGGGAACTGACCGCCGCACGTGATGTGGCCGCGATAGCCGTCGCGGCGCAGCGTGCGCGCGAGGCGCAGGAACTCGGGCACACGGTGTTGAAACTGGATCGACAGCCCGATCACGTCGGGAGCGCGCGTACACAGCGTCTTGCAGAGCGCCTGCATGGCGCTGCGGTGGTTGAAGGGCTCGACGCTCACGGCGTGTCCGGCGTCTTCGGCGGCCGCCGCGATCATGCCGATGCCGAGGTTCTCTTCGAAGTCCGCTCCCACCAGACAAAGACGCATGTGCCCTCCCCGCAAGCCGAGTAGTGATAAACTGCAAGTCACGCATGATAGCTTGCTTTGGATGTCGGGGCCGAGCGGTGCTTTTCGGGCTGCTCGTGGGTTTGGTCTTGCTAGGCGCCGGCTGCGGCTCGTCGGAGCCGGAGAACAACGACGCGCGCGTCGGCGACGCGCCGAAGGGCACCGATGGGCAAGCCGTCGTGTGCGGCAACGGCGTCGTCGAGGCGGCGGAGCGTTGCGACACCAAGATCGCTGACGACAAGCCGGGCGCGTGCCCCAAGTCGTGCGACGACGGCAACGTCTGCACCAAAGACGAGCTATTCGACGGCGACACCTGCGACGCGCGCTGCGAGCACACGCCGATCACCGCCTGCGTCAAAGGCGACGGCTGCTGTCCGGCCGGCTGCGACGCCAACAACGACGACGACTGCTCGCCGACCTGCGGCAACGGCAGCGTCGAGGCGCCCGAAAAATGCGACACCAAGATCGCCGACGGCACCGTGGGCGCTTGTCCCAAGGACTGCGAAGACGAAAACGCCTGCACCAAGGACACGCTGCTCAACGGCGGCACCTGCGGCGCGATCTGTCAGAACAGCCCGATCACCGCCTGCGCCAACGGCGACGGCTGCTGTCCCTCGGGCTGCAACGCCAACAACGACGACGACTGCTCGGCCAGCTGCGGCAACGGCGCCGTCGAAGGCACCGAGAAGTGCGACACGGCGATCACCGCCGGCCAGCCAGGCGCCTGTCCGCAGAGCTGCGACGATCAGAACGCCTGCACCGCCGACACGCTGCTCAACGGCGGCACCTGCGGCGCCGTCTGCCAGAACAGCCCCATCTCCACCTGCAAGAACGGCGACGGCTGCTGCCCCACCGGCTGCAACGCCAACAACGACGACGACTGCTCGCCCAGCTGCGGCAACCGCACCGTGGAGGGCACCGAGAAGTGCGACACGGCGATCGTCGCCGGCGATCCCGGCGCGTGTCCCACCGACTGCAACGACAACAACACCTGCACGCGCGACGCCCTGCTCAACGGCGGCACCTGCGGCGCGACGTGCGCCAACAACGCCATCTCGCAGTGCACCAACGGCGACGGCTGCTGCCCGTCGGGCTGCAACGCGGTCAACGACAACGACTGCTCGGCGACCTGCGGAAATGGCGTGGTCGAGGGCAGCGAGCAGTGCGACACCGGCATCGTAAGCGGCGCCGGCGCGTGCCCGACGGGCTGCGACGACGGCAACACCTGCACCGCCGACACGCTGCTCAACGGCGGCACCTGCGGCGCGACGTGCTCCAACCAACCGATCACTCAGTGCACCAATGGCGACGGCTGCTGCCCGACGGGCTGCAACGCGGTCAACGACAACGACTGCTCGGCGACCTGCGGCAATGGCGTGGTCGAGGGCAGCGAGCAGTGCGACACCGGTATCACCAGCGGCGTCGGCGCCTGCCCGACACGCTGCGACGACGGCAACTCGTGCACCCGCGACGTGCTGCTCAACGCCGGCACCTGCGGCGCGGTGTGCTCGTCGACGCAGATCACGCAGTGCACGGGCGGCGACGGCTGCTGTCCGGCCGGCTGCAACAACAACAATGACAGCGACTGCTCGGCGTCGTGCGGCAACGGGGTCGTCGAAGGCAGCGAGCAGTGCGATACCGGCATCTCGTCGGGCCCCGGCAGCTGCCCGACGGCCTGCGACGACGGCCAGGCCTGCACCACCGACACGCTGCTCAACGGCGGCACCTGCGGCGCGCAGTGCCGCTTCGCGGCGATCACGCAGTGCCGAAACAACGACGGCTGCTGCCCGACGGGCTGCAACGCGGTCAACGACAACGACTGCTCGCCGACCTGCGGCAATGGCGTCGTCGAAGGCAGCGAGCAGTGCGACACGGCGATCGCCGCCGGTCAGCCCGGCGCCTGTCCGACGAGCTGCTCGGACGGAAGCTCCTGCACCACCGACGCGCTGCTCAACGGCGGCACCTGCGGCGCGCAGTGCTCGTTCACGCCGATCACCTCGTGCGCGAACGACGACGGCTGCTGTCCCGCCGGCTGCAACGCCACCAACGACAACAACTGCTCGGCGTCGTGCGGAAATGGCGTGGTCGAGCCGCCCGAGACCTGCGACACGACCATCGCCGCCGGCCAACCGGGCGCCTGTCCGCAGACCTGCTCGGATGGCAACGCGTGCACGACGGATACGCTGCTCAACGGCGGCACCTGCGCGGCGCAGTGCACCTTCAGCGCGATCACCCAGTGCCGCGACAACGACAACTGCTGCCCCACCGGCTGCAACAACAACAACGACAACGACTGCTCGCCGAGCTGCGGCAATGGCGTGGTCGAAGGCACCGAGCAGTGCGACACGGCCATCGCCGCCGGTCAGCCCGGCGCCTGCCCCACGAGCTGCTCCGACGGAAGCTCGTGCACGCGCGACGTGCTGCTCAACGCCGGCACCTGCGGCGCGCAGTGCTCGTTCCCGCCGATCACGTCGTGCGCCGATGGCGACGGCTGCTGCCCGACGGGCTGCAACGCGACCACCGACAACGACTGCTCGCCGTCGTGCGGAAATGGCGTCGTCGAGCCGCCCGAGCTCTGCGACACGGCCATCGCCGCCGGCCAGCCCGGCGCGTGTCCCACCAGCTGCTCCGACGGGCAGGCCTGCACCTCCGACACGCTGCTCAACGCCGGCACCTGCGGCGCGCAGTGCTCGTTCACACCGATCACGTCGTGCACGAACGGCGACGGCTGCTGTCCGTCGGGCTGCAACGCGCTCAATGACGACGACTGCTCGCCGACCTGCGGCAACGGCGTCGTCGAGACGCCCGAGCGCTGCGACACGGCGATCGCCGCCGGCCAGCCGGGCGCGTGCCCGACGAGCTGCTCGGACGGGCAGGCCTGCACACAGGACGCGCTGCTCAACGGCGGCACCTGCGGCGCGCAATGCTCGTTCACACCGATCACGTCGTGCACGAACGGCGACGGCTGCTGTCCCACCGGCTGCAACGCCGTCAGCGACAGCGACTGCTCGCCGAGCTGCGGCAATGGCGTCGTCGAGCCGCCCGAGACCTGCGATACGGCCATCGCCGCCGGCCAACCTGGCGCGTGCCCGACGAGCTGCTCGGACGGCAATAGCTGCACGCAGGACACGCTGCTCAACGGCGGCACCTGCGGCGCGCAGTGCACGTTCACCAACATCACGTCGTGCACGGGCGGCGACGGCTGCTGTCCCTCCGGCTGCAACGCGGTCAACGACAGCGATTGCTCGCCCTCGTGCGGAAATGGTGTGGTCGAGACGCCCGAGCGCTGCGACACCGGCATCGCCGCCGGTCAGCCGGGCGCGTGCCCGACCAGCTGCTCCGACGGTCAGGCCTGCACCACCGACACGTTGCAGAACGGCGGCACCTGCGCGGCGCAGTGCTCGTTCACGCCGATCACCGCGTGCACCGACAGCGACGGCTGCTGCCCGACGGGCTGCAACGCGTTGAGCGACAACGACTGCTCGCCGACCTGCGGAAATGGCGTGGTCGAGCCGCCCGAGACCTGCGACACGGCCATCGCCGTCGGCCAGCCCGGCGCCTGCCCGCGCAGCTGCTCCGACGGCCAAGCCTGCACCGCCGACGCGCTGCTCAACGCCGGCACCTGCGGCGCGCAGTGCTCGTTTACGCCGATCACCGCCTGCGCCAACGGCGACGGCTGCTGCCCCACCGGCTGCAACGCGCTGACCGACGGCGACTGCTCGGCCTCCTGCGGAAACGGCGTCGTCGAGCCGCCCGAACGCTGCGATACGGCCATCGCCGCCGGCCAGCCGGGCGCGTGCCCGACCGCGTGCTCCGACGGCAACGCCTGCACGCAGGACACGCTGCTCAACGGCGGCACCTGCGACGCGCAGTGCTCGTTCACCAACATCACGTCCTGCGCCGACGGCGACGGCTGCTGCCCCACCGGCTGCAACGCCATCAGCGACAGCGACTGCTCGCCGTCGTGCGGAAACGGCGTCGTCGAGCCGCCCGAGCGCTGCGACACGGCCATCGCCGTGGGCCAGCCGGGCGCCTGCCCGACGAGCTGCAGCGACGGCAACGACTGCACCACCGACACGCTGCAAAACGGCGGTACCTGCTCGGCGCTGTGCTCGTTCACGCCGATCACGGCCTGCACCGACAACGACGGCTGCTGTCCCACCGGCTGCAACAACAACAATGACAACGACTGCTCGCCTTCCTGCGGAAACGGCGTCGTCGAGACCGGCGAGCAGTGCGACACGGCGATCCCCGTCGGCCAGCCCGGCACTTGCCCGCTGACCTGCAGCGACGGCGACGACTGCACCAGCGACGTGCTGCTCAACGCCGGCACCTGCGCGGCGCAGTGCTCGTTCCCCGCCGTCACGCAGTGCCGCGACAGCGACGGCTGCTGCCCCGTGGGCTGCGACAACAACAACGACAACGACTGCATGGTCACCGCCACCTGCGGCAACGGCATCGTCGAGCCGGGCGAGCTGTGCGACACCGGCATCACCGGCGGCCCCGGCGCGTGCCCCGTCAACTGCGACGACGGCCAGCTTTGCACCACCGACACGCTGCTCGGCGCGGGCACCTGCCAGGCGCGCTGCCAATTCCAGCAGATCACCCAGTGCATCGCCGGCGATCGCTGCTGCCCGTCGGGCTGCACGGCCGCCACCGACGGAGACTGTCAGCCGCAGACCTGAGCGAGCGAGCGGGCGGGCAATGCGCGCGAGCGCGCGCCGACGCGATCCCGATCACACCGTGGCAAGGACGGCGCCGCCGCCCCCGTACCACCTGCCGGACCCCCACACCCGCGTGCGACCGCAGTCACATCTGTAAGTGGCGGTACGTGCTAGGGTAGGTGACAATCAGACATCTCGAGGAGGATCCTTAGATGACGCGCTTGAAAACGACGAGTCTAGCCTGCGCCTTCGCCCTCTCGCTGGTCGCTTGCGGCAGCAACGGTCCGGCGCCCGGTGAGGTCAAGCTCTCCTGGCTGCTCGGATTCGGCGTGCAATGTGACGCGACCCAGGCCGACATCGACACCATCCGCGTGCGACTGCGGCTGCCCGAGCGTGCCGTCGTCGACCAGGAGTACAGCTGCTCGAGCGGCACCGCTACGCTGACCAACGTGCCTCCCGGCACCTACGCGCTCGAAGTCCAGGGCGGCAAGGGTGCCAACTTCGATCTCGTCGTCTTCCGCGCCACCGTCCCGGTGGTGTTGGTCTCGTCGAGCGAGGTCACCGACGTGGGCAAGGTGCAGCTCGAGAAGGTGCCGCCCTCGGAGAACCCGGGCGGCCTCGAGCTGTCGTGGACCTTCGAGTCGGGCCTCTGCGGCGCCAACCAGGTGGAGAACGTGCGCGTCGTGGTGTGGCGCGACCTGGTCTTCCGCCAGTTCGACCAGGCCTACGCCTGCGACATCCCGGCGCCCGGCTACGTGCACCTCGACCTCGAGCCCGGCCAGTACGGCGTGACCCTCGAGGGCATCGACGTCGAAGGCCGGACCACGCGGCGCGGCCAGGCCGACGGCATCACCATCGAGCAAGGCAAGACGATCGAGCTCAAGGGCAGCAACGCGATCGTCCTCGCCCCGTTCTAGCGGCCAAACTTCGGCGTCGCGTCTTCAGGCGGTAGCCTGGAGATCGTGACCAACGAAGCCGTCGCCGCCCTGTTCCTCGAGATGTCGGAGCTTCTCGACATCCGGGGCGGCGACATGTACCGCGCGCGTTCCTTCCGGCGCGCGGCGCGCATCATCGAAAAGCTCCGCGAGCCGCTCGCGCTGGCGCTTCAGTACGGCCGGCTGCAGAAGCGCCGCGGCATCGGCGACGGCACCATCGTGCGCATCAAGCAGATGCTGCGCACGGGCAGCTGTCCGGACCTAGACAAGCTGCGCGGCGAGATGCCCACCGGCGTGCGCGAGCTGCTCGCCGTCGACGGGCTCGGGCCCAAGTCGGTGCGGCTGATCTACACGCACCTTCGCATCGGCTCCATCGCCGAGCTCGAGCACGCGGCGCGCAGCGGAGCGCTGGCGCGCCTGCCGCGCTGGGGCGAGCGCGGCGAGCGGCGCATCCTGCGCGCCATCGAGGACCACCGCCGCAAGACCGGGCGTACGCCGCTGTGCTTCGCGCGCCGCATCGGCGAGGCGCTGGCGGCGCCGCTGCGCGCCCTCGAGGCGGTGCAGCGCGTGGAGCTGACGGGCAGCTCGCGGCGCGGGCGCCCGACGGTGGGCGACCTCGATATCCTCGTCGCCTCCTACGAGCCGCAGGCGGTGCTCAGCAAGGTCGAGGTGCTGCCGCAGGTCGAGGACGTGCTGCTGCGCGGCGAGCAGACGCGCGTCAGCTTGCGCCTGGCGCAGCAGCTGCCGGGGCTCGCGGTGCCGCGCGGCGGCCAGCGCGTCGACGTGCGCGTGGTGGTGCCCGAGACCTTCGGCGCGGCGCTGTGCTACTTCACCGGCGGCGCGCGCCACAACATCATGCTGCGCGTGCGCGGCAACAAGCGCGGGCTGAAGATCTCCGAATACGGCGTGTTCCTGCGCGCTGTGCTCGACCCCGAGCACCCGCAGCCGTGGGTCGATCCGGCGCGCGTCGCCGGCGCCGAGGAGCGCGAGGTCTTCGCGGCGGTGGACCTTCCTTGGATCCCGCCCGAGCTGCGCGAAAAC
>JAGQIK010000281.1 GCA_020431405.1 Myxococcales bacterium
CAGCAAGCCCAGCTGTGCGCTGTCGATGGCGCGCTCGCCGCGCTGTCCGCGCTCTCCGCGCCCCGCGCCAGCGAGGCCACGCGCGCCGCGCTGCCCACGCTGTGCGCCGCCGCCGTCGAGCCCGTGCGCTCGCTCGACGAGCTTTGCGAGCTTCACGCCGCGCTGCTCGAGTCGTGCGATGACCCGATCGAGCTCGAGCGGCTGCTCGACGGCTTGGCGCGCTTTGCCGCCGAGGAGCCGGCCGATCTCGCGCAGCGTCTGGCTCCGCTGCGAAAGCGCGCGCGCACGCTGCTCAAGCGCCAGTGGGGCCAACCCTTCTCGGAAGCTCGCTCGCTGCCGAGCGCCATCGACGGTCTCGCGCTGGCCTGGGCCGAGCGCGTGGTGCCGGCGCCCGAGGGGGACCGCAAGCCGCAGATGATGAGCGAGCTCGGGCTCGACGGCTTCGTGATCTGGCGCTGCTACGAGGTGGCGCAGCGGCTGGCGCGTCGCGAGGCGGGCCCGCTCTTGGCGACGCCGACGCAGCGTGACGGCTTCATCGATCCGATGCGGCTGCTCGAGCGCGGTCGGGCGCTGACACGCGCCCCCGACGGCTACGACGCGGTGCAGGCGCTGCTGCGTCTCGCGCACGAGCGGCGCGACGAGGCGTTGCGCGCATTTTCCGCGGCTAGCAGCGAGGTGGGCAGGGCGCTGCGATACGCGCTCGGCGCCGCGCTCGAAGGACCGGTGAGCTCACCGCCGCTGTGGGTCGCCGCGGCGCGTGCACGCGCGCCGCTCGAGCCGTCGCCGGAGCTCAGCGAGCATCTGCCGCGCGCGCTGCGCGGGGCGCCCGACTGCGACGTGCCGGCGCGCAACGCGCTGCGCTTCTCGCGTCGTGGCCGCTGGTCCTACGTCTACGTCGGCACGCGGCCGGCGCCGCCATCGCCACGCCAAAGCTCGCGCTACGTGACGCTGGCGCTGCACGAAAACTCTGACTCCCTCGACGACAGCGACACCGCGTTTCCTGGCGGCGCGATCTTCGAAGGCCACGCTATCGCCGCTGCCGCGCTGATCTGGCCGCAGCAGCGCGAGCCCTACTACGCAGAGGGCCTGCGCTGCATCGGCGGCAACGTCGAGTGGCACGACGCCTTCTGGGGCTACCGGCGTTACCTCGAGCCGCTGCTCGATGCGGCCGAGCCGTGCGGCGAGATGGCGGCGCTGCTCGTCGCCACCGCGCTCGGATGTAAGGAGCCGGGCGAGCGCACGCTGGCGCTCGACGTCGCGACGGCTGCCATCGAGGAGGGGCGTCTCGACGGCGCCGCGCTCGGCGCGGCCTACGGGCAGCTCGTACCCAACGGCCTGCTCACCCTGCCGCGGCTCGCCGACACGCTCGCCGAGCTCGCGCGCGGCTCCGAGCATCACGCCGCGCAGGTGTGCGTGGCGCTGGCCGGCGCGCTGCGCGGCGACAAGGCGGAGCGCGGCACACACGCGCTGCTCGAGCTGCTGCACGAGCTTTGTATGCGCTCGGGCGCCGCGCTGGACGAGCATCTGGACCACGGCGGCGAGGCGCGCGCGTTTCTCGAGCGCAACGCGCAGGGCGGCTCGAAGACCGCCAAGCTGGCGCGCACGCTGCTCCAGCTCGCGCCCGGCGCGCATCGCGCCGAGCAGGCTCGCGCGGCTGCCGTACGGGCGCTCGAGGGGCGGCTCGCACGCGCCGAACGGCTGTTTGTTTCAACACAGGAGCGATAGAGAGATGAAACGAAGCATCATCGGTCTCGCCGCGCTGAGCACGCTGCTGCTGCTCGCAGCCGGCTGCAAGAAGGAGTCGGCTAGCGCCAAGGCAGGCACGACTGCCGGCGGCGGCACCGCCAGCGCGCCAACGGGCGCCAGCAGCGGCAAGCAGAAGGCGATCCATGTCGCCTACTACGCGATCCCCGGCTGACACGCCTGCGCAAAGATCACGGCCATCGTGAATGGCCTAGGCAAGAGCATGTCCGGCAAGATCACGACCAAGATCCACGACGCCTTCTCGGCCGAGGGCAAGGCCGCCGTCAAGAAGCTTGGCTTCGACACGCACGGCCTGGTGGTGCGCAACGGCGACGGCAGCGTGGCGCACAAAGAAGACGGCCACAACTTCAAGCAGACCGACATCGAGGGGTGGATCAAGAAGGCGATGTAGTGAGCTGGAAGCTCAGCGTCGTCGCCGAGCGCCCTCCCACGAGAAGCTCCACCGCGTGCTCGCCGGCGTGCAGCCGTCTCGTCGAGCGGTGCACGAGCTTGATCTGCTTGCGGCTCTGAAACGTCTCGCCGGGCGCAAGCTCGAGGTCGCGCAGCTTGAAGACCTTGCGCGAGCGCGCGCCGCCGGCCTTGCAGAAATGCACGGCGTAGTCGACGACGAAGCACTGCGCGCGGTCGGCGAGGCTCTTGATCTCGATCTCGATGGCGAGCGTATCGCCGAGCGCGAGCGCGCCGGACGAGAGCGTCAGCCGCCCCTCGACTCGCGGCGAGCTGGTGAAGCCGAGCAAGGCCATCGCGCGCGGTGCTCCCGCTTTGACCAACGTGCGCAGCGCGTGCTTGAGCAGGCGTTGGCGCGGGGCCGGCGCGTCATGCATCCAGCGCTCGGCGATGTCGAGCAGCCGCTCGGGGTGGTCTTTGCCGATGTCGTTGAGGTGGTTGGCCACCGAGCGGCGTACGTACTCGCTCTCGTCGTCGCGCAGCGCCTCGAGCAGCGGCAGCGTCGGTGAGGGGTCACGCTTGAAGTCGGGCAGTGCGGGGGCCCAGGGCAGCCGCGGGCGCGTGCCCTCGGAGACGAGACGCCGCACGTGCTCGTCGCTGTGGTTCGTCCAGCGCGCGAGCGTCTCGAGGGTCAGCTCGCGGTGCGCGAGGATGAAGGGGCGGATCGCGAACTCGGCCGAAAAGGCCGACGTGATCTGTGCCAGCGCGTGCAACGCCGGCTCGGGCGCGGCGAGGGCGCGTCGCGGCACCCAGTCGATGAGCGGCCAGGCCACGAACAGCGCGCTCTTTTCGTCGAGGCTCGCGCGAAGCTCGGCGTCTCGGGCGCTGCGCACGACGGCGGAGAGCGCCGCATCGAGCTCGCGCGGCAAGTGCGCCTCGAGCGCTTCGACGACGTGTGCCACGCGCGCCTTGAGCTCGAGCGCGTCGAGCCCGGTGCACGCGTCGCGCGCGAACGCCTCGCTCGCGAAGCTCGGCTCCGCGCGCCGCAGCGCGTGGCCGATCTGCGTGATGGCGGCCGGGCCGAGGTGTTCCTTCAAGGTGTAGGTCTCGCTCATCAGCGTGGAGCGTACGCGCTGCCGCGGGCGGTTGCTATGCTCAGCTCGTGCGCACGCTCCTCGCCTACTCGGTCATCGCGCTGCTCGCGGCCTGCGGCGGCGGCCCCGGGCCCGAGGACAACCCCGCGGAGGTTGTCGACACCTCCGACGTGCGCTTCGAGTGGCGCTGCGATGCGGCGCGCTGTCGGCTGCGGCGCGAGCAGCTGCTTCCGCACCCGGAGTGCCGCGCCGGCGAGCGTGGCGCCATCGGGCTCTTCTTCGAGCGCTTCTTCGAGGTCTGCGGCGCCTGCGCGCAAGGCGACACGCTCTTCGGCAGCGAGCCGCACTACTGCCGCGCCCTGCGCTGCGATCGCGACGCCGACTGCCCGCAGCTCTACGGCGAGCTCGGCGTACGGCGCTATCGCTGCCGCCAGCGCCTCTGCCAGCACGAAGACACGCCCGCGCCGGCGCTCGATCACGACCTGGTGTTCAAGCTTTGCATCGCCGCGTTGCCGCGCGAACGCACCACCAATGACGCGCTGCTTAGCCCCGAGCTGCAGGCGATCTACGGCAAGCTCGCCGAGCACTGCCCGCTCGACGGCACGCGCTGCGACGTGCCGCCCGGCTGCTGGCCTTATCCGTGACGCTCAGTTGACGCAGATCGCGTAGGTCATGCTGGCGTTCTGCCCACACTTCCACTCTCTCGTCGATCCCACCTGGCCGTTGGTCACGATGCCGGTGCCCGCCGCGCAGCCGCCGTTGAGCAGCGTGGTCCCTGCCAGGCACGTCACGTTCGTCGTGCCCGTCCTGATCTCGAAGCAATGCGAATCAGCGAGCGCGCACACCACGTACGCGCGCTGGTTGGTACCCGTCGTCGAGCAGCGACACTGCCAGCCGTTCTTCGAGAGCAGCGGGTGGCTCGCCACCACGGCGGTATCGCAGCGGCAACCCCCGCCGACCACGACGCCGCTCGTACATCCCACCACCGCCTGGTCGGTTCCGCTGGGAATCGGCAGGTTCCTGCTGTTCAGCGGGCCCGTCATGCAGCGTGGTTCTTTGAACGCTGGGCCCGACTGACACGTCACCGTAAAGACGGTGCCCGACGGGTATGCCTCCTTCACAGGGTTGGAGGCGCAGTCGACCGACCCACCGATGCTGTTCTTCGCGTTGCAGCTCGGAGTTCCGACGGACAGCGCCTGCAGCGCGTTGCAGCCGAATGCGTCGCTGCCCACCAGGTCGCGCGTGGTGTCGGCTAACGCGATGTCGCCGGTGAGGTCGGCACCGGTGTCGGTGGCCGCATCGGCGGAGGTCTCGCTCGAAGCGTCCGCCGCGCCGTCGCTCGTCGGGAGGTCCGGCGCGCTGTCGCCCGCGGTGTCGAGCACCGCATCAACCGGCATGTCGGCGCTGGCCTCGCGACCCGCGTCGCCGGGCGGGCCGTCGCTGGCGACGATCCCCGCCTCGTGTCGGCAGGCCGCCAGCGTGGCGCACAGCAGACACAGCGAGAGCAGCGCGCGCGAGAGTCGCATCGCACGACTATAGCGCGGATGAGTGCACGGCGACTCGCCTCGCGCGAGTCCCGACTCACTCAGCGGCGCGCCGAATCCGCGGCGCAGCCACGCGATCTCGCCGGCTTGCGCGCAGCGTGGCGATGGCACGCGCGCTGCTTAAGCAAGGGGCAGCCAGACCCGGACCACAACGCGTTGGCCGCGCGCACTTCCAAAGGAGCCCCCCATGATTCGTCGCTTCACCATCACCGCTACCTTCACCTCGATCCTCGCCGTCGCGCTGCTCGCCGGCTGCGGCGAAGCCCCCGAAGACGAGCTGCGCGACGCGCTCCCCACCGCCAGCGAGCTGAGCTTCACGATCCCGGCCGGCGCGCAGCAGGCGCAGAGCGAGGCCGGAAAGAAGGTCTCGGCGCTCCTCGGCGCGCGCGCCGAGCTCTACAACCTGACCTACAACGTCACCCACGATCTCAACGGCTCGGTGTGGAAGGGCCTGCACGTCATCGAGAGCATCGTGCGTCACCGGCCGTCGGCAGTGTCGGCCAACCACGCCGTCTGGGGACCGCACACGCCGCCGCTCGAGCCGCTCACCTGGCGCCTGATCGTGCGCAAGGAGCAGCTGCCCGGCCACTACAGCTACAACCTCGCCGCGCGCCCCAAGCTCGTGCCCTCCGCGCAGTTCACCACGATCCTCGCCGGCACCTCGATCCGCGGCATCGGCGGCTTTCGCGGCGTGTACACCGCCAACGGCGACGCGCTGCACGGCCTCGACCCGCAGACCTACGAGGACACGGGCAAGATGGTCGCGACCTACAACACCACGCGCGGTCGGCGCTTCGTCGACCTCGTGCTCGCGGGCTACAGCGATGACGGCGGCAAGAACGTCGACCTCGCCTACAAGTACCGCGCGCTGGTCACCGGCGCCGGTCACTTCCGCTTCGTCGCCAAGACCGACCTGCAGGACAACGGCTCGGCCGCCGAGTCGCTCGCTGTCGTCACGGCGTGGGACAACAGCGGCGCCGGCCGCGGCGAGGCCGTCGTCACCGGCGGCGACATTCAAAACGGCGTCACGCTGCACATGAGCGAGTGCTGGGACGCGGGCTTCGGCCGCGTGTTCTACACCGACAACCTCAACTTCAAGCCCACCGAGGGCGACCCCTCGCGCTGCGCGCTGAGCCGCGCGCCGAGCACCGGCGACGTCAACGCCGAGTAGCGTTCGCTGGGCTTCGCGCCTCGCGTATCCTTGCAGCATGGCCCGCCCCCGTCCGTCGCTGCTGCCGACCGCCGCGCTGCTCTCGCTCTCGCTCGCGCTCGTGCTCGTCGCGACGGGATGCGCCGAGCGGGCCAAGCTCGTCGTCGAGCTTCGCGGCGGCGGCCTGATCCTCGCCAGCCAGCCCAACGGCCGCGCCGAGTTCGCGCTGCTCGATGGCGACTCCGGCAGCGAGATCGTCGTCGCGCCGGACGTCCGCACCGCCGACCTCGCCGCGCAGGTTTCGCTCTTCGACGCGCTCGAGCTCGGAGGCGACCAGACCTATCGCCTGCGTGTCGTCGCCAGCGTCCCCGGTGCGTGCAACGACAGCGACGGCCGCGCCGTCGGCGTCAGCCCGCCGTTTCGCTACGACGCGTCGCTCGCGCGCGTGCCCGTCTACGTCGACTGCGCCGACAGCTCGCAGCTGGCCGGCAACGTGCGCCAGCCGCGCCTCTACCACACGGCCACCTGGGTGCCGCAAGGCGGGCCCTACGGCTCGGTGCTGCTCGTCGGCGGCGCGCGCTGGGACAGCATCGCCGACACGCTCGATCTGGCCAAGGCCAAGCCCTACGACAGCATCGAGCGCTACGACGCGGACAGCGACAGCTCGCAGCTGCTGACGGCGAAGATGGCGCGGCCGCGCTTCTACCAGCAGGCCGTGCGCAGCGGCGACGACGTGGTCGTGCTGGGCGGGATCGACATCACGACGGTGGCCGGCGGCGTCAAGGGCCCCAAGGCGCTCGACGGCGTGGAGCGCATCTCGGTGGGCAACAACGGCAGCGATCGCGTCAGCGCGCTCGAGCCGCTGGCCAATCCACACGCGCTGCACACGGCGCTGGCCCTCGCCCCCGACCGTGTCCTCGTCGTGGGCGGCATGCTCGGCAACTTCCTGGCGACGATCAAAGCCGAGCTCTACGACCCAGTCGCGGGCAAGCGCGTGGCCCAGCTCGACAGCGTTGGCGTGCACTATCCCGGCGTGGCCGCGGCGCTCGGCGACCGCGCGCTGGTCTACGCCGGGGCGGTGAGCGAGCTCGCGGTGGTCAAGCCGCAAGCGCAACGCTTCTGTCTCACCTCGGGCTGCAGCTGCGAGGGTGGCGGTCAGCCGCCGTGCTTCGAGCGCCTGCCGGGGCTGCCCGTCGAGCGCACGTCGTTGGCGGCGGCGCTGGTGCAATGTCCCTCGGGCGGCGGCGGCGCGCTGTATCTCGTCGGCGGGCGTCGCGACGAGCGCGAATTCAAGCAGCCCGGCCCCGACACCGTCTTCGGCGACATTTACTGCGTCGACGCCGCGTCACCCGGTGTGCCGCGGCTCGTCGGACAGCTCGACAAGCCGCGCGCCGCGCACACCGTCACCGTGGTGCGCGGCGGCGCGCAGGGCGCGCGCCTGTTCGTCGCAGGCGGCTTCGGCCCGCCAAGCAATGCGCCCTTCGCGGACGCCGAGCTCGTCGACGTGCCTTGCGCCTGCCCGAGCGCCGCCGACGCGCTGAAGCCGGTGACCGTGGCGCTCAAGGTCGGCCGCATCAGCCACACGGCCACGCTGCTTCCCGACGGCAGTGTGCTGCTCGTCGGCGGCGTGATCGGCACCGAGTCCGTCGAGCGCTTCGTGCCCGACCTTTAGCCCGACGCGATCCACGGCCTACGCGCGCTGGGCGCGCCGCGCTTGATAGAGCGGAAGCTCTGCCTCGAATGCGCGCGCCACGCTGGGGCGCTTGCGCACGGCGACAAAGAAGGCCTCGAGCGCTGGGTAGTCGCGCCGGAGGTCGATGTCGACGACCTGCGTCCAGTTGAGCACCGTGTAGAGGTAGGCGTCGACGACGCTGAAGCTGTCGAGCACCGTCTCGCGCCCTCGCATGTGCTCGTCGATGTGGCGCAGGCGCGCCTTGCCCTTCTCGAGGGCGAAGCGCTTGGCCTCGTCGGGGGCGTCGCGATCGAAGAGCGTGCCGAAGATGCCCTTGTGCAGCTCGCTGTTGATGAAGGCGAGCCAGCGCAGCCCTTCCTGGCGATCGGGCAGCAGCCGCTTTTCGGGCGGCGCCATCTCGGCGATGGCGCATAGCACGGCGATGTTCTCGGTGAGCAGGGTGCCGTCGTCGAGCTTCAGCGCGGGCACCAGCGCCAGCGAGTATAGGTCGCGGTAGCTGCTGCCGTCGGGCAGCGTCTTGTCCGCGCCCACCTCCTGGCAGGTCACGGCGAGGCCGGCTTCGTCGATGGCGATGCGGCTGGCCAGCGAGCAGGCCAGCGGGGAAAAGTAGAGCTCCATCTCGTTCTCCTCGAAAGGGTTGTGCCCGACCAAGGTGGCCGCTGCGGCGGGTTGCGTCCAACGCATTGATCGAATACGCTCGATGCGTGAAACGCATCAAGGCCAGCGAGATCCCTTCGCCGCGCCTCGAGGTGCGGGACCTGCGCGTGGTGCTGGCCCTCGCCACCAGCGGCACCACGGCGGCCGCCGCCGAGGTGCTGCACATCACGCAGTCAGCGGTCAGCCGCGCGCTCGCCGTGGCCGAGGACCACGCCGGCGCCGAGCTGTTCACGCGCACGCCGCGCGGCCTTCTGCCCACCGAGGCCGGCGACGCGCTGCTCGATGCGGCGCCCGCGCTGCTGTCCGATCTGGTCGACATCGAGCGGCGCCTACGCCACCCCGCGCCGCGCCGACGCACGGTGCGCTTCGTTGCCGAGTGCCACATGGCCTACGCCTGGCTCACCGACCTGGTGCTGCGCTTGCGTCGCTCGGCGCCGCAGCTGCGCCTCGCCATGCCCATCGAGCACTCGTCGCGCGCCGCCGAGGCGCTCGCCGCCGGCGAGCTCGACGCGGCGATGATCGCCACGCGCACGCCCGAGGGGACGCTCTCGTGCGATCTGTTCGACGACGAGGTGTTGTTTCTGGTGGGCGAGGGGCACCCGCTGGCGTCACGCGCCACGCTGCGGCCCAAGGACATCGCCGAGGCCACGCTGCTCGTACCGAGCTCCACCGCGCACGACGCGCTCTTCGCGCGTGCCGTCTTCGGCTCGCGCATCCCGCGCAAGCTGCGCGTCGACCGAGTTCCCGTCACCGAGGCGATCGTCGAGCTCGCGCGCGCGGGGCTCGGCATCGGCGTGCTCAGCGAGTGGCTCGCCGGAGCCTACGTCGGCGAGGGCAGCGGGCTGCGCGTGCTGCGCCTGCGCAAAGGGCCGATCAAGCGCACCTGGCGCCTCGCCTATCACCCCGAGCTCGCCTCGCTAGCGCCGCTGCTCGTCGACGGCATCGTCGGCGCGCGGCCGGCCTCGGGGGTGACGAGCCGGCCGCGGCGAATCCGAGCGGCGCGCGGCTAGGCCCGTCGCTCGCGACGGCGCGCTACTGGATCGGGCGCACGCAGTTGGCGATGTCGAAGATCAGGTACTCGAGGATGCGCTCCTGCGGCGAGAGCGGCTGCTGCGAGCAGCGCTGCGAGAGCGGCAGGCCGGGGGTCGGCCCGTAGGGGTTGCCGTAGCCGGTGCTCGCCGTGTGATAGGAGCTGAACAAGATCTTTCCGCAGTTGTTGAAGTTGAAGGTCACCGTGAGCGGGCGCACGCCGAAGATGCCCTGGCCGTTGACCTGGCCTTCGACCCAGACCTTCGTGTTGGTCGTGGCCTGGTGCATCATCGCCCAGCCCTCCGAGAAGTGCTCGATGCGCGTGCGGCCGTTGGCGATGGCGCCGGGGAAGAGGCCCAGCCACTGGGCGAGTTGCTGGTCTTTGACCGTCGCGTCGACGATCAAACCGCCGGCGCCCACCGACGCGGCGCCCATCGGCTCGGGCTGTGTTGGCGCGGAAGGACCGGGCTCGAAGTCGAGCGCCGACGCGAGCTCGGGGATCTGCTCGATCCAGTCGTAGGAGAGGTCGGTGACGTAGAGGCGCCCGCCCGAGCGTACGTACTCGCCGACGTTGGTGCGCACCTGAGGCTGCGCCAGCAGCGAGCCGATGGCGTTGCCGCAGTTGATGAAGATCACGCTGTACTGCTTCATGCGGTTGAGGTCGGCGAGCAGCTGCGAAAACGACGGGCCCGTGGGCGGCGCGCCGTAGTGCGACGTGGCATCGAAGATCTCGATCTGGTCGTCGTCGAGGCCCATGCGCTTGAGCACGCACTCCATCTGATCGTAGTCGCCGGTGGCGACGGCGATCTTGGGCACGCTGTCGGACGGGTCGCGCTCGGCGTTGCGGCGCGGCAGGCGCGTTTGGTCGGGCGGCAGCGCGATCGTCGCGCCGGCGGTCACCGCGAGCGGCAACACGCGGCGAAAACGGCCGTTCTGCAGCACGATCTGCACGTTGCCGGGGCACACGCCGGACAGCGAGAACGAGCCGTCGAAGCCCGACTTGATCTGCATCAGCGCGCCGGCGGTGTTGTTGTTGCTGCACAGCTCGCACGCCACCTGCGCGGGGAACGGATCGGGCGGCGTGGTGCGCACCGAGACGCTCGCGTTGGGCACGGGGTCGGTGCCGTTGGGCGCGAAGACCTTGCCGCTGATCGTCGCCGGCTGCGAGCAGCTCGGCGGCGGCGGGTTGATGCTGCCGTCGACGCCGGGCGGAAGGCCCGAGTCGTAGGTCGGGTAGGGTGGTGGGTATGGGCTGTAGCTGTCGCCGCCGCCACCGGGCGCGACCTTGCCGCCCGGGCAACCGGCGAGCATCGCGATCGCGCAGAGCCCGAGCGCGAGCGCCGAAGCGCTTCGCTGCTGACGCATTGCTTGTTCCTCCTGCCTCCTCTGGCGCGCTCGCAGAGTGCAGGCGGCGCGCCAGCACCGACGCGGCCGAAACGCCTTCGTTTTTCACAGCCGCGGGTGGGGGCGCTTCCCGCGGTTGGGGGTGCGAGGACGCACATGTAGGTAGCGGCCACAGTAGCCGCTCGGGCCTAGCCCATTGGCCACCTTGGCGCAGTAATTCCAGGTGCTTGGCGTGGCATCGGCGTTGCTTTGAACGCGGTCATGCCGAGACCTTTGGCCACCACGCTGTGCGTGCTGCTGTCGCTGCTGTCCGTGCTGGCGGCTTCGCCCGCGGGCGCGCTGCCCAACGAGCGGCGCCCGCGCCTGCGCGGTCGCCAGCGCGTCACGTTTCGGCTCAAAGACATCAACCGCAACTACTGGCCTGCCGGCGAGACCATCGAGCAGCATCGCCAGCGCGAGACAAACAACGCCGAGCTGAAGGCGCGCGACTACAACTGCGAAAGCTGCGTGTTGGCTCTCGACGCCACGCTCGCTGGCCACCCCACCAGCGCGCTCGCTCACGGCGCGCCGCTCGGCAACGACTGGTTTCGCAGACGCTTCAATGCGGGTCGCTCGGGCTATATCGTGCCGCGCTCCGGCCAGCGCATCATCGACGACGAGGGCAAGACCATCCGCAACGTGGACGTGCCGCCGATCCGGATCCTGACTAAGGCGATGCAGGACTTCGGCGCGGGCTCGCGCGCGATCATCATCGGCTACTACCGCGACGAGCGCGGCGAGTGGTGCGCCCACCTCTTCAACGCGGTCAATCAGCGCGGCAAGGTGCGCTTTCTCGACGGACAGAAGGGACGCGACGCGGCCGTCACCGACTTCTTCACCTACTTCGAGCTGCTGCGCACCGACAAGCCCGCAAAGTAGCGCCTTCGCGGCTGCTATGCTTTCGAACGATGGCTCGGCGCGCCAAACGCACCACGCACGCCGCGCTGCTGCGCGGCATCAATGTCGGCGGCAAGAACCGGCTGCAGATGAAGCCGCTCGCGCAGCTGTTCGCCGACGCTGGCTGCGATCCGGTGCGCACGTACATCCAGAGCGGCAACGTCGTGTTTGGCGCCGAGCGCGCGGCCATGCGCACGCTCGCCGCGGACATCAGCGCCGCCATCGAGCGCGACCACGGGCTGCGCGTGCCGCTGATCATGCGCACGCTCGAGCAGCTGCGCGAGGTGCGCGCAGGCTTTCCCTTCGACCCACAGCGCGTCGAGCCCAAGCACCTCTACGTCGCGTTCCTGCGCGACAAGCCGAGCGCGACCCAGCTCGCGGCGCTCGACCCCGAACGTTCGCCGCCCGACACCTTCGTCACCGGCACGCAGCACCTCTACATCTGTTTTCCGAGCGGCAGCGGACGCAGCAAGCTCGACGCGCCCTACATCGACCGCACCCTCGGCACGATCAGCACCTGGCGCAACCTGCGCACCCTCGAGAAGGTCATCGCCCTCGGCGACGCGATCGAAGCGGAGCTCGCGTCGTGAGGCGCGCGTCGATCGGGACGGCGCTTCTGGCCGCCGCGGTCGCCGTCGCGGCTTGCGCCTGCTCGGGGCCGACGTACGAGGTCGACGCGCGACCCACCGAGCGGCTGCAGTCGCTGCGCTTCAGCCAGAACGACGCCACGCGGGTCGTCTTTTGGGGCGACAGCATCACCGAGGGCGGGCTCTACGTGAGCGAGATCGAGTCCGCGCTGAGCTTCGGTCGCCGCAACTTCCAGATCAGCTTCTACAACGCCGGCAGCGGCGGCAACACGCTGCAGACGGGGCTCTTGCGCCTCTATCCGGAGGTCATCGACTCCGACCCCGCGCTCGTCGTGGTGCAGTTCGGCACCAACGACGGCCGCTACGATCGCATCGACCCCGTGCGCGCGGCGTTCTTCTGGGGCTGGCTCGAGTCGGCGGTGCAGCACATCCGCAAGCACACCACGGCGCGCATCCTGATCGTCGCGCCTCCGTACTTCGACGCGCAGCAGCAGCAGGTTTTTCGCCCCGACAGCGAGCTCAACGCGGTCCCCGAGTACAACGAGACGCTGAAGCGCTACGGCGCGATCTGCCAGGCGGTGGCGGTGCGCTACAGCACGCTGTTCGCCGATCCCAACGGCGTGATGGAGGACTACACGCGCGAGCGTCGCCTCGACGAGCCGTACTTCTCGTTGCTCGCCGACGGCATCCACCCCGACGAGCACGGTGGCGTGGTGATGGCGCTGGCGCTGCTCGGCGCGCTCACCGAGGGACACAGCGTCTGGTCGGCGCGCCTGCCGCTCGAGCTGCTCGAAGACGGCGGCGAGTTGGCGATCAACACGCCCGCGGCGGTCTATCCGTTTTCGCGCTGCCTGGTGCCTTCGACGGCGCTGCGGGCGCTCGAGCGGCGCGTGCTGCCCAGCATCTCGCTGCTCGGCGCGGCGCCCGACGGCGCCGAGTACACGCTGTCGCTCGGCGGACGCGAGCTCGCGCGCTTCGACGCGGCCGCCCTGCGCGCCGGCAACGTAGAGGTCGACGGCGCGGCGCTCTGCTCGGCCGTCGATCGCCGCGGCCTGACGCAGGCGTTCGAGCGTCGCCGTACGCAGGTCTTCGAAGCGGTGCGCCGGCCGCTCTATCAGGTCAAAGAGATCTACGACTACAAGGCGCGCGAGCATGGCTACCAGGTCGCTGCCGCCACGGCGCGTCAGACCTACGAGCAGCTCGATCTCGCCCTCGCAGAGCTGCGCCAGCACGAGATCGCGCGGCGCGTTCGCCTGCACCTCGAACGGCACTAGCTGCGCACGTCACGGCGCTGCTACCGGCAGGTAACGCTTCTCGACGCGGCGTCGCGCAAGCTCCCGACGAGACTCGCGCGCTGCGATGGCACATCGGTTGCTCTTTCGAGCGGCAGGCCGCGGACGGTCTCGCGGCTGTCACAAAGAACTCGATACCGAGAGCAAGACCCATGCTTCGAAAAATCTCCATCGCGCTCGCCCTCGTAGCGCTCGTCTCGCAGAGCGCGCTCGCCGCGCCTCCTTCCAAAGCTCAGGCGGAAAAGCTCGCCTACGCCGCGCTGCGCGGCGAAACGCCGCAGCGCGTGGAAAAGCGCGGCCTGGTGGCGATCCCGCTCGGCGCGAGCGGCGAGTACGTCGCCGTCTTTCGCGCCGGCAACAAGGGCAGCTTCTTCGGCGACGCGCGCATCTTCGCCCGACAGAACGGCGCCATCGTCCAGCTCGGCGCGGCGCTGATCAAGGATGGTCCCGCGGCGAAGCAGCCCAAGAAGACCAAGCAGCCCGAGAAGCGCGCGCCGGCCAAGCTCGCAGCTGCCGAGCTGTCGACGATGATGGAGCGGGTCGCGCTGCAGACGTCGGCCGCCAACACGTCGGCCGCGGTCAAGGCGCTGCAGTCCGAGGTCGCTCGACGCGGCACCGACGGAAGCGACGCCTCGTATCTGCTGGGCAAGGCCATCGGCCGGGCCGCCGCCGATAGCTCGCTGGTGGGCATCAAGGCCGAGCTGCTCGCCGGCATCAAAGGCGCCGCCGAGGGCTCGAAGCTGCTGGCGCTCACCGGCCGCGACAAGAAGCTCTCCAAAGGCCAGCGCAAGCACGTACGCCGGCTCAAGGCGCAGCTTCGCCGCGACGCGCGCAGCGAGGTCCTCGGCCGCATCAACAGCATGAGCGGCGGCGTCCCGACGTTCGGCCCCGAGGCTGACCAGCAGCTGACGCTTCCCGGCCACGGCAAGACCGAGCCGCAGGCGCC
The DNA here is from genome assembly GCA_020431405.1 of Myxococcales bacterium. Classification (GTDB taxonomy): domain Bacteria; phylum Myxococcota_A; class Polyangia; genus JAGQIK01. The sequence continues at coordinate 14,424 of JAGQIK010000281.1, forward strand.
GAGCTTTCTCGCCACGGTGCGCAACGCCGGCGTCGAGAAGAAGACGATCCCACAGCGCGAGACGCAGACGCTGCCGATCTTCAAGATCTCGACCCACAAGGGCGCTGTGGGCACGCTGGTGCTGACCAACCACGGCCCGGTGCTCTCGGTGGGCGGCAAACGCTTCGCGCCACAGCGTACGGTCGACCCCAACGCGCAGCCGACGGCCAAGTCGCTGCACAAGCCGTGGGGCCAGATGAGCGGCAAGGAGCGGCAGCTCGCGCGCCGCATCGCCCGCGGGCAGCGCTATCGCGCGCGCCGCAGCCACCGCTAGCAGCGAGCCCCTCCTCGCCTCGCGCTGGCCCGAGCGCACCACACCGACATGCAGGCGCGCGATTCGCGATACAGTCGATATCGCGCATGGATCGCGGCCGCACAGTAGGGCTCGTCATCGGCGTCGCCGCCGCCGCGGTGAGCGGCGCCCTGTTGGTGCTCGCGCTCGGCCGCTCGGGTCTCGCGGCGCGGCTCTCCATCACACAGCTCGCGCTGCTCGCCGCGGGCCTGGTGGCGTTGCTCGCGCCGCTTTATTTCGTCGTGCAGCGCGCGCTGGTCGGGCGCTGGAGCGGAGCGCGCGCGGCGCGTGACAAGGCGCTCTCGCACGCGCGCGTGGGGCTCGCCGGCGCCGACGACGAGGTCGACGTGATCGCCGCCCTCGGCGACGTGCTGGCCGCGCTCGGCGCTTCGCCCGCCTACTTGGTGCGCGTCGGCGAGGAAAACGAAGAGCGCGTGCTGCGCTGCAGCGTGCTCGTCGGCGCCGCGCGCGCCGCGCCGCTTCCCGAGCGCATCGGCCCCGCCGAGTTCGGACCCGTGGCCGAGGTGCTCGAGCGCGGCGCGACGCTGCGCGCGCGCGACGGCGACGCCAGCGTTGCTAGCTCGGCCTCGGGTGTGAGGCCGCCGTTCTGGGCGCACTACGGCGTCGAGCGCGTGATCCCTTGCGCCGCGGCGCAGCGCGTCGAGGCGCTGCTGGTCTGCGGGGCCAGCGTCGCCTTTGGTCCCGCCGACGAGGAGCAGTTCGAGGAGCTGGCGCGCCAGGTGGGCGCCGCCTTGTCGCGCATTCGTCGCGTCAGCGAGCTTCGCGCCGCCCACGACGAGCTCGGCGCGCAGGTGATGGAGCAGACTGGCGCGCTCGATCAGACGCTGGCCAATCTGTCGCGCACCGAGGACGAGCTGGTCGAGGCGCAGAGCCAGGCCGTGGTGACCAAGCTGGTGGCGGGCGTCGTGCACGAGCTCAATACGCCGCTCGGTACGCTGCGCTCGTCGCTCGACACGCTGCGCCGCGCCAACGAGCGCTGTCGCGACCTGGTCGCGGGCCTCACCGCTGGCAACAGCGACGAGCGTTCGCCGCCCGCTGCGGCCGCGCGCGCGCTCAAGCTCACCGACGTGCAGCGCTCGAGCATCGAGGTCATCGAGGAGAGCTGCGATCGCGTCTCGCGCTTCGTCGACCGGCTCGAGCGGCTCGTCGCGCTCGACGCCGCCGACGTGGCGCCCATCGACGTCTGCCAGAGCCTCAGCGACGCGCTCACGCTGGCGCGCTCCTCGGTGGGCGCCGAGCGCGAGGTCACCCTGCGCGTGCCCGACGAGGCGCCGCGCGTCGAGGGGCCGCCGGCCAAGCTCAACTGGGTCTTCGTCACGCTCATCGAAAACGCGCTCAAGGCGGTGGATTCGCGCGGCAGCGTGACGATCAGCGTGGAACGGGACGGCGGGTGGACCACGGTGCGCATCGAAGACACTGGCAAGGGCATCGCGCAGCTCAAGGTCGACAAGCTCTTCGACTTTGCTTTCACCGCGAAGATGGGCGGCCGCATCGGCCTGCGCGTCGGCCTGCCGGCAAGCAAACGCATCGTGCGCTCGCTGGGAGGCGACCTGCGCATCTCCAGTCAGCTCGGCGTGGGCACCACGGTGGAGGTCAAGCTGCCCGCGCCGTCGTAGGGCGAGCGGGCATGCATCGCGAGGAGGGCGGCGCTAGCGCTAGAGCGCGCCAGCGAGCGAGGCGAGGGCGGGGTTTTCGGCGGCGAGGCGCTCGACGCGCTGCGAGAGCTCGAGGTAGCGCTTGCTCTGGCCGTTGCCCAGGCGCGCGATGTTGTCCTTCTTGGTGCGGATCTTCGAAAGCAGGCTCGTGACCTTGCCCAGCGCGCGCTCGCTGCTGGGGTTCTTCTCGAGCTTGGCCAGCGCGCGGCTGGCGCGCCACATGTTGAAGCCCAGCACGCGGCGCTTGACGAACGGCGCGACGTACGCGCGGCACGCGCCGACGGCCGCGCCGGCGGCGGCGCCGACCGTGGCGCAGGTGGTGGCGGCGGCGACGCTGCCGACGCCCGGCACGACGAGGCCTGCGCCCGCGCCGATGCCTCCGGCCAGCAGGCCGGCCTCTACGCCGTTCCAGAGCACGCCTTTGAGCTTGTTCCAGTGCTTGGCGGCGGTGCGGCCCTCGACCTCGGCGAGGTCAGCGCGGGCGAAGGCGCGCGAGCTGCGCTTGAAGACGTTGGCGGAGTGGGCGCCGAGCACCGCGGTGGCCGAGCCGCCGAGGGCGGCGCTGCCGACGGCCGAGGCGACGCCGCCAGCGGGGCCGAAGGCGATCAGGCCGACGACACCACCGACGAGACCGGAGACGGCGCCGTTTTTGACCATGCGACCGGCGAGCCGGCGGAAGCCACCACCGCGTTGCAGGTTGTGCTGCGCGCGGGCGATGGCGCGCGCGCCGACGATGGTCTGCGGCTCGGCGCGGGCGGGGGTCGTGAAAGCCACCAGCGCGGCGAGCGTGACGGCGAAGCTGGTGCGGTGGATGGCTTTGGCGATCATCATGTCTCCTGCTCCTCGCCCACTCTGAAGCAATCGATGTGCCGCCAGATGTCGGCAGGCAAACGCGGAGATCCACGGCTAGGTTCTCCGAAATCGAGAGCCGCCGGAAGGCGCGCTGACCGGCGAAGCCGATGGAAGCCGATGGAATTCGACCGCGTAAGCGGTCGAATCAGTCTGATATTCCTCGCGGCGCTAGCCGCCGCGATGGAATTAGGCGGGGGTCTTCGAGTATGGTCGGCGCATGTCAGCCACCCGACGATCGCTTCGACCCCTCGCGCCGCTGTTCGCGCTCGCCCTCTTGGTGGCGTGCGCGATAGCCGCCTGCAGCGAGGACAACGCCGTCAACACCACGCCCAAGGAGCCCGGCGGGCTGTGCAGTCAGGACAGCGACTGCCGTGACGCGCTGTGTTATCGCGGCGTCTGCACGCCCAAGTCGGGCGCCGGCGAAAACGGCGCCGACTGCACGGCGAGCTACCAGTGCAAGAGCTTCGAGTGCCAGGCGGGCAGCTGCGTCCCCGGACGACAGCTCGCCAGCGGCTCGTGCCTCTACAACGAGGAGTGCGCCAGCGGCGCCTGCGAGGGCGCGACGGCGGGCAGCGCGCCGGGCAGCTGCAAGGGAGGCCCGCCGCCGAGCGAAGCCGGCCCCGAGACGTCGCCCGACGCGGCGCCGGATGCCGCTGACGCGATGCCTGATACGGCGCCCGACGTGGCACCCGACCTGGCGCCGGATACGGCCCCCGATACGGGCGCCACCGACACCGGCGCCGACGCGGCCAGCGCCGGCTGACGCCTGTCATTTGGCGCGGCGTTCGAGGATCCGAGCATTTCGGGTATGACCGCACGAAAGCTGCTCGCCCTCGCGCTCGCGCTCGCCTTCTCGCTCTTTGCCTGCAGTAAGAACAGCCCCACTGCGGCCGACATCGGGGTCGACCAGCGCAGCCCCGACCAGCAAGTTGCCGACGCGTCGGTGGACGCGCTGCCCCCGGCCAGCGGCAGCTTCGCCATCGACGGCGACTTCGACGACTGGAAAGACATCGCCGCCGTCGCCGACCCCGCGGGCGACGCCAAAGCGGACAGCCCCGACCTTACGGGCGTGCGCATCGCCCGGCGCGGCACGCGGCTGTACCTGCAGCTCGACCTCGCCGAGGAGCTCAACCTCTTTCGCGGTGCCGCGACAACGCTGCGCATCATCGTGCAGGTGGTCGGCAAGAAGTCGCTGACCATCGACACATTCGCGCGCACGCTCTATCTCGATGGCGATCCGCAGCAGACCACCGGCTGGCGGGTCATCGACGCGCACGCAGCGCCTGCCTTCGCCTCTGCGCGCTACGAGTTGAGCTTCGACTTGGCGACCGCTGGCGCCGCCGCCGGCGACGAGCTCTTGGTCAGCTTCGACGGATCGGACACGTTGGGGCCGATCCGCGTGCCGCTCGACGCGCCGGCCGACCCGGCGCCGATGGCGCGCGACATCGCGCGTCAGGCCGATACGACCTTTCGCATCGCCACCTACAACACGTTCAACGACGGCCTCGACGACAGCGTGCGTGGCCCGCCGATGGCGCGCGTGATCAAGGCGGTCAAGGCCGACATCTACTGTCTGCAGGAGATCCGCAACGGCACCTCGGCGACCATCGCCGCGCACTTCAAGGCCATCGATCCCCACGGCGACGGCGCCGACTGGAACGCCGATCACGACGGCGACTCGGTGGGGCGGGCGATCGTCACGCGCGGCACCATGCTGCCGCTCCCGGCGCCCGCGACGATGGCGGGATACATGGCGCGCGCTGTGACGCTGACTGGCGGCCAGCGCGTGGTGGTCGTCAACATGCACCCCAAGTGCTGCGGCTACGCCGGATCCTGGGAGGACGCGCTGCGGCTGACCCAGATGCAAGGCGTGACCAAGATGATCGCCGACCTGCGTGCGGGATCGCTCGGCAGCGCGCTCGACCCGTTCCGCGACGCACCCGTCGTCGTTGTCGGCGACTCGAACGCCGTCGGCTCGCGCCGCTCGATCGACGAGCTGACCAACGCCGGCCTGACTTGGTGGTCGGTCAAACAGCTGGTGGGGCCCGAGACGGGGACCTGGCGCAATCTGCAGGACGAGCCGGGGGCGTTCCCGCCGGGCACGCTCGACCTCGTGCTGCACAGCGCCGCGCCGCTGCTCGAGCAGCGCAACAGCTTCGTGCTCGACACCCGCGAGCTCGACGCGGCCGCGCTGACGAGCCTCGGCTTGATGGCCGACGACAGCGAGGCCAGCGACCACCTGATCGTGCTCGCCGACTTCAAGCTCTAGAGATCTGCGCTGCGGCGACTAGCGGGTGGTCGCGACGACGTCGACGCCGCTGGGCGTGCGCGTGCCGAAGTAGATGCCCGTCGCCGCGCCGCCGGCGACCGCGGCGCCAACGATCGTCCAGAACCACCAGCGCTTGTAAAACGGTGCGGGCGCAGCGGCGCGAGGTGGCGCCGGCGGGGCCTCGCCGCGCGCCAGCAGGTAAAGCGAGCGCGCCAGGCAGCGCTGGTCGTCGTCGGCGCAGGCCAGCGCGCCGCGCGCAGGGCGCTCGCCGCGCACGATGCTCGCCTCTTCGCTGGGACCGAGCCGCGCGATCCAACCGTCGGCGCCGAGCAAGCGCGCCGTCGCGTCGAGCAGCACGCGCCGCTTCGTCGCCGCGCTGGTATGCGCGAGCGCGCCGCGCAGCTGCCGCGCCTGCTCGGCCTTGCTCGCCGCTTCGAGCGAGACGGCCAGCGTCGCGACGCGACCTTCGGCGACCGTGTGCAGCGTCGACCTCGCGCGCCAGCCGACCTGTCGCACGCGCACGTGATGGGCGCCGGCGCGCACGCGCAGCGACAGCGGCGTCGAGCCGCGCGGTTGTCCGTCGACGATCACCTCGGCGCCGGCTGGCGAGCTCGTCAGCGACAGCGTGCCGGCGGGTCGCTGGCGCAGCTTCGCCAGCAGCGACTCGGTCTCCGGTGGAAAGCGCCCGCTCTTGGCGGCGGGCACCGCGCCGAGGTCGATGGCGAAGGCGAGCGCTTCGGCTGCCGCCTCGCTCTTTTTCTGCGCGAGGTGCGCCTGACCGCGAAGAAGCAGCAGCTCGCCGAGCAGCCGCGCTTCGCGAGGCGACGCCGTGGCCGCGACGAGCGCCGACTCGGCGCTCTGACAGCGCGTGATCACCGCGGCGAAGTCGAGCTGGCGATAGCTCGCGCGTGCCGCTTGCAGCGCCGCCTTGGCTGCCGCGCGTGCCTTGGCGCGGTTTGCCGCGACGTCGGGCGCGCCGCGCGCCGCGACAGCGAGCGAGGCGTCGAGCCGCCGCGAGCGCACGTGCAGGTAGGGCGCCGCGTGCGTGGCCGGTCGCGCCTTGGCCTGCTCGCTGACCAGCAGCGTCAGCGCCAGCGTCGGCTTGGCGCCCGGCGTCGACGCGGCGGGCGACGCGGGGGCGCGCTGCGTCGCAGCGCAGGCGCAGAGGCCGGTTGCGAGCACGATCGCCATCGAGCGCGGCGCGCTGCGGTGTGGCTGTCTCACGCGAGGGCGGCTACAGCAGACCGTCCGCTTCCTGCGCGGTGAGTGCTTCCCTGAACATCTCGAGCATGCGGTCGCGAAGGTAGGGCTCGGTGATGCGCATGTCGCGCGCGCGGCGCGCCAGGCGCGGGTAGCCGTGCACGGCGAGCCACGTCGAAAAGTCGCTGTGCAGGGCGTGATGCTCGAACACGACGTCGGGCACGTCGGCCATCAGGTCGTAGAGGTCGCGCAGCGTGCGCGCGACGCCGTAACGCTCGCCCGCCGGCCAGCGGAAGACGAACGGGCCGAAGCCGCAAAACGACGTCAGGAAGCTGTCGAGCTCGGAGAGCAGGCGCGGCGAGTCCTTCCAGAGGAACTTGGCGTCGGCGGCCATCACGGCGTCGCGATGGTGACGCTCGCGGCTCGCCACGACCACCGGCAGGTGGCGCATCAGCGAACGCGCGCGGTAGAGCAGTCGCAGGCCGGCGTCGTCGGCTGGCTCGCCGCTGACCGGGAAGCGCAGGTCGGTGATCAGCGCCATCACGCCGCTCTGGTGGCGCACGAGCGTGTTCGCCGCGTCCTCGAAGGTGCGGCGCAGCAGCACCAGCGGGCGGTTGTCGCTGATGCTCCAGATCGAGCGCGGCCGGCGCTCGGGCGGCAGCAGCTCGATCGCCGACGAGCGGATGCGCTCGTAGAGCATCGGCAGAAAGTGGCTGTAGAAGTTCGGCTCGTCTTCTACGAGCAGGATCGCCAGCGCGCGGCCGTCGTCGATCAGCGCTTCGGCGTTGCGCTCGTCCTCTGCGAGCTTGACCAGCGCGCGCCAGAACGAGGGGGCGCCGTAAGCGATGAAGAGGTTCGAGTCGGTGGTCTGCTGGCGTGGCCCGCCGAGGTCGGTGTTGGCGGTGACCACGGCGGCGGCGAGCTCGGGGTGGCGTGCGCGCGCCTTGGCGACGAGCTCGGAGCCGGTGAGGTCAGGCAGGATGTGATCGGCGAGCAGCATGTCGTGCTCGCCGCGCTCGAGGATCTCGAGCGCACGCTCGCCGGAGCGCACGAGGTCGAAGCTCGGCGCGTCGGCAGGCTCGGCGGCGCCCGAGGCGCGAAAGCCCGCCTCTTCGAGCAGGAACGCGCCGTACGGGTTGCCGGCCAGCAGGATGTTGCGAAAGCGGACTCGGTTGTCGATCACGTCGGCGAATGCGCTGCGAGAGACACTCGGGAGCAGCTCGGTGGTCGCCGTCTTGCGCGGCAGCCCGCCAATATCAATGCTGCTCGCGTCGGCAAGGCCGCGCTGGTTCGCAGTACGCTTTTTGGCGTCGCGCGGCGCCATCGTTGGATGAGTATAACGCCCCTGGGCCGCGGGGGGTACAATGCGACCACCATGCTACCGCTTCGTCGCGTAGGTCCGGTGGTCAAGCTCGGCGAAGGCGAGCTCGGGGGCAAGGCGCGCGTGCTGCCTTTCCTCGACCGCCTGCTCGAATCGAGCGGGATCTCCGAGCAGTTCGCGCCCCACACGATCTCGATTCCCGAGACGTGGGTGCTCTCGACGGACTGCTTTCAGGAGTTCGTCTCGCGCAACATGCTCGAGAACTGCGCCGACATCAACGACGACGACGAGGTGCGCCGCCGCTTCCTCGCCGCCTCGCTTTCGGAGGGGGTCTCCGAGTCGCTGGCGCACTACCTCGAGTCGCACCATCAGCCGCTGGCGATCCGCAGCTCGGCGCTCAGCGAGGACACGCATTACCACCCGACGGCCGGCCTCTTCGACACGCACTTCACGCCCAACCGCGGTCCAAACCGGCTCAGGCAGCTCGAGGATGCGGTCAAGCTCGTCTACGCGAGCGCGTTTTTCCACGACGTTGGCCGCTACATGCGCAAGCACTGCATCCCGCGCGAGGACGAGCGCATGGCGGTGGCCATGGAGACGGTGGTGGGCAGCAGCCACGGCTCGATCCACTACCCGCTGATCTCGGGCGTGGCGCAGTCGGTGAACTACTTCCCCGTCGGCGAGATGAAGCCCGAGGACGGCGTGGTGACGCTGGTGATGGGGCTCGGCCGGCGCGTGGTCAACGGGCTCGACGGCCTTCGCTTTTGCCCGCGTTATCCTTTGGTCCGGCCGCAAGAAAACGCGGTCCTGGTGCGTCGCTCGCAGCGGCTGTTCGACGCAGTGGACCTCAGCAAGGGCGAGATCAGCCTCAGCGGCCCCGACACCGAGACGCTGATCAGCATCCCCATCGAGGACGCGAGCAGCCACGGCACGCTGCATCACATCGCGTCGGTGTGGGACGAGCAGACGCGCATCTTCTACGACAGCCCGATCAAGCCAGGCCGCAAGGTGCTGACTTTTTCGCGGCTGCTCAGCGAGAACCCGATCCCGCTGCCCTCGATGCTGCAGCGCGTGCTCGCCATCGTCGGCGACGGCTTCGGCATGCCGGTGGAGATCGAGTTCGCCCTCGACCTGCACGGCGGCCTCGGCGACCCGCGCGCCAACCTGGTGCTGCTGCAAGCGCGCCCGCTGCCGTCGCTCGGCCAGGAGCTGCAGGTCAACATCCCCGAGCTGCCGCGCCACGCGCTGCTGCTCGACACCGACCAGACCCTCGGCCACGGCTCCACCGACGCGGTGCACGACATCGTCTTTGTCGACCCCGAGGTGTTTTCGCTCTCCACCTCCGATCACATCGCCCACGAGGTGGCGCGTCTCAACCAACGCCTGCGCGACGCCGGCCACGAGTACATTCTGATCGGCCCCGGTCGCTGGGGCTCGTCAAACAAGGCCGTCGGCATCCCGGTGCGCTTTCGCCAGATCGACGGCGCACGTCTCGTCGCCGAGCTCAGCACGCAGAAGCTTCACGTCGAGCCGTCGCAAGGCACGCACTTCTTCCACAACATGGTCTCGCGCCAGCTGTTCTACCTCAGCGTCGACGCGCGCAAGGGCCGCGACCAGATCGACCTCGACTGGCTGCGCGCGCAAGACAACGCCGCCGACACGCAGCTGACCAAACACATCGTCACCGAGCGCGACATCTCCGTGCGCGTCGACGCCACGCAGCGCCGCGGCCTGGCCTTCTTCGCCGACACGCTGCGCCACCAAGCGTTCCCCAGCGCCATCGACGGGACGGAGCTTCCCGGCGACAAGCGCGGCGAGCGCTAGCTCACCTAAGCCAAGCAACGCCGCCGCGTGCCTCTGCGCTCGACTTGCTCGTTGACAACGTTTAGCGAATTGGCTAAATGATGGGCCTGCCGAGAGCGGAGGAGCGAGACGCCATGAGCCATCCCGTCACGATGCTGGTCAGCTACTACCCCAAGGAGGGGCAGGAGCAGGCCTTCTTCGAGATCATGCAGCGCCACTGGCCCACGCTCGACGAGCTCGGGCTCGTCACGTCGGACAAGCCGCGCATCTTTCGCGCCACCGACAAGGACAGCGGGCGCCAGTACTTCATCGAGATCTTCTCTTGGAAGGACGAGGGCGCCTCCGACCTGGCGCACCAGAGCCCCGAGGTGATGGCCGTCTGGGAGCCGATGGGGCCGCTGCTCGAGCGTATGCAGCTTTCGCGCGTGGAAGAGATCGCCGAGGTCTAGATGACGGCGCGAGACGAGCGCCGCGCCGCGCTCGCGTCGCGCCTCGACGCGCTCGAACAGGTCACGGCCGCGCTCGCGCACGCCACGCGGCGGCAGATCCTGATGACGGTCCACTTCTGGGGCGGCCAGATGACCGCTGGCGAGATCGCCGCCCGCTTCGACCACGCGTGGCCGACGATCACGCGACACCTCGGCGTGCTGGTGCGCGCCGGCCTGCTCGGCTGCGAGAAGGTCGGCCGCACGCGCGTCTACGCGGTGAGGAAGGAGCGTCTAGAGGTGCTGCGCGACTGGCTCGACTGGTTCGAGCCGAAGAAGGGCTAGATCCAGCCTCTGAGGCGGCACGCCGTGGCGACGCGATCGATGGCGATCATCAGCGCCGCGTCGCGCGTCGAGACTTGCGAGCGCTCGGCGAGGTCGGCGACGGCGTTGAACGCGTCGGTCATGATGCGATCGAGGCGGGCGTTGACCACCTCGTCGGTCCAGTAGAAGTTGGCGTTGCTCTGCACCTGCTCGAAGTACGAGCACGTCACGCCGCCAGCGTTGCACATCAGATCGGGGATCGAAAAGACGCCGCGCTCGCGCAGCGCGCGATCGGCCTCCGGCGTGGTCGGGCCGTTGGCGCCTTCGGCGACGAGCTTCACCGTGGGCTTGATCGTGTGCACGTTGTCGCCGGTGATCTGATTCTCGAGCGCCGCCGGGATCAGGATCTCGACCTCTTGCTCCATCCACGCCGTGTCGGGCAGCACCTCGTAGCCGAGGTCGCGTGCTTTGTGCTTGTCGATGGCGCCGAAGCGGTCGGAGATCTCGACCAGCTTGTCGATGTCGAGCCCGGTCTTGCTGAAGAACGTGTAGGGCTTTTTGTCCTCGTCGTCCCACGACGAGACGGCGAGCACGGTGCCGCCCAGATCGCACAGCTTGCGCGCCGCGTGCTGCGAGACGTTGCCGAAGCCCTGCAGCGACGCCGTGCACTCCTTGACGTCGACGTCGAGGCGGCGCAGCGCCTCGCGCACGCAGAACACCGCGCCCAGGCCGGTGGCCTCGGTGCGGCCGAGCGAGCCGCCGAGCCCGACGGGCTTGCCGGTGATCAGGCCCGGCGCGTGGTGACCGGTGATCGCCTCGTACTCGTCCATCATCCACAGCATGTGCTGCGCGTTGGTCATCACGTCGGGGGCCGGGACGTCCTGCTCGGGACCGATCAGCGAGGCCACCTGGCGGATGAAGCCGCGGCAGACGCGCTCTTGCTCGCGCTCCGACATCGAGCGCGGATCGCAGATCACGCCGCCCTTGCCGCCGCCCAGCGGGATGTCGACCACCGCCGTCTTCCACGTCATCCAGGTCGACAGCGCGCGCACCGTGTCGGCGGTCTCGTCGGGATGGAAGCGGATGCCGCCCTTGGCGGGGCCGCGCGCCCAGTTGTGCTGGATGCGGAAGCCGTGAAAGACCTCGACGCGGCCGTTGTCGCGCTTGATGGGGATCGTGAAGTGCAGCTCGCGCTGCGGCCACCGCAAGAAGCTGCGCGCGCCCGGGTCGAGCCCGAGCATCTCGGCGGCCTTATCAAACTGGCCTTGCGCCATCGCGAAGGCGTTGAATTCCTTGGCCATCACTCCTCCAAGCTCGCCGTTATCGGTCGTTGACGAGCAAGTCGGCGCATCTAAGCGGAAGGCTCGACCAACCGCAAGTGCTACTTATGGCTAGAGCAGCGGCGAGAGGATGCGCGCGAAGCTCTCGAAGAGCCGGCGCCGCATCTTCTTGCCCTTGAGCTGCTCGCGGGTGATCTCGCGCGACGTGCGCAGGTCGTGGTCGAAGACCTTGGTCATCTCGCCGGCGAAGTCGGGACCGAAGATCGCGGCGTTGATCTCGAAGTTGAGCCGGAAGCTGCGCACGTCCATGTTGGCCGAGCCGACGGTGGCCCAGCGGTCGTCGACGACCATCGTCTTGGCGTGCAGCACGCCGCCTTCGTACTCGTAGATGCGCACGCCGCTGCGCAGCAGCTCGTCGTAGTAGGAGCGGCCAGCGTAGAGCACCAACGGCATGTCCGAGATGCGCGGCAGCAAAAGCCGCACGTCGACGCCGCGCAGCGCCGCCGTCTCGAGCGCCACGCGCATCGCCTGGTCGGGCACGAAGTACGGCGTGGTCAGCAGCACGCGCCGCCGCGCCGAGGTGATCGCCGTGAAGAAGATGCGTTGGATCGGCTCGTTGTCGGTGTCTGGCCCGCTGGCGACGACCTGCACCATCAGGTTGCCGGGCGTGTCGGGCTCGGGAAACCAGTCCTCGTCGGTGGGGTCATCGCCGGCAGCGAAGTGCCAGTCCTCGGCGAAGACCTCCTGCATGTGAAAGACGGCGGGGCCTTCGATCTTGAGGTGCGTGTCGCGCCACGGGCCGACGCGCTTTTTGCGACCGGTGTACTCGTCGCCGATGTTGGCGCCGCCGGTGTAGGCCACGCGCCCGTCGATGACCGCGATCTTGCGGTGGTTGCGCAGGTTGGCGCGCGTGAGGCTCTTGCGAAAGAGGCCCACGGGCAGAAACTCGGCCCAGCGCCCGCCGGCGTCGATCAGCGGCTGCATGAAGTCGTCGATGCCGAAGGAGCCGAGGCCGTCGGTGAGCACGCGTACGTGAACGCCCTCTTTGGCCTTCTTGATGAGCAGATCGCGAAAGCGGCGCCCGGTGTTGTCGTCCTCGAAGATGTAGTACTCGAAGTTGATGTGGTGCTTGGCCGCCTCGATGGCGCGCTCGAGGCTGACGTAGGACGAGTCGGCGTTGGCGAACAGCTGCACCTTGTTGCCGTAGGTCGGCAGGCGGCTGCCGATGCGGTTGGTGAGCTGGATCATCTCGGTGTCGTCGGGCAGGTCGGGCGCGGCGCGCAGCACCTCGGGCGGCGCCTCGCCGGGCGTGAGGCTGTCGGCCTTGCGCCCTAGCACGTGCAGGTGCGGCTCGATGACCTCGGCGCGCGCGCGGCGGCGGCGCACGTGGCGGCGCAGGCGGCGCCCGCCGAACAGAAGATACGCGATGGCGCCCACATAGGGCAGCAGCAGCACGGTGATGGCCCAGGCCAGCGTCGCCGTAGGCTCGCGCCGCTGCAGGACGATGCGCACCAGCAGCCCGAACGCCAGCAGGTAGCCGACGAGCGCCAGTACCCACGGCAGCTGGATCACGCCCCGGTCCTCATCAAGGGGTGACTATGACACGGCTTTGCTGGCTGCGTGGCTCTTGTCGCGGCGCCGATATCATCGTATAGGGCTTTCCTTTGCACGCTGTCAGGATGAGCTGCCCGTGAGCGATACGAGCAAGGATCAAGGCCAGAACCACGACGATGTCGGCGCCCTCGCGGACGTCGAGCAGTACACGATGTGGAAGGGCATCAAGAGCCTCGGCTACGTCTTCTGGATCCTCGGTGGGATGGAGATGGTCGAGAGGCTCGCCTTCTACGGCGTCAAGGCGGTCGCCCCCGACTACGCTGACGACCCCGTCTCGGCGGGTGGGCTCGGCGTCGGTGCCGCCGCCATCGGCAACGTGATGTTCGTCTGGGCGCTGGTGCAGTCGATCGTACCGGCGCTGACCGGCGGCCTCTCCGATCGATACGGCTACAAGGAGACGATCTTCGCCTCCACCATCACCAAGATCGCCGGCTACCTGACGATGGCGTTCTTCCCGACGTACGCGGGGTTCATGGCGGGCGCGATCATCCTCGCCACGGGCACGGCGATCTTCAAGCCGGGCATCCAGGGCACGCTGGTGCTGGCGACCAACCGCAAGAACAGCTCGCTGGCCTGGGGCATCTTCTATCAGACGGTCAACATCGGCGGCTGGATGGG
>JAGQIK010000282.1 GCA_020431405.1 Myxococcales bacterium
AAGCTGCGACGGCCGCGCTGGATGCAGATGCGGCGCGAGGGGCGATACGTGGTGACGATCAGCGTGCGACGGGTGGAGGTGGATCCGGAGCTGGATCGGCGGCTGTTCGACGCGCGTGATGACGGGTGAGTCGAAGCCCAAACGGAAGACTAACGTTAGGGCCAAGGCCAAGTGGAAGTCGAAGTAGAAGTCGAAGTCGAAGGGCTTTGAGCTCTGTGTTCGGCTTCCAGCTTCGCCTTGGCCTTGGCCCTAACCTTACGTCTTCCTCTTAGACTTGGTCTTAGACTTGGACTTAGACTGATTTCCCAGTGAAGGCGTTTGGTCCGTATACCCTGATCCGCCCCCTTGGGAAGGGCGGGATGGCTGAGGTCTTCCTCGCGCAGACTCCGAGCGCGGGTGGTGTGCCCCGGCTCGTGGCGGTCAAGCGGCTGCTGCCGCCCTACAACGCCGACGCTCAGCTGGTCGAGATGCTGGCCGACGAGGCGCGGCTCTCGGTGTGGCTGACCCATCCGAATATCGTGCAGGTCTTCGACTTCGGTCGCGTCGAGGACGTGCACTACCTGACGATGGAATTCATCGACGGCTGCGACGTGTGTCGGCTGATCCGCGTCAAGCGCCGAACACCCGGCCGCCCGCTGCCGATGCCGACGGCGCTGTACGTGCTCGCCGAGGTTGCCGAAGCGCTCTACTTCGCGCACCGCCGCACCGACGACAAGGGCAAGCCGCTCAACATCATCCACCGCGACGTGAGCCCGCATAACGTGCTCGTCTCGCGCGAGGGCGCTGTCAAGCTGGCCGACTTCGGCCTGGCGCGCGCGGAGATCTCGGTACACCACAGCCACGCTGGCGTGATCCGCGGCAAGTTCGCCTACATGCCCAAAGAGCAGGCGCACGGCGCGCACATCGATCACCGCATCGACATCTTCGCCGCCGGCGCCACGCTCTACGAGGCGCTCACCGGCGTTCGGCCCTACAGCGCGAGCAACCTCGCGCAGCAGCTTTACCAGCTCGAAAAGCCGATCCCGCCGCCGTCGACGCACGTGCGCGACATCCCGCCCGAGATCGACGACCTGACGATGGAAGCGCTCAGCCCGGACGTGGAGACGCGCTACCAGAGCGCGGCCGACCTGGCCGACGATCTGCGCCACGCGTTGTCGCGCTACAGCACGCCAGCTCAGGAGTCGCAGCAGCTGGCGGCGCTGGTGCGCAGCACGGTGGGACCGCCGCAGCCGGTGCCGCAGATCGCGCCGGCGGCGCTCGTCGACATTCAGGCCGGCGGCCGCACGAGCCTCATCGGCGACGCGGTCAGGCGCGTGCAGCGTGCCACGCAGCCCGGCGCGCCGATGGAGTATCGGCCGAGCAAGGGGCGCAGCGCGCGGGCCAAGCCGAGCGGCGCGGTGGAGAAGCAGCGCCGGCCCGAGCCGACCCCGCGCGGCAACGGGCGGCGTGCGCCGAGCGCCGAGCAGCGCGACCGCAGCGGCGAGGCGCTGCGCGCCACCGAGATGGCGCCTTCGACACCGTCGAAGCGGCGCAGCGGCGGCAGCAGCAGCAACAACAAGAGCGGAAGCGGCGCCAACAGCAGCCGAAAGAAGCAGTCGTCGGGATCGTCCTCGCGGCGCGGGCACAGCGGCAGCGTGCTGTCGCTCGACGACGTCGACATGGAGTCGCTCGACAGCATCGACGAGACGTCGCTGCCGACCGTCGAGAGCTCGGCGCCGGCGGGCGCGCGCGCGCACCTGGCGGTTGGTGCCGAGGAGCAGCTGCCGACGACCAAGCCGGTGCGCAAGTCGCGCACGCGTCACCCCTCCGAGGCTTCGATCGTGCGCGGCTCGATCCCGGAGGTGGACTCGCGCCGCAGCGCGACGCCCTCGCCGCACTCGAGCGTCGAGCTCGACGCGATCCTGCACGACGAGGAGTTCGACAACGCCGCCACGGTGATGCGGCCACCGGAGGAAGCGCGCGCGGCGCTCGAGCAGGCCAAGCGCGAGCGGGCGCTCGCCGAGACGCGGGGCGCGCCGCCGCCGCCGTCGTCGTCGAGCGATAGCGGGCGTGACCGTGACCGTGACCGTGACCGTGACCGTGACCGCGACCGTGGTCGTAGCCGTGATCGCAGCCGTGACCGCGACCGCGACCGGTTCGCGCCGCTTCCCGAGGAGGCGCCCACCGATCGGCTCGCCGAGGAGCGGGCGCAGATCATCGCGCCGAGCAAGCCGGCGCTTCCGGTGCTGCCGATGATCGTGGGCGCCGTCTTGATCTTCGGCATCGGCGGCGTCGCTGGCTGGTTCGTCGGACGGCGTACGGCTCACGGCGGTGCGGGCGGCAAGTGTCCGCCAGGAACGCCGGCTCGAGCTCCCGCGCGGCTCGGTGCAGTGATGGATGGTGCGGGGTCGGGCACGGCGAAGCGAGGACCGCGCGCCGAGGACGTCGCGCCAGCCGCCAAGGCGCTGGCGGCCGCCGGATCGGGGTCGGCCAGCGCCTCGGGCAGCGCCTCGGGCAGCGCCAGCGGCAGCGGCACATCGAAGCCGCGTCGCGTGCGGCGGCGCGTACGTGTGCGCGTGGCAAAGGCGGCCTCACCGAGGCGCCGAGAGCCGATCTCCAACACGGCGGCGCGGCTGCGCGCTGCGTCCAAGAGCAATGCCTCCGGCAAGGGGCTGCTCACCGTGCGCGTGAGCGAGCCCGGCTCGCTGGTGTTCGTCAACGATCGCGCCGTGGCCAAGAGCCCGCTGCTGCGCTACGCGGTCGCTCCCGGCACCGTGCGCGTCAAAGCGCGCTTTTCGGACGGGACGTTCTCGTCTCTGCAGTGGATCGAGGTCGAGGCGGGCGGTAGCCACGAGGTGCGCATCAGCCGTTGAGAGATCCGGGTCTGCTTTGTTAGCTTCGCCGCATGCCCCATCGTCCCAACGAGCTCGAGCACCGCTACGGCGACCACGTCCACATCCTGCAAGACCCGCTGGCCAACACGCTGCTCGCCAAGCTGTGTAGCGACGACACGCAGCAGCCAGAGGTCAACCGCCTCGTCTCGGCGCTCTATCGTGACCTCGTCGCGACGGTGATCAGCAACGAGCTGCCGAGCGTCAACGTCGAGCGCTCTACGCGCATGACGGCGCAGCACCCGAACGCGATCTGGCGCGGGCGCATCATCGATCCGGCCGCGCGCGTCGCGGTGGTCTGCGTGGCACGCGCCGGCATCTTTCCGTCGCAGGTGACCTACGACTTCCTCAACGAGCTGCTCGATCCCAAGGGCGTGCGCCAAGACCACATGCTGATGAACCGCGTCACCGACGAGGCGGGCCACATCGCCGGCGCGGCGATCCAGGGCGCCAAGATCGGCGGCAGCGTCGAGGGCACCACGCTGCTGGTGCCCGATCCGATGGGCGCCACCGGCACCACGCTGGTGACGCTGATCGACCACTACCGCAAGAACGTGCCCGGCACGCCGGCGAGCGCCATCGCGGTCAACTTGATCATCACGCCCGAGTACATCCGAAAGATCAAAGAGGAGTCGCCCGGCACGCTGATCTACGCCTACCGCGTCGACCGCGGCCTCTCGGAGGCCGACGTGCTGGCGTCGGTGCCGGGCGAGCATTGGGACCGCGAGCGCGGGCTCAGCGACGAGGGCTACATCATTCCGGGCGGCGGCGGGCTCGGTGAGGTGATGAACAACGCATTCGTGTAGGTGTGCGCCGAGGAATGCCGCAATCGCCAACAACGAATCCGAATACATGAACGACGGAACAAGGAACGCGAACGTTCGAATGCCTGCTCCAAGCGCTAATGTGATGCGCGTCGCATGCACGACCGCCGCGAGGCCGATCGACGAGTTCGAAACTCGCGTTCTTTGTCCCGTCGTTCATGTATTCGGATTCGTTGCTGCCCATTCAGGCGTTGACCCGAAGGCCTCGGGGCCGCCTACATCAGGATGCCGCCGCTGCTGCTCGTCCCAACATCCGGGCGCGGCGGCCCGGCGTCGGTGGGTGCGCTGTGCTTGCTCGGTGGTGTGACGTCGCCGGGCTTGGGCGCGAGGCCTTTGCTCGGTGGCCCGAGCTTGTTGAGCCGTGACGAGATCGGTGGCAGCGGGATGCGCGCGGTGTTGGGCTTTCCGCCCGGCGTGGGGACGATGTTCTTGAGCAGCCCCGACAGGTGCTCGATCCAGTCTTCGAGGTCTTCATAGCGGCCGCTGGCGCGCTTTTGCGCCTCGCGCAGGTGGCTGATGGCGCTGCGCAGCTCGTTTTCGATGCGCGCGAGGCCGGCCTTGCCCTGGCGATAGGCGACGTCTGCGAGGTAGCGCTCGACCTCGGCGCGGCGTGCGCGATGCGGGTCTCGGCGCGTGATGCGCATCGCGAGCAGGATCTTGTCGCGCACCTTCTTGAGGTTGCGCGTGCCGGGGTTGCCCAGCGCGCGCTTGACGTCGGCGAGGATGAAGTCGAGGTAGGCCGACTCACCTTCGGCCTGGCTGCGATAGATCTGCGTCTGGCAGTCGGCGTCGGCCGGCATCGAGACGCGGCGAAACGGGAGGCCCACGGGCTCGAAGCCGAAGGGCCACATCAGGCGGCGCCCACGCTCGAGCTCGAGATGGTCGTGGCTGCAGCGCAGCCGATAGCGCTTGCGGTTGCGTACGTCGAAGACGATCAACGTCACGGCCAAGCCGATGATGATGATCAGCGGCCAGCCCCAGATCGGAAGGCCACCGAAGCGACGCCCGCGTTTGGGCTCGTCGCCGCCGCCCCTGTCGCTGCCGCCGCCGCCGCTGCCGCTGCTGCTCGGACCGTCGCCGCTAGGTTTGACGGTGGGGATGCGCGAGCTGCTGCGCACCGAGCGGCGCCTTGGCGGCTCGGGTTCTTCGCGCTCATCGTTCTTGGCCGGGGCCGGCGCCGTCGCGGGGGTCGTGGCTGGCGCTGCAGGCGCAGGCGCGGGCGCGGGCGCGGGCGTAGTGGCTGGCTCTGGCTCGCGCTTCGGCGCTTCCTCGTCGGCAGCGTTCGCCTGCACCTCGACCTTCGCTGGGGCCGAGGCCGAAAGTGGTGGCGCGCTGGGCGGCGGCCCCACCGGCGAGCCGACCACCAGCTCGCCGGCCTGTGCCGCCTTCTC
>JAGQIK010000283.1 GCA_020431405.1 Myxococcales bacterium
CCCCGCGCCGGCCGCCGCCGACGCGCCACCGAGTCTCGCCGACCTGCTCGAGCCGGGCGGTGATCTGGGCGGCTTCGGCAGCGAAAGGGCGGCACCGCCCGCCGCGACCCAGCCGAGCAACGGCAGCAACGGCGCCAGCGGCGCCAGCGAGGCGATGACGTCGCGCGAGATCGCGATGTCCGTCGAGGGCCCAGGCGATATGGACCTGCCCTCGCAGCAAGCGCCGCCCAAGAAGCAAAAGAAGCGCCCCACGCTCAGCTCTGACGACGGCCTGATGGCGCTGATGGCGGCGGGTGGAAACACCGGCCAGGTGCCAGCCGTACAGGAAGGCAGCGGCGTACGGAAGCGTCCGAGCGGCATGTTCAGCTCCACCATGCGCTTCTTCGTCGAAGGCCTCGACGAGGAAGACGAGATGGCGCTCGTCGACGGCCCACCGCGCACCGTCAAACCGACGGTCATCGGTTGGGTCGTGATCCTCGCCATCGTGCTCGGCGCGGTTGCCTTCGTGGTCTACAAGAAGACCTCGCTGTTCGGCGGCAGCGCACCCGGCAGCGGCGACGAGGCCAAGCTCGATCCCAACAAGAAGGGCAGCGGCTCGGGCTCCGCCACCAAGGCGGCGCCCAAGGTCAAACGCGGCAGCATCGCGCTCGTCTCCGCGCCCGACGGCGCCTACTTCTTCCTGCACCTCGGCGACTCGCCGGTCACCACCAAGGTCGACAGCGGGCAGAACATCGTCGTGCGCGCCGAGCGCGGCAGCTACGGCACCGTACACAAGACCGTGACGGCGGCCGAGCTCGCCAGCGGCAAGGCGGTGGTCAAGCTGGTGCTCACGCCGGCCGCGGCCGCCGCCGCCGCGACAGCCAAGAACGCCCACGTGCTGCCGCCCGAGCTGCCGGCAGCCGGCACCAAGACCGGCAAGCTGGTGGACCTCAAGATCGAGACCGACCCGCCCACCTCGTCGGTGTGGCTGTTCGTCGGCAAGGGCAAAGCCGAGCTCAAAGACGTCGAGGCCAAGCGCCACTTCTTCAAGGCGCTCCTCGCCGGTCACGAGACGTCGCTGATCACGGTGCTCGGCAGCGAGATCGAGGGCAAGTCGATCACCCGCACCGCCAAGTTCGCCGGCGCCGGCACGGGCAGCGGCTCGGGCAGCGGCAGCGCTAGCGCCAACGCTGGCAGCGGCAGCAGCAGCGGGGACGCAGCCGGCAGCGCAGCGGCCACCGCCGGCGCGAGCGGCGGCAGCGGCAGTGGCAGCGCCGCCGCTGCGACGCCGCCACCGGCCAAGAAGGCTGTGCCTAGACGACGCAAGCGTCCACGCCGCGCCGTCGTGCCGCGCGTCAGGCGCACGCCGCGCCGGCGTCCGCGCCGCAAGAAGAAGAAGAAGAAGAAGAAGCCAGGCCTCACGCTGCCGTCGTGGGCCAAGTAGGCGACAGGCGCTTCGCGCTCGCGCTGGTCTTCGTCTTCGCACAGCTCGCAGCGGGCTGCGCGCGATATGGCTTCGGCCCCGCCTCGCTCGCCGCTGATACCGGCAGCGGCAGCGGCAGCGGTCAGGTCGATGGCGCCGACGGCAGCAGCGGCGACGGTGACCTGCCCGCGACGCCGGGCTGGGTCGCCGCCCGGGGCACCGTCTTCGTCGCCGGCTCGCCCCCCGACGAGCCCTGCCGCGCCAGCGACGAAAGCCTCGTCAACATCGAGCTGAGCGCCTTCGAGATCATGCCCACCGAGGTCACGCAGGATCAGTTCGAGCAGCGCATGGGCTACAACCCCGCGGCCAACGCGGGCTGCAGCGACTGCCCCGTAGAGCGGGTGAGCTGGCACGAGGCGGCGGCCTACTGCAACCGGCTCTCCACCGAATCGGGCCTGCAAGCCTGCTACAGCTGCAGCGGCGCGCAGGCGCAGACGCGCTGCAGCAGCAGCGACATCGCCGCGTGCCTTGGATATCGCCTGCCGAGCGAGGCGGAGTGGGAGCTCGCCGCCCGTGCCGGCACCACCACGGCGCTATACAACGGCCCGATCTCCGTCTGTCAGGGCCAGGACGCGGGCGCGCAGGCCATCGGCTGGCATCACCCCGAAGCCAACGCGCGAACCCACCCCGTCGGGACCAAGGCGCCCAACGCCTGGGGCATTCACGACACCAGCGGCAACGTCTGGGAGTGGGTGCACGACTGGTACGAGAGCTCGCGGCCGGCGGCGTCGGCCGCCAGTCCGCTGCGCGATCCGTTCGGCCCTGCCAGCGGCAGCGAGCGCGGCATCCGCGGCGGCAGCTTCATCAACGCGCCGCACAACCTGCGCTCGGGCAACCGCGAGCACGGCGACCCCGACCGCGGCAGCATCTACTACGGCTTTCGCTGCGCGCGCCGCTTGCCCTGACGCCAGCGCCGCGGGCGTCAGCTCGGCTTCGAGACGCCCTTCACCGGCGGGCCCATCACCGGCTTGAGCAGCTTGGCCGACGTCACGTCGTCCTTCTTGCGGTCCTTGTCCAGCGTCAGCACTTCCATCGGACAGACCTGCACGCAGATGCCGCACTGGATGCACGACGAGTTGCCGTTGTGCAGGTTGATGCGCTGCTGGGCGAACTTCTGCACCTCGATGCCCATCTGGCAGTAGCGCGTGCACTCGCCGCAGCCGATGCACTTGTCGTTGGCTTTGATCTGCAGCTTGGCGAAGCGGCGCGCGAGCATCTCCATGTACGCGCGCAGCGGACAGAAGAAGCGGCACCACACGCGGTTGCCGAGGTACGGATAGAGCGCCACGCCGACCACGCTGGCGAGCCAGAAGTCGACCATCAGCCCGTACCACTGCTGGGCGAACGTCTTGGCGTCGCGCAGCGCGTTGCTGGCGAAGAAGCCCCACACGTCGTTGAGGATCAGCAGCGTCACGGGGATCGCCAGCAGGAAGATCACGCGGCCAAACCACTCGCTCTTGTAGGCCGTGCGCCCGCGCGGCGCCAGGTGGCGCCACATGTCGCCGAGCGTCTCGGCCAGCCCGCCGCAGCCGCACATGTAGCTGCAGAAGCGCTCGCCCTGTTTGCGCACGAACAGCGGCATCAAGATGAACGCCGTCGCCGCGCCGATGGCGATCCACACCGCAGCCGCCGTCGCCGTATAGCCGGCGCCGCCCCAGCCCTTGCCGTCGATCACCGACCAGATCGAGAGCGGCCACGGCACGCTGATGGCGTAGATCTTGTGCCCGACAAACCACGACCACTTGGCGACGTAATCCACCGCGGGCGCCACCAGCTCCGGGATGCCGAACAAGAAGAACCACTGAAAGCCGATCAACGACAAGTAGCGCCGCTTCTGCACGTTGGAGGGGTACTTCTTGTAGGCCTTGATGCCGAAGATCAGGATCAGCAGCGCGTAGACGCAGGTGCCCCAGAAGCTGGCGTCCACCATGCGAAAGCCGAAGTCGACCTTGAGCGCCGCCGGCACGTCTGAGAGCACGTGGCCCGGGCCGAACGGCCAATACGGCTTCTTGTGCTTGAGCACGTAGAAGAAGTAGGTGATCAGCGCGAACGAGATGACCCACACGGCGCGGCCGAAGTCCATCACGCCGGCCATCTTGATGCCGGCGCGCGAGAGGAACCCCGACGGCAGCTTGGTGCCGATGAAGACCAGCACCTTGTCGTTGGGCACCTCGACGGTCTCGTCGCCGCGCTTGAGCACCACCGCGTCTTCGCGGACCTGTGCCGGGTTGGTGCCGAGCTCGGCTTTGACCTTGCCGCTGTCGATCAGCGCCTGCAGCTTCTCTTGATTGAGCGCCTTGGCGCGCGAGAAGGCGTTGGAGCGATAGGAGATGGTCACGTCGGCGCCGGCGTTGGCGCACGAGATGGCCGCTTCCACCGCCGAGTCGCCGCCGCCGATGACGAGCAGCTTGACGCCCTTGTAGTCGTCGGGGTCCTTGAGCGTGTAGTCGACCTTCTCGAGGTCCTCGCCTGGCACGCCGAGCTTGCGCACCGAGCCGCGCCGCCCGATGGCGAGGATCACGCGCCGCGCGCGATAGGTGTTCTTCGCGCCGGCCTCGGCCGCCACCTTGGCCGGCTCGCCGGCGTGGCGCGTGTCGCCGTCGCGCTCGGCCGTTCCGTGGCCGCCGCGCTCGAGGCCGCCGGCGCCGACGACGGTGGTGATCTCGAAGTGGTCGCCCTTGCGCTGGACGCCGGTGACCTCCTCCGGCTGATGGATGCGCAGCATGTTGTCGTCGAGCGCCTTGTCCCAGCGCTGTACGAGGTCTTCTTTCTGCGCGTCCTCGAACCAGAAGTTGCCGCGGTTCTCCATCTCGCGCGGCTCGGAGAAGATGAGCTTGTTCTTGGGGAAGTTCTGGATCGTGTTGAAGGGCTTTTCCTTCTCGAACACCAGGTAGCTCGCGCCGGCTTCCTCGAGCGCCAGCGCTGCACCGATGCCGGCCGGTCCCGCGCCGAGCACGGCGACGTCGAGCATCTCGTCGCTCTTGCTCTTGCCGATGTCGCTGATGACCTTCTTGGCGACATCGTAGCCCTGGTTGAGCGCGACCTTGATGATCGGCGCGTCGGCCAGGTCGCCAACGATGTAGAGCCCCGAGACGTTGGACTCCTTGTTCGCCGTCAGCTTCGGCAGCTCGCGCACGCCGAGCTTCGGCGAGAACTCGAACGAGATCTTGAGGATGTCCTTCACGCCCACGTGACGCCTCCCTAGGCCGATAGCGTTAGTGCTGCGATCGCTAGTTCGTCGAGAACGCGCGCGCGGTTACACGCCCCTACTTGAGGAGCGAGTAGACGATCAGCCCGATGCCGAGCGGCCAGACGTACGCGGTGAACCAGTGCATCTTGCCGCGCTTGACGAAGGCCACGACCCAGCGCAGCGCGAGGTAGCCGGCAATGGCCGAGGCGAGGGCACCTAGACCGTAGGCGAGCCACGGCACGCTCGCGCCGAGCTTGACCTCGCGGATCTGCAGGATCGTCGCACCGACGATCGCCGGCAGAGACATCAGGAAAGAAAAGCGCGCGGCCATCTCGCGCTCGACGCCGAGCAGCAGCGAGGTGGCGATGGTGCTGCCGCTGCGCGAGATGCCGGGCGTGATGGCGAAGCCCTGGGCGATGCCGACGATGAACGCCTTGACCGCCGTCAGCGTGCGAAAGCCCGTCGCCGGCGAGAGCCCCTCGCTGCGCGACAGAGCGCGCACGGTGACGAGCAGCAGCGCGCCGGTGATCAACAGCGCGATGCCGACAGCGAGCGTGCTGTGAAAGAGCTTCTCGAAGGTCGACTTGAGCCCGATGCCCATCAAGCCCGTGGGCATGGTGGCGATCACCACGGTCACAAGCAGGCGCAGGCCCTGATCCTCGTTCCACTGCTCGCGAAACTTGGGCAGCTTGCCGAAGCCCGCCAGCGTCTCGAGCACCTCGCGACGATAGAGCCACACCACCGGCACCATCGTGCCCACGTGCAGGATCGCGTCGAGCAGGATCGACGCGTCGGCGAGCTTGAGAACGAGCTGTCCGATGACCAGGTGACCCGAGCTCGATACGGGCAGAAACTCGGTGAGCCCCTGGATCACACCGAGCAGGAGAACCCCGCCAAGACCTTGCATGCCGTCACAGTGCCAGCGCCGCGCGGCGAAGTCGAGTGGTCTTAGGGGGCGTCGGCCGAGGCGTCGGCCGAGTCCGGCGTGCTCTCCTTCGGCGGCGGCTCGGGGACCACGCGCACGGGGAACGGCTCGGTGACGCTGCCGGTGTACAGCGTGCGGTGCGGGAAGGGGATCTCGATGCCGGCAGCGTCGAAGGCGGCCTTGACCTGCTCGGCGATCTCGTTGCGCAGCTTGACGTAGTTGTCGCGCACCGCCCAGACCGAGAACTGAAAGTTGATCTGCGAGTCACCGAAGCTCTGAAAGAGGATCGACGGCTTGGGCTCGTCGAGACAGACCGGGTTGGCCTCGGCGACCTCGCGCAGCACCTTCTTGACCTTGGCGATGCTCTCCTTGTAGGCGACGCCGATCTGCAGGTCGTAGCGACGCAACGGATAGGCCGTCAGCGTGGTCACGTTGGACTTGAGCATCGTCTCGTTGGGGATGCGCACCAGCAGGTTGTCGAAGGTGCGCACCTTGACCGAGAGCAGATCGATGGAGACAACCTCGCCTTGCACGTCGGCGACCTTGATGGTGTCACCGATGACGAAGGGGCGCTCGCCCATCAGAAACAGCCCGCTGATGAGGTTCGACGCCGACGTCTGCGCGGCGAAGCCGATGGCGACCGTGAGGATGCCGGCGGTGCCGAGCACCACACTCATCCCGACGCCGAGCAGCCGCAGCGACCACATCACCGTCGTCAGCACCACCAGGTAAACGATGGCGCGACGCACCAGCATGCGGTGCTGCGGATGAAGGCGGTTGAGCTTGAGACGTCGCGACA
>JAGQIK010000284.1 GCA_020431405.1 Myxococcales bacterium
AGGTGGCCTACACCGCGCAGCACCTGCCCGCCATGGAAGAGGCCGAGCGCAAGCGCCTGCACGCCGCCACCGCCGCCGAGGAGCGCCAGCAGAAGCTCAACGGCCGCGTCGCCGCGCGCCTGCTCGTCGAGGTCGCCAAACACTTCGCCGGCGGCCGCAAGGCGATGCCCCGCGAAGACCTCGTCGTGCGCTTTCACCTGCCCGATGACACGGTGGACGCGCTCTTTTCGCGGCTCAAAGAGCGCGACCTGGTGGTCGAGATCTTCGGCGACGTCTCGGGCTACATGCCGGCGCGCCCACTCGAGGAGATCCCGCTCGCCGAGGTGCTCGACTGCTTCGAAGGCGACGAGCTCGACGTCGAAGAGCCCGACCCGCTGCAGCGCGTGCTCGACCGCGTCGCCGACAGCCGCGAAGCGCTGCTCGCCGACCTGACCCTCGCCGACCTCGTCGTCGTCCAGCAGCAGCGCCGCCCCGCCACCGGTCCGCTGCCGGCGGCCGAGGGTCCGCCCGAGCGCGCCGAAGCGGAGATGCAGCGCCGCTTGCGTGTGGTGGAAGACGACGAGCGCGCGTAGCGCCTCGATCTCCCCTGAAGCCGGAGGCCGGAGGCCCGAGGCCCGAGGCCCGAACGTCAGCGCTCCCCGTACGGCGTCTGCCCCAACCTCACCTGCAGCGCCGTCTCGATCCAGCTCGCCGCGGGCGCCTGCGGCAGCGCGCGCCGCCAGACGTCGCTGGCCTGCTCGCGCTGGTCGCGCTGCTTGAAGGCGTCGCCGAGCACCAGCGCCCCCACCGGGCTGAGCATGCGACCGTCGTCGAAAGGTCGCAGCAGATCGCGCGCCTTCTCGACGCGCGTGCGGCGCAGCTCGAGCGCCGCGTCGACGACGGCGGCCGGCTGCGCGAAGCGCACGCCTGCGTTTTCGCCGATCGCCGAGACGCGCTCGATGGGCCCCATGTCGACGCCTGTCGCGCCGCCCTCGATCACGCGCCGACCGAGCCGGATCAGCAGCCGCGCGGCGTCCACCTCGGGCCCGGCGGGCAACGACTCGATCGCCTCGCGTGCCTCGTCGAACTGCCCCAGATCGAAGCACGATGCCGCCAGGTCGAGGGCGGCCTCGCGATCGCGAGCGCCGGCGTCGATACGCAGCAGCAGCGCGCGCGAGCGCTGCGAGCGTCCCAGATAGCGCGCCAGCGTCGCTGCCCAGCGCAGCATCTCGGCGTCGCTGCGAACGATCGCCTCGGCGATATCGAGCAGCCGGTCAGCGTTGGCGTCGCGCACGTCTGGCTGCAGCCCCTCGGCCAGCGCCGGCAGCGTGCGATAGATCGTCCACAGCTGCGTCTCGCCCTTCTCCAGCTTCGCGCCGTCGACCACGGCGACGCACAGGGCGATGCAGCGATCGCAGATATAGACCTCCGGTCCAGCGACGAGGTAGCCCACCGCCGCTCGCGGCGAGCTGCAGAAGCTGCAGTACAGGTCGGTCTTGGCGGCGCCGACGATCTTGTCCCAGATCTTCACGTCGACGCCGCGTCGACGCGGGCGTCGGCCTCGATCTCGATCAGCATACGCGCGTCGATCAAGCGCCTGACCTCCACCATCGTCGTCGCGGGCCGATGCTCGCCGAAAAACTCGCTATGCGCGCGGCCGAAGTCGGCCCAGCGCTCGATGTCGGTGACGAACATGCGCGTGCGCACGACGTCGGCGCGCGCCGCGCCGAGCTCGCCGAGCGCGCGCTCGATGATCTCGAGGCAGCGCTGCGCCTGCGCGTAGGCGTCACCTTCGCCAAAAAGCTGCCCGTGGTCGTCCACGGGCGCGCAGCCGGTAACGTAGATGTGCTCGCCGGAGCGCAGCGCGCGGCAGTAGCCGACCTGGCGCTCCCACGGCGCGGCGGAGTAGGTCCGTTTGATCGTCATCGCCGTAGTGTATCGCTCGCGTGCTACGCTCGGGGCGTGTCCAACGCGCTGACGGTCACCGCCCTGGCCTGGCTCGTGTGCTGGGCGCCGCGCCCGGCCTACGCATGCCGTTGCGCCGAGAAGAGCGCGCGCGAGCACTTCGCCGCCGCCCAGCACGTGTTCGTCGCGCGAGCCAGCGCGCCCGAGGTGCACGGCCCGTCTGACCGCGTGATCGCCAAGCTCCCACGCCATCGCCGCTGGGCGCTGCTGCGGCGCCGCTCGCGCAGCTACACGCTGGCTGTCCTGCACGTGCTCAAGGGCAAGCCAGGCCTCGCCTTCGCGCACGGCACGCGCGCTGTCGAGCGCTGCGTGCGCAACTTCAGCAAGGACGAGATCGCGCTCGTCTACGTCGACGCGAAGAACCGCATCAAGCTCTGCGACGGCAACGCGCTGCTCTCGACGATGCTCGCCAGGCAACTGCCCGAGACCCTCGAGCTCGCCGGCGCCAGCGCGCGCAAGCTCACGCCGCGCGACCTCGTCGCGGCGCTTTCGCTCGGCGGCGTCATCGATCGCGCCCCCGACGCGTCGCGCGCCTACAAGCGCGTACGCTTCGCCGCACGTTGGGCCGGCAAGGTGGCGCGCTTTCAGGCCGCACGGGCGATGCTCACCGCCTCGCCCAAGGCGCGCGACGTCGAGGTACACCGCGTGTTGGTGCACGAGACGCGGCGCAAGCGTGGCCGCGCGCTGATCCTTGTCGAGGCGTCGACGGTCGCGTCGACGACGCTGCATCGGGTGCTGCTGCTGCGTCGCGGCGCGCGCCGCGGCTACGTGCTTCTGCATCGCTTCACGCTGCACGGCTGCGCCCAGCGCCTGACGTGCCTCGAAGACGGCGCCTGCACCGCGCGCGACGGCAGCTGCGTGGTGACGGCCACCGCCCACTGCCAGCGCAGCAAGGGCTGCAAGAACGCTGGGCGCTGCACCGCGCGCGGCGGCAAGTGCGTGCTCGAGGGCGAGGCCGACTGCCGCCGCTCCACGCCGTGCGTCGAAAACGGCAAGTGCACAGCGCTGCGCGGCCGCTGCGTGATCGGCGGCCCCGCAGACTGCGCCGACGCACACGACTGCAAGCGCCGCGGCCGCTGCACGTTCGACAAGAAGAGCGCCGCCTGCGTCGTGGGCAGCGACGCCGACTGCCGCAGCTCCGAGGCCTGCACCAACCAGGGGCGCTGCAAGCGCAAGAGCCCCGAGGTCTGCGTCAAGTAGGTCCTGACCGTGCGCGCGCTCGTCACAGGCAGCAGCGGACATCTCGGCGATGCCATGGTGCGCGTCGTGCGCGAGCGCGGCGGCGAGGCCGTCGGGCTCGACCTGCTCGCCGGCGCGCACACCGACGTCGTCGCCGACATCGTCGACCGCGCCGCGGTGAGGCGCTGCATCGCCGAGCGCGGCCCCTTCGACACCGTGCTGCACGCAGCCACGCTGCACAAACCACACGTGGCGCTCTGCTCGCGCCAGGCGTTCGTCGACGTCAACATCAGCGGCACGCTCAACCTGCTCGAGGAGGCGAGCGCCGCCGCGATCGAGCGCTTCATCTTCACCAGCACCACCAGCGCATTCGGCCGCGCGCTTGCGCCGCACCCCGATGCGCCCGCCGCCTGGATCGACGAGGACGTCATCGGGCCGTCCAAAAATATCTACGGCGCCAGCAAGACTGCGGCCGAGGAGCTCTGCCAGCTCTTCTCCCACACCCACGCGCTGCCCTGCCTGGTGCTGCGCACCTCGCGCTTCTTTCCCGAAGAGGACGACTCGGCGGCGCTGCGCGAGGCTTTCGCCGACCAGGCCAACCTCAAGGTCAACGAGCTGCTCTACCGGCGCGTAGACATCGCCGACGCCGTCGACGCGCACCTGCTGGCGGCCGAGCGCGCCCCCACCATCGGCTTCGCGCGCTACATCATCAGCGCCACCACGCCCTTTTCACGCGATGACGTCGCCGCGCTGCGCGCTGACGCCCCCGCCGTCGTGGCGCGCCGCTTTCCGAGCTACGCCGCGCTCTACGCGCAGCTCGGCTGGCGCATGCACCAAAGCTTCGACCGCGTCTACGACAACACCCGCGCGCGCGAGCAACTCGGCTGGCGCCCGCGCGTCGACTTCGGCAGCGCCCTCGCGGCGCTCGCGCGCGGCGAAGACTGGCAGAGCCCGCTGGCGCGCGCCGTCGGCGCCAAAGGCTACCGACCGTACGAACCAAACGTGCGCTAGTATCGTACTTTCGGAAAAAAGAAGGCGGTGTGCATGAGCGACCTCGTCCGCGTGGTGCCGGAGTCAGCGGCTCAGATCCTCGAGAAGCTGCAGAAGCTGGCGGAAAACTACAAGCACGTGAGCGCCATCGACGTGACCGAAGGCCCCGACGGCCCGCGCATCGTCATCGACCTCTCGGGTACCGCCAACTTCTTCGGCAACCCCGACTTCTACCTGCCCGTGCGCGACATGGCCGGCGCGCGCACCTTCGTGGCGCACCTCACGCAGAAGATCAAAAGCGGCGCCACGCCCTCGATGGACGACGCGCGCCGCCTCTTCGACCTCATCGCCCGCTAGGGGTCACTCTATGCGCCGTAACCCTCTGTAATCAAAGGGCGCATAGCCCACAATGACAAAACCCAACGTGCGAAAATCGCACGAACGGGTCTCGCGCGTTTTGTCATTGTCGCTTATTTCCTTTTTCACTTCAGCGACTTGCGGAGCAGAGAGTGACCCCGAGCTCGGCGGCGTAGGCGCGCGCTAGCAGCTGGTGGAAGTGGTGCTCGCCCTGCTCTACGCGCGGCGCGTAGCGACCGCGATCGTAAGCTGGCGAGCCGAGGCCGATCTGCACCGACTCGCAGATCTCGATGTCCTCGCGTTGGGTGATCTCGGCCTGCGCGATGCTCTGCTCGATGAAGCGCCGCGCCTGCTCGCCCTCGGTCTCCGCGAAGTAGAACTCGTAGATCACCTTGCAGCGATGGGGCCCGAGCGGTACGAGGTGATTGCTGTCGAGGCACGGCCCGTAGCGGTTGAGCATCAGCGTCGGGTATATCCAGGCGTAGATCGCGCCGCCGCCGATGCGCGCCTCGGGATCGTAGTCGAGCGGCCCTCGCGCGTCAGCGCTGCGCGGCGACGAGGTCTGCACCGAGTAGTGCTCGAAGAGCTCGGTGCGATAGCTCTTCATGTCGATCTGCGCCGCCAGCGTGGGGTGCATGTGCGGCACGTGATAGCCGCCGTCGAGATAGTTGTCGGCGATGACCTTCCAGTTGCTCGCCACCTCGTACTCGACGCGCTGCACGAACGTCAGCTCGCGCCAGCCCCCGGCCTCGAGCGCGCCGTCGAGCGGGGCGAGCGTTCGCGAGAGCGGCGCCGCGCCGGCGTCGCCGTTGACGAAGACCCAGTGCCCCCACTGCTCGACCGCCAGCGGCGAGAGCCCCATCGTCTCGCGCGCGAAGGCCTCGACGCCCGCCATCTGCGGCGCGCTCGCCAGCGCCCCGTCGAGCCGGTACGCCCAAGCGTGATAGCCGCAGACAAGCCGCGGCTCGCGCCCCGCGGCGAGGTCGACGCGCCCGCTGCCCGTCACCACCTCGCGCCCCTTGTGCGCGCAGACGTTGTGAAAGCCGCGCAGCTCGCCATCGTCGCCGCGCACCACGACCCACGGCATGCCCGCGTAACAGCCCGAGACGTAGTCGCCCGGCTGCGCGAGCTTCTCGGCGCGCGCCACCGGCTGCCAGCTGCGCCACAGCACAGCGCGCTGCTCGAGCGCGTAAAACGCCGGCTCGACGTACCACGACGACGGCGGCGTGAACGCGCGTTCGATGGGCAGCTCGGCGTCGAAGCGCTCGACCTCGCGCCGCAGCGCTTCGGGATCCAGCGTCGAGAAGCGCACTAGAACACGATCCCGGCGTAGCCCACGAACGACGGCGAGCGATGGATCTCGCGGCTGGTCGCGTAGCGCAGCAGCGCCGGCTCGGGCGCCGCGCCGCTCTCGCGCGCGGCCGCCAACGCGGCGGCCACCGCCCCTGGACAGCAGGCGCTGCGCTCGCTCACGCCGCGCGCGACGAGCTCGTCGGCGTCCGCGGCGAGCGTCGCCTCGAGGAAGCGCTTGTCGTTGTGCTCGCGCACCCAGCGCTCGGCCTCGTCGCCAACGCCCTGCGACGTGAA
>JAGQIK010000285.1 GCA_020431405.1 Myxococcales bacterium
CGGAAGCTCGATCTCGCGTGCCAGCGTCTGCGAGGCGATCTTGAACGTCTCGAGGTCGATGCGCGCCACGCTGCCGCTGCTGCTGCTCGCGCCGCCGCTGGTGCTGGTGTTGGTGCGCTGGTCGGCGACCTGCGCCGCGCCGTCTTCGACGGTGAGGATCGCCGGGTAGCGCGCGGCGAGACGCGAAGCGAGCCGCGTGGCGCCCCAGCGGCGCATCAGAAAGTGCGCCTGTTTGAGATAGCCCGCGGCGCCGCGTTCGAGGCCGCGCGCGAGGAAGTAGCGCGCGGCCCACTCGTTGGCGAGCGCCGCCTCGTGGGTAAAGCCCTGCGCCTCGGCGCCCTCGATAGCCTGCCGGTAGAGGTCGGTGGCACGGCGGCCATCGCCATCGAGCACGGCGATGGCGGCGTCGACCAGCTCGCGCTTGTGTTGGTTGTTGGCCGCGCAGTGCCGCTCCCAGACCGCCAGCTGCTCGCGCCGCTGGTCGAGCAGTGCGCGCAGCTCGGCAGCATCGGCGCGCGTGGGTTCGTCCTCGAGCAACGCGGCCAGCGCCAACGCGTGATAGAACGCGTGCTCGGCGACGTGCACCATGCCGCCGATGTAGAGCAGCACCTCGTCGGCATCGAGCGCCGCCTGGTGCGCCGCGGCGTGCTCGCCCGACAGCGCGGCGATCATCAGGTGGTAGAACGGGTTGAGCGCGATGCCCACGCCGAACTGCACCTCGCGCATCACGCGCACGCCCTCGTGCTCGTCCCACTCGTCGTCCGACAGGCTCAACGGTCCGTCGGTCTCGCCGCGCAGGTTCTTGATCACGCGCCCGAGCTGGTTTTGGTGCTCGATCAGAGAGACGTTCTTGGCGCGCACCAAAAACGGATAGGAGCCGCGCACCGTGCGCGCGACGTCGGCGAGGGGCATGCCGCTGGCGAGCTCTTTGCGCCCGAGGATGCACACGCCGTAGCCGCCGTAGGCCAGATCGCCCGTCTCCTGACCGAAGCTGTAGGCCTTCTGCATCAGCGGCACCGTGCTGCGCAGCGGGTCCTTCCAGTGCGCGATGAACAGGCCCCACAGCACGTAGAGCTTGCTGTTGTACTCGCGCTGGCCGGCCTTCTCGGCGAGCCGCAGCGAGAGCTGCCCGAGCGCGTAGGCCAGATCGTACTCGTGCCAGCCGGTCGAGAGCACCACGCCCATCCAGCTGTAGTTGGCGGGCGCCGTGGGCGCGTTGCCGTGCTCGAGCGCGAGGTTGGCGGCGCGCGTGACGAACAGCTCGCAGTGGGCCGGGCTGACGAAGTAGGCCGGCGCCGTCATGTTGGTCAGAAGCTGCAGCACGACGATGACCTGCTCGTCACCGACCGGCGCGGCGTCGACGATGGCGGCGATGTCGCGACCCTCGACGTTGTCGCGAAAGCGCGCGCGCTCGGCTTCGACGATCTCGGCGAGCGCAGCGGGGTCTTCGGGGTAGTCGACGCCGAGCAGGCCGAGGCCGCGCCGTCCGAGCGACAGCACGTCGACGTAGTTGCCCGCGCCCTCGGCGAGCGCGGTGCGTCGCGCGTAGAGCTCGGCGCGCGCCAGCGGCGTGGCGAGCCGCTCGTCGAGCGACTCGAAGAGCGCCGCCGCTCGCGCCTGGTCGCCGACCAGGTACTCGCACTCGGCGCGCTCGCGATGCAGCGTCAGCGACAGCTCGGGGCAGCGCTGCCAGGCGTCGTCGGGCAGCAGCTCGATGCCGATCTGCAGGTAGTCGCGCGCCGTCGCGTTGGCGCTCGAGGCCATCGCCTTGCTGCCCGCGCGCTGGTTGAGCTGCGCCAGCGTGACACGCTCGCTCTCGTCGTCGATCAGCGCGCGGCCGACGTCGAGCTGGTTGACGATCTCGAAGAGGCGCTGCTCGAACAGCTCGGGCGGACTGCTATCGCGCATAACGCGCCCGATTTCGAGGTGCATTCGTGCACGTTGTGCCTCATCAATCAGCGAGTAGGCGGCCTGCTGGACGCGGTCGTGCACGAAGCGCAGCACGCGCGAGCCGGTGTGACCACGTCGCGTGTCGGCGGTGGTTGGATCGCGGCTCTCGGCCACCAGCAGGTTGGCCTGCACGGCGGGGCGCAGCCGCTCGATCACCGCTCGGTCGTCGATGCCGAGCACGAGCGACAAGAGGCGCACGTCGAAGCGGTTGCCGACGCAGGCTGCGAACCCCAGCGCGCGCTGGCCGTCGGCGCCGAGCTCGCGAATGCGGGCTGCCGTCAGCTCGACCACGTTGTCGGTGATCGCCGCGCGCTTGACGGCGTCGAGATCCCAGCGCCAGCGTTGCTCGTCGAAGCGGATCAAACCTTCGTGGTGCAGCGAGTGCAGAAACTCGCGCAGGAAGAACGGGTTGCCGTCGGTCTTGGCGCGCGACAGCTCCGCCAGCGGTCGCACGGCGTCGAGCTCGCTGCGCAGCGTGTCGGCGCACAGCTCGGCGACGTGCTCGACCTCGAGACCACGCAGGGCGATCGACTCGATGGTCACGTCGGCGTCGCGCAGCGCGTCGATGGTGTGCCGCAGTGGATCGTCGGGGCCGACCTCGTTGTCGCGGTAGACGGCGATGACCAGCAAGTAGCCGCGCTCGAGCCCCACCAGCATGTCGCGCAGCAGCTCCAGTGAGCCCGGGTCGGCCCACTGCATGTCGTCGAGAAAGAGCACCAGCGGATGCTCGTGCGTGGCGAACACGCCGACGAAGCGGCGAAACGTGCGCAAAAAGCGGTTGAGCGCTTCGGCGGGCGCGAGCGGCGACGCCGGCGGCACGTCGCCGATGATCGCCGCGAGCTCGGGGATCACGTCCGCGATGACGCGCGCGTTGCTGCCGAGCGCTTCGACAAGCTGCGAGCGCCAGCCCTCGAGGCTGACCTGCGGCTCGGTGAGCAGCTGGCGCACCAGCCGCCCGAAGGCCGCCATCACGCTGGCGTAGGGCACATCGCGGCGCAGCTGATCGAACTTGCCGGCGGCAAAGAGGCCGCGCTTGGCGGTGATCGGCCGGTGCAGCTGCTCGACCAGCGCGGTCTTGCCCACGCCAGGGTGACCCGCGACGAGGGCCAGCTCGATCGTGCCTTCGGCGACGCGCTGGAAGCTGCGCAGAAGCTGCGCGCTCTCGGCTTCGCGTCCATAGAGTCGCTGCGGAATGCTGAAGGCGGCGCGCGTCTCGCTGGCGGCGAGGGCGAATCGCTCGAGGGGCTCGGCGGCCTCGTGTCGCGCGAGCAGGCGCTGCAGGTCATCGTGCAGCGCGCGTGCGCTCTGGTAACGCGTGTCCGGGTCCTTGCTGAGCAGCTTGAGCACGATGTCGCAGATCACCTCGGGCACGTCGGCGCGCAGCGTGCGCGGCGAGCGCGCTGGCCGCGCCAGGTGGCTGTAGACCATCTCGAGCGGATCGCGGCTGACGAACGGCGCGGCGCCGGTGAGCATGGCGAACAGCGTGGCGCCCGTGGAGTAGAGGTCCGAGCGCTGGTCGATGCTGCGGTTCATGCGCCCGGTCTGCTCGGGCGACATATAGGCGAGCGTGCCCTCGAGCGCGCCGGGCGCCCCCGCGTGTGCTTGCTCGCTGTCGAAACGCGTGGCGATGCCAAAGTCGGTCAGGCGCAGCTCGCCGCTGTCGACGTTGACGATCACGTTGCGCGGCGTGATGTCCTTGTGGATCACCTGCGCGGCGTGCACGCGCGCGAGCGCGCCGGCGAGCGCTGTCGCCCAGCGCAAGAAGCGGCCCATGGGCAGGCCTTCGTCGCGCGGGATGACCTCCCACAGCGACACGCCGCCGATGTCTTCGAGCAGCAGCAGTGGCTTGTTGCCAACGTGCTCGAGGCCTAGCACCTGGATCGCGCACTCGGCGTCGAGGCTCGCGCCGATGTCGTGCTCGCGCTCGAACTTCTGCAGGTGCGCGATGGACGGGTAGTCGTCGGCGAGCATCTTGACCACGACGCGCTGGCCATCGGCGAGCCGGCGCATGCGCCAGACGATGGCGCGCGGACCGACGTAGAGCTGTTCGAGGGGTTCGAATCCCGTGAGCTTGAGCATGGGTTGACCGCATGGTCCGCCCCGCGGCGGCGCAGCGTCAAGCGCGCTGGCGTGTCGGCGGCGCGACGTGCGATCGTGTGGCGCATGCCGTCCGAACCCAAAGTGATGGTCGTCGACGACGACGCGTTGATCACCGACACGCTGGCCGAGTTCTTCTTCGTCGAGCTCGACTTCGAGCCGCTGACATTTACCGATCCGCGCGACGCCGCCGCGCACCTGCGCGCGCACGAGGTCGACGTGATCATCAGCGACATGCTGATGCCCGAGATGGACGGCATCGAGCTGCTCGGCATCGCGCGCGACGCGCAGCCCGACGTGCCGCGTATCGTGCTTACCGGCTACGCCGACAAGGACCGCGCGCTGGCCGCGATCAACGAGGTCGGGGTCTTTCAGTTCGTCGAGAAGCCCTGGCAGCCCGAGCGGCTGCGCCAGACGGTGGTCAACGCGCTCGACAAGCGCCAGCTCGTGCGGCGGCTCGCCGAGGAGCAGGCCAAGCTGGTGCAGGCTGAAAAGATGGCGTCGGTTGGCTTTTTTGCCGCTGGCGTGGCGCACGAGATCAACAACCCGCTCGCCGGCGTGATGGCGTGTCTCGACGCGCTGCAGAACAAGCAGATGGCGCCCGAGCGTCGCGAGCAGTACTTCGCGACGGCGCGCGACGGGCTCGAGCGCATGCACAGCATCGTGCGCGACCTGCTCGACTACGCGCGGCAGCGCCCGCCGGCGCCGAGCGCGCTCGACGCGGCGTCGGTGCTGCAGAGCTGCCTCAACCTGCTGGCGCCCGCGGTGCGCGCGGCAAAGGTCGAGGTGGTCGTCGAGCTCGGCGAGGGCGATGTCGAGCTGCGCGCCGATCGCTCGCAGCTGATGCAGGTGCTGATCAACGTGCTGACCAACGCGGTGCACGCCGCGCCGGCGGGCGGGCGCGTGACGGTCAGCGCGCCGCTAGCGGGCGGCGATGGCGGCGGCGACAACGGCGACGCCGGCGACGGCCGCGTGGCGCTGGTCGTCGCCGACAACGGCGCCGGCATGAGCGCCGAGACGCTGGCGCGCGCCACCGAGCCGTTCTTTACGACCAAGCCCGAGGGCGAAGGCAGCGGGCTCGGCCTCGCCGTCAGCGCGGGCCTGCTCGAGGCCAACGGCGGCGTGCTCGAGATCGCGAGCGTCGAAGGCGAGGGCACGCGCGTGTCGCTGCGGCTGCCGCGCGCGTGAGCGGCGGCTCGCGGCCCTCGCGGCGCGCCGCGCGCGCTGCTATCGTGCGGCCGTGATCAATCGTGCCTTGACGCTGCTCGTGTTGCTGCCGGCGCTGCTGCTCGGCTGGACGCAGACCGCCGGGGCGGCCTGAGCGGGCTGAACGAGCCCGAGCCTTCCGGTCGGAGGGTCGATACTGGATCTGCAGCTGGGCGGCTCGCGCTTGCCCGAGGGCCTGACGCAGCTGGCCTTCGAGCTCGGCGCCAGCGCGTTCGCGCGCACGGTGATGGGCAGCGCGAGCGTCGACGATCCGGCGCGCCTGCAGTCGGTGATGGCCACGCTGTCGGTGCGGCACCACTTCGGCCGCGGGCTGGCGGCGGGGCTGCGCCTGCCGGTGGGGCTGGTGCGCTATGACGCCGGGCCGGGGGTGCGTGCCGGCTACATCACCGGCTTCGGCGATCTGCGCGTGGGCGGTCGCTATGACCTGGCGGCGCTGTGGGGCGCGCGCGGGCGGCGACCGTCGCTAGCCATCGCGGTCGACGTGGCGCTGCCCACGGGCAAGCAGCAGACCATCGGCGAAGAGGGCGGGCCGTTTCCGCCGAGCGTGCTCGCCGTCGGACGCGGCGCCTTCGCTGTGGCGGCGCGCCTGACGCTGACGCAGCCGCTTTGGCGACGGCTGTCGCTGCTCGCGGGCGTCGGCTTCGACGCGCCGCTCTCGCGCGCCAGCACCGGCATCCGCTTCGGCGCGCGCGTCGACGCCTCGGCGGGGCTCTCCTATCGGCTCTTTTCGCGCCTGAGCCTCGCCGCGCAGCTTCGCTACCGCTATCTCGGGCGCGCAGACGAGCAGGCTGAAGGCACGATCCTGCAGTCCGGCGGCCACGCGCTCAACGGCGAGGCCACCGCGGCCGTCCTCGTCAGCAAGCGTTGGATGCTCGGCGCCATGGTGCGCTGGCCGATCCACTACGACGTCAACGGCACCCAGATCGTCGAGAGCGTCACCGCCGGCGGCTTCCTCTCGGTCACCTTCGGCGGTGGCAAACGCGATGCCCACGGCGACAGCCACGGTCACAGTCACGGCCACGGTCACAGCCGCGGTCACGGCCACGGTCACGGTCACGGTCACGGTCACGGTCACGGTCACGGACCACGCCCCACGGACCACGCTCATCACGCCGACCACCCCGGCGACGTCGCCGACGCCGCTCGCGGCGGCGCGAGCAAGCCTCTCGCCGCCATCGCCGTTCACGGCAAGATCACCGTCGTCGACTTCTGGGCGACATGGTGCGCGCCCTGCAAGGTCATCGGCGCGGACCTCGAGCGCATCGCAGCACGCCACCCACAGCTCGCCGTACGCCGCGTCGAGGTGCCCGAGATGCACTGCGCCGCGGCGCGCGCGCACCGCATCGACAAGCTGCCGGCGCTGCTGATCCTCGACCGCCACGGTCGCGAGCTGAAGCGTCTGGTGGGTGCAACGCCCGCGCAGGCGCACGCGGCCGTCGAGCACGCGCTTTCGGCTTCGCACTAGCGGTGCGGGGGCAGCGGGGCGGGGAGGGGGCGCGAGCGTGGGAGGCCGCCTCCTGCGCTGGTGGTTTGGGCGCGCTCGGGCACGGCTGGGCTGATACGGGAGAGGAAGGCTGGCGGGCCTGCGGGCGTTGGCGTGGTTGGCGGGCCGAGCTGCAGGGGTGTGGCGTGGGAGGACTGCGTGCGGGCTAGCGCCGTTTGCCTGGGATGTCGTTGACGCTGAAGCGGCCGCCTCGGCCGCGGCGCCAGCCGGTGGTGAGCAGGAAGGTGCGTGCTGTGGGCCACGGGTTGGCTTCGTCAGGTTCCCGGTCGCGGTAGCCGTCGAACCAGCAGGCGGTGGAGCGCGGGTCGACCCAGCCGGGGTGCGCCTGGCGTTGGCCTTGGTGCCTTCGCCGATTATTGAGCACGTAGCGCAGCGCGTTTCGTACCTGTGTGGGCGTGCGAAGGATGTGTGCGTGGTAGCGCTGCGCGAATACGCTGCCCTTGCGTTCAGTGGCGCGATTGATGGCGCGCGCGACGCGCACCGACAGCGCGTGGATGCCGCGTGAGAGCGCCCGCCAATCACTCGCCTCGACGATGAGGTGCAGGTGATTGCTCTGGATGCTGAAGTGTACGAGGCGAAAGTCTTCGCGTCGGGAGCCTAGCCACAGCGCGATAGCGACCTTTCGCGCCACCTCG
This sequence comes from Myxococcales bacterium, assembly GCA_020431405.1. Taxonomy (GTDB): domain Bacteria; phylum Myxococcota_A; class Polyangia; genus JAGQIK01. The sequence goes on from JAGQIK010000285.1 coordinate 7,414, forward strand.
CGGGTGCGCAGATTGGGAACGTCCTCGTGCACCTTCGCCGTCACGTGCACGACAGCGGGCCGCGAAAACCGCTCTCGCGCCACCTTCTGCTCGGCCCCGGGCTTACGCGGCCGTCCAGCCCCTGGTCGCCATCCGCGCCCGAACGCGCCCTAGCCACCAACGCAAGAGGCGTCCTCCTACGCTCGCCGCCCTACGCGCCCCCCCTAGAACACGTACCCCACCCCCAGCGCGAACACGTGATAGAGGTTGAACGGGCTCTTCTGGAACTTGTCCGTGATGCGCTGCTCCAGAAATCGGCGCGCCTTGGCGTCGAGGGTCGGCGAGTCGATCTCGATCTCGGGCGCGGGCGCTTTGGCGAAGACCCAGCCGGACCACTGGACGTTGAGCGAGAGGCCGAAGTCGAAGGTGTAGCCGTAGCCGAGGCCGATCGCTGGGCGAATGCCGAGCGGGCGGGTTTGCTTGATGGTGATGCGGCCGCTGTAGGACTGGCCTGCGATGTCGCGCGTGCGGTCGTCGAAGCTGATCGTCTCGGTGTCGGCGGCGTTGAGCACCACGCCGAGCGTCACGTACGGCGCGTAGCGGTGCGGGCGCAGGCGCGTCTCGACGAGCAGCCGGTGGCCCACCGATTCGCTCGACGACGATAGGCCGGCGAGGCCGACGGCGCCGGCGTTGATCGAGCTGCCGTCGCGTTTGATGTGATCGGGGATCTGGTACATCACGCCGACGTAGGCGTGCTCGTTGATGTGGTAGCCGAGGGTCACGCCCAGCTTGAACGAGCCCTGCCAGGGAAGCTCGCCCAGGTTGAGGCCGATCATGAAGGCGCGGTAGAGCCGGCCGTGCTCCTCGCCGCTCGCGGCGGGGCGCGCGAGGTTGACCGTCTGGGCGCCAGCGCGCGTGGCGGCGAGCAGCATGGCGAGGGTCAGGAGGGTCTGCAGAGCGCGTTTGGTCTTGGTCATCGTCTTTGCCTTTGGCTCGTGTTCGATGACTCCAGCCTGTCTGAGGGGCGCGCCAAGCGATTGGATCGCCGCGCCAGCGCGGTTGGATCAACGCGCCAGCGGCGCACTGGCGCGATCGTCCAACGATCGTGGCGCGCGCGTGCAAGTGACCCGTCGCGGCCGCCGCTAGCCTGGTCGACATGAAACACACACTCGCGATGAAAAAAGTCCTCGTCACTGGTGGCACCCGCGGCATCGGTCGCGCGCTCGCCGAAACCCTCTCTCAGCGCGGCTGCGAGGTGATGGTCTGCGGCCGCTCGCGCGCCGCCCTCACCGAGGTCGAGCGCTCGCTCGGCGTGCGCACCGTGCGCTGCGACGTGACGTCGGCGGCAGACATCGCCGCGCTGCGCAGCGCCGTGCAGGGCGAGCTGTGCGGGCTCGACCTGCTCGTCAACAACGCCGGCCTGCAGCTCGAGCACGACCTCGTCGACGCGCTCGACGTCGAAGCCGCGCGCCGCGAGACCGAGGTCAACCTGCTGGCGCCGATGCTCGTCACCGACGCGTTGCTGCCGCTGCTGCTCGCCGCACCCGACGCCGCCGTGGTCAACGTCACCTCGGCGCTCGCGCTGGCGCCCGCGCCGCGCGCGCCGGTCTACAGCGCCGCCAAGGCGGGCCTCTCGGCGTATACCCACGCGCTGCGCGCGCAGCTCGCCGAAAGCACGGTGCGCGTGGTCGAGGTCGTGCCGCCGCTGACGCGCACGGCGATGACCGCGGGGCGCGACGACGGCGCCGTCGAGCCGCAGGTGGTCGCCGAGGCCATCGCGCGCGGGCTCGAGCGCGGCAAGCAGCGGCTGGTGATCGGCAAAGCGCGCGCGCTGTCGGCGATCTTTCGCGTCTCGCCGGCGCTGGCGCGTTGCGTGATGCGCGGCCGCTGAAATATCGTGGCGGCATGTCGGGCCGCATCAGCGCTGTCGTCGTACGCCTCATCGTGGCGGGGCTTCGCCAGTACTCGCCTGGCGCGCTGCCCGCAGACGACAGCGTCGACGCGCTGCTCGCTGGCGGCGACGACAGCGTCGCCCTCGAGCCGTACCGCGAGCTGCTCGAGACCGTGCGCCAGCGCGCCGGCGGCAAGAGCCTGCTGCGCGCCGGCCGCACCCTCGACGACCTCGCCGATCCGTTGCTGTTCGTGCTGCTCAACAGCGACAGCGTGGCGGTGCTGATCGAAAAGGAAGCGCGCCTGGGGCGCTTCATTCACTCGCGGCACGTGGTGCGCATCGTCGAGCAGCGCGACCGAGGCGTGCTGCTCGAGCATCACTCGCGCGAGGCCGAGCCGCCGCGGGCTACCGAGCATCTTGCCGCCGCCGGCCAGCACGTGGCGCTGCTCGAGCAGGTGGGCTGCCAAGGCCTGGTGCTCGCGCTGCCCGACAGCGAGGCCCCGCGGCGTCGCGTCTACGAGGCCGGCGCGTATCACGAGCCCGCCGACGGCAGCTACCGGCTGTGGGACTTCAGCTGGCAGGCCTTCACGCCGACGCGGCGGCCAATGCCGGGGCTCGACGAGATGCTGCTCGCCAGCGACGCGCGCGGCGAGCTCGTCGAACGCGAGCGCGTCGTCGCCGCCGTCGAGCGCGTGGCGCGCGCCGACCTCGGCCGCACCTGGACCGTCGCCGATGTGGCCGCGCGCCTCGACACCTCGCCGCGCTCGCTGCAGCGCAGCCTCTCGGCCGAAGGCGCGCGCTTTTCCGACGTGCTCGACCAGCTGCGCGTTGCCGAAGCGCAGCGCCTGCTTCGTCACAGCGAGCTGTCCGTCACCGAGATCGGCTACGTCTGCGGCTTCGCCGACACGTCGCATTTTTCGCGCCGCTTCAAACAGCGCGTGGGCAGCTCGCCCTCGGCGTACCGCGGTGCCGCCTGAGCGGCAGTTTCTTGCGCCATAGCGCCGTAAGCGGGTTTACTGAGACGAAGTGTGCCCACTCTCTGGAGCTCGAACGCGATGAAACGTCTGATCCCACTCGCCCTGTCATTGTCACTGCTGCTCGTGCTCGGAGCCTGCTCCGACGACTCGAGCCCCAAGCCCGACGGACCCGTCAAAGACGACGCCGCCATCGACGCGCCCAAGGCCAACGACGTCGGCATCGACGTGGCGCCCGACGTGGGCCCCGACATCGGCCCCGACATCGGGCCCGACACGGCGCCTGACGCGCCGGTCGCGCAGGGCTGTACGCCGTCGCCCAACTCGCTCGCCCTCGCCGCCAACGGCTCGGGCTCCACGCTGCTGTGCATTCGCGTCAAGCTGCAGTCGCTCGCTGGCAACGGGCTGTGCCCGATGTCGCTGCAGGCCTGTCCGGGTGACACCAACAACCAGATCAGCATCTTCCAGAAGACCGCCAGCACCTCGTCGGTGATCTTCCGCATTCACGCCACCTTCACCGACTCGGTCGTCAGCAGCAGCCACGGCAACGTCGCCAGCAACATGCAATCGGTCAGCGGCCTGCCCGTCGACAAGACCTCGGTGACCATCACCACCACCAAGTTCGTCTACACCTTCAACTTCGACGGCGACACGCTGACGATGACCGACGGCAAGAAGCGCTGAGCCAAACCGGTCAGGCAAACCAGTGCGCTAGGCCGGTCAGCGCTCGGGCGGCGAGCGCGCGCGCCGCCGTGTATGCTTGTTAGCGCTCGTGAAAACCACGCTGGCCTACGCGCTCGTGGCGCTGCTGTGCGGCGCCGGCTGCTCGGATGGTGGACGGCCCGCTGATCCGACGGGCGCCCGCGCGCGCTTCGACGTCTCGCCCAGCGCCGGCTTCTTCGACGCGCCGTTCCCGATCCCCACCCGCGCGCTGCCCGGCGGCGGTGTGCGCGTCGACGACTTTCCCAACCCGCGCGACAACCTGATCCTCGGCCGCGTGCTCACCGCGCTGGCGCGCCCGCCGGTGGGCTTCGGCACCACCTCGGCGATCTACCTGCCCTTCGACGGCCCCATCGACGAGCAGGGCCTGCCCGACGCGGCGGGCAGCCTCGCCGACGGCGCCGCGGTCTACCTGCTCGACATCGACCCCGATTCGCCCACGCGCGGAGAGCGCGTCGCCATCGACGTGCGCTTCAAGGCCGCCGCCGAGACCTACTCGCCCGAGAACCTGCTCGTGATCTTGCCGCACCCCGGCATGGCGCTGCGCGCGTCGACGCGCTACGCGGCCATCGCCACCGACGCGCTGCGCGACGCGCAAGGACGCACGCTCGGACGACCCGAGGTGCTCGACGCGTTGCTCGACGCCGGCGCCGATCGCGCGGGGCTTCCCGCCGAGCTCGTCGAGGCCTTCGACGCGCTCGTCGCCGCGCTCGACGCCGAGGCGCTCGACGCGGTGCGCGCGGCGACGGTCTTTCGCACCGGCGATCCCTTCGGCGAGACCGAGAAGCTGCGCGCCTGGGTCGCCGCGCAGCCGCTGTCGATGGACGACCGTCTGCTCGTGCTGCGCGACCACGACGACTTCTGCGTGGTGAGCGGCAGCATCCGCGTGCCGCTGCTGCAAGACGGCGAGCGCCCGTTCAAAGACGCAGGCGGCGCCATCGCGCTCGACGCCGCCGGCA
>JAGQIK010000286.1 GCA_020431405.1 Myxococcales bacterium
GCCTGCGCGCTGCTGGTCGTGGCGCTGTGGGCCGGCGGCGATCGCGGCGGGCGCGTCCCCAGTGGCGCTGCCGTACCCCGCGCCAAGGCCGGCACCGCGGTCAAGCCGGTGGGTGTGCAGCCTTCGGCGCAGCAGCGCGCGACGCCGAGGCGCTTTCGCGTGGTGGCGCAGGCGGGCCTGCGCGTCGATGGCGCCGCGGTCGAGAGTACCGCGCCGCTCGACGCGCTGGCCGAGGTCGAGGTGCGCGGCAGCGGCCTCGCGCTCCTCGCCAGCGACGACGCGCTGGTGCTCGTCGAGGCCGGCACGCGGCTTCGCATCGGCGAGGGTGGCGCCGAGCTGACGCTCGAGCGCGGGCGGCTGCACGTGCGCACGCGCCCGGGCCTGCGCGGCACGCGACGCGAGCTGGCGGTGCACGCCGGGCAGCTCTCCGCGGAGCCGGTGGGCACGCACTACACCGTCACGCGCGGCGCCGCCGGCGCGGTGGTCGACGTGCACGAAGGCCGCGTGCGCGTCACGCGCGACGACGCGCCGCACGCGAGCGCCGTCGTCGCTGCCGGTCACGGGCTGACCTCGCGCGGCGTGGCGACCACCAGCGGGCGCGCGCTGCCGCTGGCGCGCCTCGAAGCGCTGGCGCGCATGATCCTCTCCGGCACCGCGAGCAGGCCGCGTCAGCTGACCGTCGACACCAACGGCTGCCTCGCGCTCGATGGCGTGCGCATCGACTGCGACGGCGCGACCAGCCGCGCACCGGTCACCGCGACGGCGGCGAGCAAGATCGCCCAGGCGCCCGCCAGGCCGGTCAAGCCGAGCAAGCAGACGCTGGCCAAGACAGCCAAGACGGAGACCGCGGCCGCCAAGATCGCGGCCGCCAAGACCGCGGCCGCCAAGACCGCGCCTGCCAAGACCGCGCCTGCCAAGACCGCGGCCGCCAAGATCGAGCCCGCCCTCGCCACGGCGGCCGCCGACTGCAAGACGCGTCCCCTCGAGCGGCTGCTCGCCTCGGGCAAGACCGCCGAAGCGCGCGCCGCTGCCCGCGCGCGCCTCGCTCGCTGCCCGCGAGCCCACGGCTTGCTCGCCACCATCGTCGCCGAGTCGCTGGTGCGCGAAGGCAAACACTCCGCCGCGCGCGACGCCTACCTCGCGCTTTACCTCGAGCGACCCAAAACGCAGCTCGGCATGAGCGCCCTGTACATGGCCGGCTCGATCGAGCTCGACCAGCAGCGCCGACCCGCCGTCGCCGCCAAGCTCTTCCGCAGCTACCTCAAGCGCTATCCCATGAGCGGACAGCGCCAGGACGCCTTCTACATGCTGTGGCGCGCCGAAAAGGCGCTCGGCAAGCGCGCGCAGGCCGCCGCCACGGCCAAGCGCTACCGCGCCGCCTATCCACACGGGCGCTACCTCAGCCGCATGCGCTGAAGCGCTCGAGCACCCTGCTAGGCGTGCACTTCGGCGTGCGCGCCGCGCGTGCCCGCGTCGTCGTCGATGGCCTGCTTGACCGCGTCGAGCAGCGTCTGCGGCGCCACCGGCTTGGCCAGAAACGCGTACTGCTCGGCGCGCAGCGCGGTGATCAGCTCGTCGTCGCCGACATAGCCCGAGCAGACGACGATCGCCTCGTGGCCACTTTCGCGGTAGCGCTCGATGGCTGCGCCGGGGCTGCCGTCGGGCAGCACCGCGTCGGCGATCATCGCGTCGAAGTCGGCGTCGCGCTCGAAGCACTTCATCGCCTCGGCCACTGACTCGGCCTCCACCACCTCGTAGCCGCCACGCCGCAGCACGCGCGAAAAGGAGCGCCGCACGAGCGCATCATCTTCGAGCAGCAGCACGCGGTGCGTGCGAGGCTCCGACGACGACGACGCCAACGCGGCCGCCTGCGCCGGCGACGCGCCCGTCGCGGACGACGGCTCCGCGGGCGGTGAGACATCGAGCGCGGCGACGGCGCTCGGCGCCGCGGCCGTCAGCGCTGTGGGCGTCGCGTCCTCGCCCGCCGGCCGTAGAAGCGGCAGCAGCAGCGTCACCGTGGTGCCGCGATCGGGCTCGGAATCGATGCGCACGTTGCCGCCCACCCGCGCGACCACGCCGTGCACCATCGACAGCCCGAGGCCGGTGCCCTGGGCCTCTTTGGTCGTGTAGAACGGCTCGAAGGCGCGCATCAACGTGGCGCGGTCCATCCCCGCGCCGCTGTCGACGACATCGACGCTGACCACGCCGGCGATCTTCTCGTGGCGACAGCGCAGCGTCAGCGTGCCGCCATCGGGCATCGCGTCACGGGCGTTGATGCACAGATTGAGCACGGCTTGCTCGAGATCGCCGCTCGAGATCGTCACCGCCGGCACCTCCTCGAGCTCGGTCTCGATGTGGATCGTCTCCGGCAGAAGGCGCGTCAGGCTGCGCGACAGCGCGCGCAACGAAGCATGCACCTGCGCCGGCTCGCCGAGCACGGTGCCCTGGCGCACGAAGGACAGCATCTGCTGGGCGGTGCTCTGGGCGCCCGTCGTGGCGCGGTGCATATCGTCGAGCACTTCCGCGCGCTCGTCGCCTTCGAGCCGGTCATCGCGCAGCGACTCGATGCCGACGCGCACCACGGTCAGCGCGTTGTTGAAGTCGTGCGCCACGCCGCCGGCCAGACGTCCGAGGGCCTCGAGGTGCTGCCGCGCGGCGGCCGCGCGCAGCGCGCGATGGCGCTCCGACTCGAGCTCGGCCTCGCGCGCCCGCGCGGCCGCCTCGTCGGCGCGCGCTTGCGCCTCGCGCGACAGCGCCGCAGCCACGGCGGCCATCAGGTGCCGAAACGCCAGCGCCGACGAGCCGCCCATCACCGCCGTGGTGAACGTGATGCGGATCCAGCTCGATAGACCGCCCGGCGGCATCGGCCAACTGGTGGTCAGGTAGCCGGCGTGCTTGGCCAGCCCGACGGCGAGCACCAGCACGACCATCGCTGCGGTGGGCAGCAGCACGTGCTCGAAGAAAAACACCGCAGCCAACACCCAGCCGAGCCACAGCATGCCGGCGCCGAGCACCGGCCCGTACTGCACCAGCGCCACGAGCCCGATCGCACCCACGCCGACGAGCGTGGCCAGCGCCGCCCGCTTGGGCGCCGACTCGGCACGTCGCTGCGCCAGCGCCACGCCTATCGCGGCGACCAGCGCCAGCGCCAGAGGCCACGGCGGACGCCCACCGATACGCTCGAAGACGAGCAGCACGATCAACACGGGGACGATCGCCAGCCAGAAGTAAGACGAGGCGCGCAGCGCGCGCACGCGCTGTCGGTCGAGCAGCGTCTCGCTAGCCGGCGGCGGCGGCAGCGGCGGCAGATCGCCCATTTCGAGCCATTTTACCACGTATCGACGAGCGCCTCGCACAGGCTAGGCTTACGGCCTGGTGCAATTCTTCGACGTCAGCGTGCGCGAGGTCGACCCCGGCTGGGAGCATGCCGTGCTCGGCCTGCTCGGCGACCTGACACTCATCAGGCGCTTCGATCCGAGCGCGCCCGTGCTGCGCGCCGTGCCCGAACACGATCGGCCATGGCTCGAGCGGCGCTTCGCCGAGCGGCGTGCGGCGCTTTCTTTCGAGCCCATCGGCGAGCGCCGCTACCGTCTCGCGGCGCTCGCCCATCGCGAAGCTCAGGCTGCTGACCTGCCGCTGCGCTACGTGCAGTGGCAGCGCGAGACGCTCGCGGAATCGCTCGACGGCGCGCGCGACGAGCCGCGCGAGCAGACCTTCGGCAGCGCCGCCGAGGCGCGCGCCGCCTTCGAGACGCGCTGCGCCGAGCTCGTCGCCGCCGGCGAACAGTTGTTCGATGAGCCGCTCGCGCTGCTGCGCGCCAACAGCGCGCGCGACGGCGCGCTCGAGCAGGCGCTGGCGCGCGCGGCGCCCGGCCCCGCACGCGCCGCGGCGGCCGAGGTCTA
>JAGQIK010000287.1 GCA_020431405.1 Myxococcales bacterium
ACCACCGCCGCCGCCGCCGCCGCCGCTGAAGACGACCTGCTGCATCGGATCGGGCCGCGCGGCGCCCGCGTCGCCGAGCACCGCGGCGCCGCCATCAGCGACGAGCGTGTTGACCTGGTTGTTCCAGCGTCCCGCGACGACGCCGGCCACCGGCGAGAGCGTCGGCGTGCTGCTCGACGGCGGCTGCGTGGTGAGGTTCGCGTCGTCGATCTCGTCGGCGCTGGCTTGACCCGTGCTCACCACGCCGCGCCCCGCGACGAGCTGGATGTTGACGCCGCTGCCGGCCATGCCGCTCCAATCGGCGTGGCGCACGATCAGTCGGCCGGGGCGCATCTCGAGCGTGGTCGAAACGCGGCCGGCGAGCTCTTGCACGCCCATGGTCAGCGCCGCATCGCCCTCGGCGCGCGACATACAGAGCAGCGTCGTGTTCATGTGCTTGACGCCGGCGAGCGCCTCCTGGATGAAGCGCTTGACGTTGGTGACCGTGATCGCGGCGAGCACCGGATCGATGGTGTCGAAGACGACGTGGCGCACGCTGCGCTCGGCGCACAGCATGCCCATCTCTTCGAAGGCGCGCGCCACCGTCCCGAGCGAGCGCAGCCGGTTGGCGAAGTTCGGCGCGAGCGTGAGCAGCGTGAGGTGCTTGCGCTCGATCGCCGGCCGCACGTCGAACTCGAAGAAGCGATCGCACATGTCGATCAGCGTCTCGGGCAGATCGGTGGTGGCGAGCATCACCGGCATGTTCTGCTGCAACAGCCACACGATGTGGTTGAGGCCCAGAACGGTCTTGCCGGCGCGCGGCGGTCCGCACACGAGTGTGATGTCGTCTGCGACGAGGCCACCGAGAGATGAGTCGATGGCCTCGACCCCCGACGGAGTGAGTTCGATTTTCACCGATTATCGCTGTAAAATCCGCGACCTATTAGCTCCAAGCATACGTCACACGACCGCGGCCGTCAACACGAGCGCGCGCGCGTGCGGATCTGACGGATGATAACTGATCTGATACTGTTAGCCGCAGATGCCGCTCGTCCTCGTCGCTGAGGGCAACCCCTCTGCCCGCTTCCCACTCACCGGCACGATCGTCATCGGACGATCGCGCCTGAGCGACATCGTGCTCGACAACCCGGCGGTTTCGCGGGTGCATTGCCGACTGAGCGGCCACGGCGCCTCCAACGCGCTGCTCGAAGACATGGAGAGCTCGCACGGCACGGTGCTCAACGGCCTGCGCGTGCAGGGGCGCGCGCCGCTCAAGGCCGGCGACCGGCTGCAGATCGGCCCCTACGTCTTCCTGATCTACGACGACGGCGACGCGTCGGACCCCGAGGCGCACACGTTGCGCCCGTCGGCAGCCAAGGTGCCCAGCGGCGCCTTCGTGCTGCAGATCGAAAACGTCACGGCGGAAGAGGAGCGCAGCAACCCGCCGCCGCAGCTGTGGCGTGACTCGCTGCAGGTGGGCAACAGCAAGGCCGTCTTTCTGCTCGGCGAGATCGTTGGCGATCCGATCCCGGGGCTCAAGACCAAGCTGCGCTCGGCGCTGCGGCGGCTGGCCAACAAGCACGCGGGCGAGCCGGCGCAGCTGCTCGCCGGGCTCAACCGCGCGGTGCACGAGTCGCGCGGGCGCGCGGTTGGGATCTGCGCCCTGCTCGACCCGCCGCGCGACCAGCTGACCTACGCGTGCTCGGTGTTTCACCCGCCATGGGTGGTGCGCAGCACGGGCCGCGTGGTGATTGGCGAGGTCTCGCCGTCGCTCGAGCTCGGACAAGTGGCCGCCGCGCGCTTTCAGCAGCGGCGCGTGCAGCTGCAAGCGGGCGACACGGTGGTGCTGCACAACAACGAGCTCTCCGCGCTGGTCGGGCGCGGCAACGTCGAGGCCGGCGACAAGACGCTGCTCGACACCATCGGCCAACAGCCGGCCGACGTGCCCGCGGTGGCGCAGCGCATGCGCGGGCTGCTGCAGCAGCTGCACCCGTTCCCGGGCGTCGCCGGCGTGTGCGTCGGTTTCGCGCGCGGCAGCGGCTAACGCGCGCGTCTGCGCGCGCGCGCACGCTGCTAGCGGCTGCGCTCCACTTCGGTTCCGAAGAGCAGATCCGGCAGCGGCGAGACCGACGCGAAGTTGGTCGCCTTCATGCTGTCGTGATGCCGCTGATGGCGCTCGGCGAGGTAGTTGATCGGCGCGAAGGGAAAGCTCGGCAGGCGCAGGCCCGAGTGGATCGCGATGTTGAGCACCGAATAGAGCGCGAACGACCAGACGAAAGCGTAGGGGCTGATCGGCGCCACGACCACGCCGACGAGCGCGGCGCAGGCCCACAGCAGCGCGAGGCCGAGGAAGTTCTCGAGCGGGTGAAGATAGAGACTGTCGATGGCCGACGGCGCCTTGACCACGTGGTGCACCGCGTGCACGCGCTTGAAGTAGCCCCAGTGATGAAACGGGTAGCGGTGCATCAGGTAGTACAGCACGTCGTAGAGCGCGAGGATCGCCACGCCCTCGAGCAGAATGCGGCCGATGCCGGCGCGCGCGCTCGGGTCGAAGGTGAACGGGTACACCACGAAGGTCAGCCCGTAGACCACCGAGACCGAGACCACCGAGTTGAGCGCGGCATAGCGCCGAAACTTGGCGGCTGAGACGGGCTTGTCGCGCGGCGGCGTGAGCGTGTGCGCCGCGCCGTAGCGCGAGCGATAGACCGCCGTGAGCGCCACGACGGTGAGACCCGAGAGCAGCAGCGACGCCGAGAGCATGATGTAGAGCGAGAGCATCGGGCTCATCGCCGGCGAGCATACTCGCGGCCGCGTGGCGGCTCAAGCCGCCGCCGGGACAGCCCGCCCATGGCGCCTCCACCACGCACCTGCAGGCCTCAGCCGGTCGCCAAAAGCGCAGCGATTTCAGTCCGTGTGAGCTGGCACCTACTTTGCTGACTCTGAGTCAGTAACAGGAGGAGGAGCCCTGATGAAGCTGGTTCAGACGCTGGGAGTCGTGACGTTGGTGATCGCTGCAAGCGGGTGCGGCGGTCTCGAACAGCCCGATGGCGCGAGCACGCGCCGCAAAGCCACTGGAACCTACTGCGACGATCTGCCCGATGAAGCCTGGTTCGCAGATCCGTTCTGCAACCCGTGGGCAGAAACGGGACAGCCCGTGGACACACCCGAGCCACCGCCACCGCCACAGCCGCCGGCAGCCGAGCCGCCGCCCGTCGCGCCGCCGCCGGCGGGCTGCTTCGACGGCGACTTCGACGCCGACAAAGTGCGCGCGAAGATCCGCTCTTGCTACGAGGACGGGCGCGGTGACCGCCCCGCGTACCTAGACAGCAACTATCAACCCGCGCCCAACGACACGCCCGCGTCACTGCGCCACGACAGCAGCCACGCCGGCTGGACGATCATGAGCTGGGTCGGCTGGGCCGCCGGCAATCTGATCCAGATCGCCGCCTCGTTTCGCGATCGCGTTCACTCCTACGTCGGCTGCCCGAGCTCGGCGCGCCAGCTGCTCGACGAGGTGAGCAGCAAGATCAATCACATGCCGGGCGCCAGCAAAGCGCAGAAGGTCTGCGCCGCGCAGTGCGTCTCGAGCCGCATCATCGACTACGAAGTCGACCACGCCGCCGCGTATCTCGGCATCTCGGTCTCGGTGGCGCGCGGCGTCGGCAAGTGCACCGAGTTCGCCTCCATCGCCAAGTACCTGATGAACGGCAGCCACGGCGTGAGCGCGACGTATGGCTTCAGCCCTTACCACGCGTTCGTGCGCGCCACCTTCGACGGCCACACCTGGAACCTCGAGCCGCAGCAAGACCCTTCGTGGGGCGACGGCCACTGCACGTACTACCGTCAGCCGTAACGGGAGGCGCACCGCGGGTGTAAGCGCGCCGGCGTGAACGACATCTTCGTGCGCCCGGTGCGCGACGACGAGCAGCCGCTGCTACGACGTTTCCTGCTCATCGCCGCGCGCATCGAAGGCACCGACGAGCCTGCCGAGCGCGTCGACACCTATCCCGACCTCGCGCGCTACCACCACGGCTGGCCGCGCGAGGGCGACTTCGGTTTTGTCGCGTGCGCGGGCGCAGCGCGCGAGCCTGTCGCGTGCGCGTGGGGTCGGCTCTTTCGGCGCGAAGCGATGGGCTATGGCCTCGCCGCGGACGACGGCTCCGCGGCCAGCGAGCTCGTCTCGGAGTCGCTTCCCGAGCTGGCCATGGGCACGCTCGCCGAGTTTCGCGGTCGCGGCATCGGCGAGCGGCTGCTGCGCCGCTGGCTGGCCGCGGCACGCGAGCGCTTCGCGGGCGCCTCGCTCAGCGTGCGCCGCGACAACCCGGCGGCGCGCCTCTATCGCCGTGTCGGCTTCGTCGAGGTCGAAGGCAGCGAGCATCTGAACCGCGTCGGCACCGCCTCCGTAACCATGGTGATGCGTTGGGCCGACAACGAGGCGCGTTCGTGAACCGACTACGCGTGGTGATGCGCTGGCTGCTCGCCGCGGCGATGGTGGCCGTGGGCGTGCTGCACTTCGTCACCCCCGCGCCGTTCGTCAAGATCGTCCCTGCGCTGCTGCCGGCGCCGCTGCTGTTGGTCTATCTGAGCGGCGTGTTCGAGATCGCCGGCGGCCTCGGGCTGCTGCTCGCGCGCACGCGACGCGCGGCCGGCTGGGGGCTGGTGGCGCTCTACGTCGCCGTCTTTCCGGCAAACATCAACATGGCGATCAACAACATCCAGCTCGGCGCCGACGCGATCCCGCGCTGGGCGCTGTGGGCGCGCCTGCCGCTGCAAGCGGTGCTGATCGCGCTCGCGCTGTGGGTCTCGCGCGCCGAGGCGGCCTCAAGCACGACGGCCGAAGAGGATCCACCCCAGCATCAGCGCCGCGAGCGCCACCAGCGCCACGCCGAGCAGCCCGCGACCAAATAGCAGCATCCCGACGCCGAACAGCGCGCCATAGACGACCACTAGCCCGGCGCCCACGCGCAGAAGCGACGCGAGCAAGCGGTCGCTGGGCGGCGGCAGGTCGAGCTCGGCTCGCAGCGCGCGCCAACCGGGCCCTGGCGGTCGCACGCGCTCGGCGAAGCGGCGCAGCGCCGCGCGATCGTTCTGCGGTCCCCACAGCGCAACGGGCACCCAGACGCAGAGGCTCACGATCGCCGTCGTCAAGAGCCGCGCCCACGGCGGCAGCTCGAAAAGGAAAAGTCCGTTGGGCCCGCCGAAGAGCTCGCGCGTGCAGAACAGCTCGAGCCCCACCGCCAGCAACGTCGTCACGGCCATGGCCATGATCTCGGCGTGGGGCGTGACGCGCCACCAGTACCAGCGCGCCGCCGAGACGCTGCCCAGACCGGCGCCGATGCCGAGCAGAAAACGCCACACCGTGGCGATGCTGGTGACGAAGAGCGCCGAGACGCCGGCGAGCACCGCCTGCAGCACGATGCACAGGCGGCTCAGGCGCACGGCGCTGCGCTCGCTGGCGTCGGGGCGGATGAAGCGCTTGTAGACGTCTTGCACGAGATACGACGCGCCCCAGTTGGTGTGCGTGTCGATGGTGCTCATGAAGGCGGCGAGCAGGCTGGCGATGACCAGGCCGAGCAACCCGGCCGGCAGCACCAGCCCCATCAGCAGCGGATAGCCCATCTCGCGATCGCCGAGCTCCACGCGCACGCCGTGGATCTCGTAGCGCCGCCCGCCCTGCAGCAGCGACAAGGTCGCGCGCGCGCTGCGCGGCTGCGGCCCCAGCACGAGCAGGTGACTGTCGCCGGCGCGGGTCAGCGCGTAGCGCTTGCCGAGCAGCTCGGCGCTCGCGGGCGCTCGGGCGTCGAGGCCGCGCACGGTCAGGCGCGCGCCGAGGGCCACGTC
>JAGQIK010000288.1 GCA_020431405.1 Myxococcales bacterium
CGCGACGCTGGCGCCGACGATGGTGGCGAGGCCCACGCCGGCGAGCACGCCGCCGGCGCGGTCGCGCTCTGCCGGCGCGTCGCGCCACAGCGCGGGCGCGATGCCGCCGGCGGCGGCGGCGTAGCTCGCGAGCACCGACGTGAGCCCGACGTCGGAGCCGCTCAGCCGCAGGCGCGGCGCGATGGTGGCGCCAGCGACGAGACCCGCCGCGGCGAGGCTCTGGATCAACACCGATCGCTGCCGCACGCTGGTCTCGGGCTGCGCGAGCAGCGCGATGCCGCCGCCGAGCATGCTCGTCGCGGCGGTGCTGCCAGCGATGGCGCCGGCGGTGCGCGGATCGACGTCGCCGAGGCGGCTGACGAGGTGACCTGCGAGCAGGCCGGTGGCCGCGCCGAGCGCCACGCCGCCGCCGATCGCCATCTCGTCGCGCTCGGCGCCGTGCAAGAGGCCTGGCAAGAAGGCGCCGATGAAGCCGCCCGCCGCGCTGCCGACGAGCGACAGCGGCACGTCGCGCCCGCGCAGCGAGAGCGCGCGCGACGTCAGCGCGCTGGTGGCGGCGCCGAGCGCGAGACCGCCGGCGGCGAACCCTCGTGCGGCGCGCCCGCGCAGCTCGGGAAACATCATCGCCGCGCCGCCGAGCGCCGTCGCCGTCGAGGCGCTCGTCATCCACAGGTAGCCTTGCTCGGCGCCGCTCGGGCGGCGAAGAAACTGCGTCGCCAGCAGCGTGGCGAAGTAGCCGGTGGCCTCGCCGAGGGCGAAGCCGCCGCCGCTGGTGCTGGCGTCGGGATCGTCAAAGGCCGAGCTGCCGAGCAGCGCGCCGAGCGAGCCGCCGAGCAGCGAGCCGTAGGTCAACAGCGCGCCGGCGCGCGCGTCGATGTCCACGCGGCGCGTGACGATGCTCGACAGGGTCAGCGCCGCGGCGGGCGCGAGGCCGCCGACAAGCCCGCGCGCGAGGCGCTCGCCGGTGGTCTTGGGATCGTCGAGGCGCAGCATGAAGCGCAGGCCGAGGCCGCCGGCCACCGCCTGCAGCGTGCTGTAGTTGACGAAGGCGATGTCGCCGCCGCGCCAGTCGGTCTTGCGCATGGCGATCATGCCGGCGATGACGCCCGCGACCTGGCCGCCGACAACAGGCCAGGCGAGGTGGCGATCGAGCTTCGCCGAGAGGCCGCCGGCGAGCCCGGCCAGCGTGCCCCAGCCCGACAGCGTGGTGAACGTGCCGAAGCGCTCGAGCGTGATCGGCCCCTTGCGCGTCAGCAGAAAGGCGCTGCCGCTGGCGAGCACGCCGCCGGACAGCGCGGCCACGCCCGGGTGCGTTCCGCCGCCGCCCTTGGCCAGCGCGTAGAAGCCGGTGGCGCCGAGCGCCGCGCTGGTGGCGAGCAGCGGGAAGAACCCGCGCCGGTTGGGCGGCCGCGGCCGGCGCGCCAGCTCTGCGGCGAGCTGCGCTTCGAGCCTTTTGAGCTCGATCGGAAAGTGCGCCGCGAGCAGCGCCTGGGTGCCGCGCCGCAGCCGCTTGTTGCGCGAGTCGCGGTGCTTCCACAGCGCGCGCGCGAGCCACGGTGCGCGCCGCGGGTGCGCGGCGAGGGCGCGGGCGGCGTCGAGGCGCAGCCCCGTGCTCTCGGTGTCGCGGCGAAAGACGGCGGCCAGCGCGCCGTCGAGCGCGGCGTCGTGCTTCTTTTCCAGCGCGGCGATGGCGCGGCGTCTGAGGTTGGTCGGCTGCTGGCGGCTTTTGATCAGCGCGACGAAGCCGCTGCGCACCGCGGCGCTGTCGGCGTGCGGCTCGAGCGCGTAGAGCGCCAGCGGCTGCTCGCGCGCGTCGCCCACGGCGAGAAACGTCAGCAGGCGCGACGCCACGCGCGCGCGCGACTTCGCGTAGAGAGCCACGGTGGCCGGCGCCTTATTGACGGGTGGGTTGCCGGGGCGCGACAGCGCCGAGACGGCGGCGTGGCGAAGGCGCGTGTTGGTCGAGTAGCTCGCGTACAGCAAGGCGTCGAGTGATCGCGCGGGGGTGCGCCCGACCAGCTGCTGCAGCGCCACGATGCGTGGCGTGGTGTCGCTGGCGCCGAGCA
>JAGQIK010000289.1 GCA_020431405.1 Myxococcales bacterium
AGTTCTGCAGCAGGGATATCCGGGCGCTACGCCGTTCGCTTTTCGGTTCATCTCCCGGCAGATATTCCAGCAACAGCCAACGCAGCCGCGGCCGCGCCGCCCCGTCGCGCGGCCTTTCTACAAGCGGTGGTGGTTCTGGACGATCGTCGGCGCTGTAGTCGCCGGCGGTGCGGTCACCGCCGGCGTCATCGCCGGTCAGAGCGGCAGCGCGAGCGGCCCGCCGATCTACGACTGGAGCTCGTTCCGCTAAGGACCCGCTCGGATGGCGCGCTCGGATGGCGCGCTCGGATGGCGCGCTAGGGCTTGGCGACGCCGCGCTTGCGCACGTCCTTGACCAGCGTCGGCGTGGGCGAGCCGCTCTTGAGGTAGGTCGCCTTGATCGCGCGCGCCAGCTTCGCTGCGCCGGTGACGCGCACCGTGCGGCCCATGAAGCTGTGGAAGATGTCGGAGCCGTTGACCTCGAAGATCATGTACTTGTGCTTCTTCATCTCGCCGGTGATGACCTTGAGGAACTTCTGCACGTTGGCATCGCTCGGCGACACGCCGTGGCGCTTGAGGCTCTTGGCCCAGGCGTCTTTGATCTTGCCCGCGCCGACGTCGCGCACGAACTTGAGCATGAACTTGGCGCAGCCGCTGGTGTTGGTGATCGACTTGCCCTTCATGCTGTCGCTGACGTAGACGACGACAGCGTAGACGTCGATACCGAAGGTCGCTTCGCGCACGCCGACGCCCGCTGCCGTCGCGCTAGCGCCGCCGCACTTGCTGGTGTTGGAGAAGTTGACGCCCGTCTCGGGGTCTTTGATCGCCCAGGCGTTGCTTGCCACCAGCAGGGCTGCCGCGGTGACGAGAGCTTTTGTGGTAAGTCGCATCGTTATGTCTCCTTGCTTGCGCGCACGAACTCTACACCAGACGGCGCGCGCCGCGGGATCTTCAAGACGCGCCACAGCAGCGCTTGAATTTGCGACCGCTGCCGCAGGGGCACGGCTCGTTGCGGCCGACCTTCGACGCAGCGCGGCGTGACGGCTGCACGGGCGCCGGCTCGGCGTCAGAGGCGCTCTCCTCGGCGAGATAGCGCCAGCGACCGTCCACGCGGCGAAAGCGCGAGCGCTCGCGATGCACGCGTGTGCTGCCGCCCTCGGAAAAGCGCGCCACGAACTCGACGATCCCCTCGTCGTCGTCCGGCCCACCGCGCTCGACGCTCGCCACCGTCAGGCCGAGCCAACGCGCCCGCTTGGCCCACGCCTTGGCCGCCGCGCGATTGAAGTCGCCGATCTGCGTGCGCTCGAGGTAGTCGATGTCGCCGCGCGTGTAGGCCGAGTAGCGCGAGCGCATCAGCTGCTCGGCGGTCTGCGGCGCGCGCTCGCTGTCGTGCAGCGGACCGCAACAGCTCGCGTAGGGGTTATCGCTTCCGCACGGGCAGCTCATCGGCTGCATGCTAGCAGCTGGCGACCTAGCCGAGGGCCTCCGTCACCCGCTCGAGCGCAGCCTCGTCGAGCGCGACGTGGCGCTGCAGGCTCGCGGTGGCGAGCGCCTCGCACGCCGCGAGCGCGCGGCGCACGGCCATGTCATGCGCGAGGCTCGCCTCGGCGATCGCTTCGCGCTCCTGCTGCAGCGCCATCAGACGCTCCGCCGCGCCGTCGGCACCGCGTTCGAGCTGCGCCTGCGCCTCGGCGATGGCCGTTCCGAGCGCCGAGCGTGATCGCCCTTCGAGGAAGGCCAGCTGAGCGTCCACCGCGCCCACGCTCTCGAGCGCGTCGTCGAGCGTCGAGGCGTCGGCCGCGTCGAGGTTGCCGGCGATGAGCGGCGCTGCCGCGCGCGCGAGGGCCATCGCGGCGAGGCGACGTGCGCGGTCGCTGCCGAGGGCGCGCAGCTGGGCGCGGATCGGCTCGAGCTCTGCCCGAACAGTCGGCGATTCCGAGGCTCGTGCCGATACGCAGCGCAGGATCGGGCGGCGCACGTAGCGCCGCACCGCGAAGACGCCAGCGACCGAGACCAGCGCCGGGATCAGCGCGAGCTCGCCGCGCGCGCCGAACAGCGCCATCGCGCTGAAGCCGAGCAGCAGAGTGGCGATGATGTGCAGCGGCGCGACCACCAACGCCTCGCCGACGGTGGCCTCGGCCACGGCGAGCGCGGGGCCGACGAGCGGCCGCGAACGCGCGACGCGCACGGTGCAGCCCAGCTCGCGCGCTTCGGCGGCGATCTGCTCGGCGGTGGTGATCGACGCACCGATGATCAGCGGCGCTGGCAGGTGGCGCAGCCGTCGTCGCAGCGCGCGCGCCGAGCGCACCAGGGCGTGGCCGTATCGCGCGGTGATCCAGCGCGCGCAGCGCGTCTCGTCTTCGACGGCGACGAGCTCGACAGCGTAGGCTCCCGGCGCGAGCGCCCAGTCCACCTCCGCCCCGCAGCCCGGGCAGAACGGCAGATCGATGAGCAGCGGCGTGCTGCAGCGCTTGCAGCTGATGCGCGACTGCAACGGACGACCGAGGGTCAGCTCGCGCGCCGGCTCCAGCTCGCCGCCTGCGCCGGACTCGAGCGCCACCATTTGCTGGCCGCGGAGCAGTCGTCCGCAGCGAATTCCCGACGCGGCGCACAACGCCAGCGACAGCTCGCGCGCGCTGGCGAAGCGGTCCTCGGGTCGCACGGCGATGGCGCGCTCGACCACGCGCGCGATGGGCTCGCCAACATCAGGGCGCAGCTCGCAGAGCGAGGGCACCTCGGCTTCGGCGTGCGCCTTGACCATCTCGGCGACGCTGTCGGCGAAATGCAGCGGACGGCCCGCGAGCATCTCGAAGAGCATCACGCCCAACGAGTAGATGTCGGCGCGGGCGTCGACGAGCGACGAGGAGAACGCCTCCGGCGCGAGGTAACGCGGCGAGCCGATCACCGCGCCGGTGCGCGTGAGGTTGGCCGCGCTGGAAAACCACGCCGCGCCGAAGTCGAGGATCACCGCGCCGCGTTGCGGATCGATCTGCACGTTGTCGGGCTTGAGGTCGCGGTGCAGCACGTCGGCGTCGTGACAGGCCTGCAGCGCCTCGGCGAGCTGCAGCGCACACGCGAGCGCGGCCTGCACGCCGAGACGGCCGCGCGTCTCGAGCACCGCCGCGAGCGTCTCGCCTTCGCAGAGCTCGAGCACCAAGACCTCGAGCCCGCGGTCGGTGAAGCGGCGCAGGCAGCGCGCCACGCCGCGATGCGCCACGCGCGAGAGCACCTCGAGCTCGCGCATGAACCGCGCGTGGCCGACGGGGTCCGCCGATCGCAGCGGATCGAGCACCTTGAGCGCGACCTCGATCTGCTGCGTCTCGTCGAATGCGCGGTAGACGATCGCCGCGGCGCCCTCGGCGATGCGCTCGCGCACGACGTAGCGCCCATCGAGCTTCTGGCCGACGTGCAGCCGCGACGCCAGCAGCGCGGGCTGCTCGTCGGTCGGAGCTGCGCCTGCGACGACGGCAGCCTCGAGCAGCGGCTGCGCGCTCATGGCTGTGCCCCGCGGCGGGCGGCGATCCGCTGCGCCCAGCGCGTGGCCGCCTCGGCTTCGAGGCGCCCCTCGAGCGCGAGGAAGCGCATGCCCGTGGCGTGGCTGGCGTCCGCTTCGAGCAGACAGCGCGAGGCCAGCGCGCGCTCTGCGACGTGTTGCTCGGCGTCTTGCAGCGCGACGAGCGCTTGTTCGAGGTGCCGCGCGCTCGCAGCATCGAGCACGTCGGCCAGGTCGCAGGCGCGGCGGATCGCGCCGCACACGAAGCCGCCGCGGCCGTCGCGCCAGGCCATCTGCTGCGCACCCGCGGCGCCATCGGTGCGCGCCTGTTGATGACGGCCGCGCGTGCGCCGTGGCAGCGTGCGCAGCGCCAGGCGTCCGAGCTCGCCCTGATCGATCTCGCGCAGCAGCGCCTCGGCGTCGAGCGAGATGCGGCGGCGCCGGCGCAGCAGCGAGATCGCGAAGAACAACGCCACCGCGAAGGGCCACGCGACGTAGGGCCAATGCCCGACGTGCAGCCAACTGTTGGAGCGCCGGGCCGTCGCGCGCCGGCTCAGCCCCACTGCGTCGGGGCCCAGCGCCCCGCGAGCGACGCCGCGGCGAGCTCGCAACCAGTCTGGCTCCGGCTGTGGGTGCGAAGACCTGACTCGAAGCGCCGCCGTCGCCCGGGCGCGCAAGATCTTGTCGTGCTGTGCGCTGAGCGGCCCGACGAGCAGACCGACCTCGAGCGGCACCAGCATCAGGAACAGCACCATCACAGCCGCGCGCTGTCCGCCGCTGATCTTGCTCGGCTGCGCGGTCTGCGCGCGCTGTCGCCGCGACGGCTGCACCAGCGCTGCCAGAGCCTGGCCGAGCTGCGACCACACGCTGGGCTCGGGGCTCCGATCGCCGCGTGCGCCGCGCCAAAAACGCACCAGCGTGGCGAAGCCGGCGAGCAGCAGCGACGCCACGAGCACGGCGAGCAAGCTCGCGCCGACTCGCGTCTGGCGCAGCCAGTAGGTCGCGGGCAACAGCACCGCGGCGGCCACGCCCGCGCAGACGAGACTGCCGACCTGGAGCTGCGGCCACAGCGAGCGCGGCAAGCTCGAGCGCGAGAGCATGCTCTGACGGCCACGCCAGGCGGCGAGACCGCGCGTCAGGAGCAGCGCCATCAGCAGCGGCGCCAGCGCCAGCGCCAAGCCGCCGCTGCCCCAGTTGGGGCGAATGCTCAGCACGACACCCGAGGCCAGCACCGCGACCCACAGCAGCAGCGCGGAGCCGATGCCGCGCGCGGGATGAGCCACCTGCGCGCGCGCGCCGCAGTCGGCCAGGCCGCGCACGACGCTGGCGGCCTGCTTCTCGTCGATGAACGAGAGGAATCGCTGGCGCCCGTAAGACGTGGCCGCGCAGCGCTCGGCGAGAGCGCGCACTTCGTCGGGGTGGCAGCGCTCTGGATAGCGCAACATCACGCGCTCGAAGAAGCGCTGCGGCTCCTGCACGCTCTCGATCTCGACGTGCGCCAGCCCCGACTGAAAGACAAACGGGTCGCACGTCTTGCACTGCGGGCAGATCGCGCTCGCCGCCGGGATCGGCGTGTCGCAGTGCAGGCACAGCGGGTGGCGCGAGCGGCGCGCCTGAAAGAGGCGCTCGGCCTCGCCGTGATCGAGCGCCCACACGGCGAGGGTCGCCGACGCGTAGCGGTCGCCGGGCTCGCGCTGTAGGCAGCGGTCGACGACCTGCGCGACGTGCGCCGGCGTGTCGGGGCGCACGCTGGCCACCGGCGCTACCGGGCGCTCGTGGCGCACGTAGGCAAGCTCCGCGAGGCTGTCTGCGCGCTGCGGCGGGTCGCCGCTGAGACACTGATAGAGCGTGGCGCCGACGCCGTAGATATCGACGCGCGGATCATAGGCCGAGCCGGAGAACAGCTCGGGCGGCATGTACTCGGGGGTGCCGACCGTCGTGCCCGTGGTGGTCAGCTGCGAGGCGGCGTCGAGTCGTGCCGAGCCAAAGTCGAGCAGGTAGAGCTGCCCGTCGGCGCCGATGCGCACGTTGTGCGGCTTGACGTCGCGGTGCACGATGCCGGCGCCGTGCACCGTGGCGAGCACGTCGAAGAGCGCGCGCGCGATCGACTCCACCTCCTCGATGGGCAGCGGACCGAGGCGCTCGAGCCGCTCGTGCAAGTCCTCGCCTTCGACGAAGGACATCACGATGGTCGGCTCGCCCTCCCAGTGAATGACGTCCTTGACGGGCAGGATCGCCGCGTGGCGCAGGTTGCCGAGCGCCGCGAGCTCGCGTTTGAGGCGCGCCAGGGCCTCGGCGTCGCTGACCAGCTGGCGATGCAGCCGCTTGAGCGCGACCGTCTCGCCGCTGGCGGCGCAGGTGGCGCGGTAGACGCGGCTGGTGGCGCCGGCGCCGACAAAGACCGCATCGCGATAGCCGAGAGGAGCGCTGACGCCCGGGCGAGCGCCGCGCTGCGGCGCCGAAACTGTGCGCATGATCATGGTACGCCGCCGTGCAAGGCCCCTTCCCCCGGTCCTATGCTGCCCCCGGTGTTAGGCTGCAGGGCTATGAGCAAGCCGCTTACCCCCGAGCAGCGCGAGCTGGCCGAGCGCGCGGCGCGCAAGGCGCGCATCCTCTACGAGGGCACGCAGACGCCGCACCGCAGCTGCGGCATCTGCCTCGCCGAGACGTTCAATCTGCGCACCCCGCCCTACCAAGCGCTGCGCAAAGGCGGCATCACCGGCGAGGGCCACTGCGGCGCGATCCGCGCCGGCGAGCTGATCCTCGGCGAGATCTTCGGCGACCCCGACCCCACCGGCGCGACGACCGAGACGCTCGCGGCTGCCGTCGCCGACTACGGCGCGCGCTGGAAACGCGCGCTCTTTCGCGACGCTGCCGAGTCGATCGTCTGCAACGACCTCACCGGGCGGTTCGCCGAGTTTCGCTCCCCCGAGCGGCACGGCTTCTGCACCAACCTCACCGAGATCGTCGCTCAGTGCATCGCAGAGACGATCCTGGCGCATGGCGGGGAGGTCGAGATCAGGGCCATCGAAGGACTGCCTGACGAGCAGCAGCCATAGAACCGCCGCTCACCTGAGTTGACCTACTGCGAGCGCCGAACCATCCCCGCCGGCTGTGTTGCGCCTCCTCGGAATAGCGCCACTATGCCTTCGTCGGCGCGCCTTGCCGGCAGGGCGGCTCGGCGCTCTCGCTACGGTCAAGCCAGATGAGCGGCGGTTCTGAGCTACAATCACCGCATGCGCGTGACCGCGATCTGTGTGTTGTTGGGGTGCCTTTCGTGGGGCTGTCGCGCGGGCTCGCCCGGCTCTTCGCAGACCAAACCGTCGGGCGACGAGATCGCCGCCGAGCAGGCCAAGCACAACGGCGCCAAAGGGCGCAACGTGGTGCGCGGCGTGGCATGGGATGCCAACTGGCGCGACCGCGCCCATTGGTATGGCACCAAGAACGCCGAGCGCTCGCTGGTGCGCCTCAAGCAGATCAACGCCAACTGGATCGCGGTGACGCCGTTTTCCTATCAGCCGCGCGTCGACGAGCCGCGTATCCGCTTTCGCGAAGGCTGGTCGCGCGGGCTCGACAAAGACATCCGCAACGCGCACCGGCTCGGCATCAAGGTGCTGCTCAAGCCGCACATCTGGTCGAACCAGTTCTGGGACGGCTCGGGAAACTGGCGCGGCACGATCAAGATGAGCAGCGAGGCCGAGTGGGCCAAATGGTTCGACTACTACGAGCGCTGGATCGTGCACGTCGCCAAGCAAGCCGCGGCGGCCAAGGCGGACGCGTTCTGCGTCGGTCTCGAGTACGTCAAGAGCAGCCGCGCCTACGCTGGACGCTGGCGCGCCATCATCCGCGCGGTGCGGCGCGTGTTCAGCGGTCCGCTGACCTACGGCGCGCACACCGACGAGCTCGACCTGCCCTTCTGGGACGAGCTCGACGCTATCGGAATCAACGCCTACTTCCCCATCGCCAGCAGCAGCCGGCCGACCATCGGCGAAATGGAGCAGCGCTGGCGCGCGCACGGCGCGCGGCTCGCGGCGCTGGCCAAGCGCTACCGCAAACAGGTCGTCTTCACCGAGGTGGGCTACGCCAGCATCGACGGCGCAGCGCGCGAGCCGTTCCGCTGGCCCACCGCCAAGGACCGGCGCGACCTGCAGGAGCAGGCCAACGCCTACCGCGCGCTGTTCAACGTGGCGCCGAGCTGGCCGTGGTTCGGCGGCATGTTCATCTGGAAGTACAAGATCGGCGGCGATGGCGAGCACGGCTCGCCCTCGGAGCGGCACTTCGTGTTCCAGGGCAAACCCGCCGAGCACGTCATCAAGAGCGGCTTCGAGCGCAAGTACGCGCGCGACTAGCCGAAGCGCTTGGCGTTGCGCTCGCGCGCCCTAGCGGCCTCGACCTCGCGGTCGCGCGCCGGCGCGCTGGTGGTCAGCCCGTCGAGCAGCCGCTTGGCGACGCCGAAGACCTCCTCGACCGCGGCGTCGAAGACGTCTTCGTTGGCCTTCGACGGCTTGTTGTAGCCGCTCAGCTTGCGCACGAACTGCAGCGACGCGGCGCGGATCTCTTCCTCGGTGGCGGGCGGATCGAAGTTGAACAGCGTTTTGATGTTGCGGCACATGGGTGGGCTCCTAGGGGTCGGCGCCGGGCGCGAGCGCGGCACGCCAGAGCGACAGGCGTTTTTGTGTGTCGCGCTCGCTGCCGTGGTGCAGGCGCAGCAGCAGGTCGCGTGCTTCGGGACGTGCGATGGCGCTGAGCGCGACCGGCTTTCCGGTCGACAGCATCCAGCAGCGTGTCTGCAGCCGATTGGTCGCGGCCAGGTAGCGGCCGCTCCGCGAGAAGACCAAGCTCGCCGAGAGCTTGGGCGGGTCGCGCAGCTTCGGCGTTGCCAGGTGGTGCAGCAGCTTGCCGCTGCGGGCGTCGAAGATCGCGCCGTCGAGCGTCCACGAGATCGCGGCGATGAAGCGGCCATCGGGCGAAAAGGCCGCCTCGACGGCCGAGAGCTTGTCGCGCTCGAGCAGCGCGAGCGTCTTTTTGCAGTCGCGGACGCGCAGCACTGGTGTCGGGCCATCGTGGCCACCGGCGACGACGTGCGCGCCGTCCGGCGAGAAGGACGCGGGGTGCTCGATACCGCCGACCTCGCTGGCAGGCGCCACGGAGGGACAGCGCTTGACCACACGTCCCGTGCGCGTCGACCAGACAACCAGGCCATCGGTGAAGGCTGCGATGCGCCGGGCTTTGGCGTCGAAGACGGGCGGCGAAGAGAGCGCCGCCGCGCGCTTTGGCAGGGTTTGCAGCCGGCGCGGTGCGGCGCGACTGTCGAGCCGGTAGAGCCACATCGCCTCGAGCTTCTTTTCGTAGAAGTCGGTGATCACCCACCCGACCATCGCGCGTTCGTCGGCGGAGAAGCTCACGTTGGCGCGCGGCGCGTTGGGGCGCGAGAGGCGGCCCAAGGCGCGCACCACGCGGCGCTTTTGCACGTCCCACAAGCTGAGCCGGAAGCGCTTGATGTCGAAGGAGACGAGCCAGCGCAGCCGCGGCGAGAGGGCGAGCACGCGATGGTCGGGCGGCAGCGGCAGGCGCGCGACGACGTGTCGCGCTCTCGGCGAAGCCCAGGGCACAGGCTGCGAGGCGGCGCGCACAGGCTTCTTCGGTGCGCTCGGCGTGCGCGACGACGCACGCCTTGGCGGCGCCATGTCGGGCTTCGCTGTCTTCGGCTCGCGTGGCGCAGCGGCCGCGTCGGCGGCTCGGCGCGCGCGCGGCGCCTTGCAGCTCGCGACGACGACGGCGAGCCCGAGCAGCAGCAGCAGCAGCAGCAGCAGCAGCAGCGGCGATAGAAGACGCATCAACGCTCAGTCTATTGGGTATCATCGCTTCGCTCCAGCCGAGGACACGAGCGATGCACGAGCTAGATGGTCTGCGCGGCGGCGTCGCGGGTGCGGCGCTTTCGCAGCGCGAATGGGACGCGATCCACGCGCTCTACGAACGCGTCTGGCCGGCTATGCCCGCGCGCCTGCGCCGCGCCGAAGCGCTCGGCGCGCGATGGGCCGATCACACCACGCCGTTCACGGTCTTCGAGCGTGGCCGCGCCATCGCCACCGTCGGCGTGCTGGCGCATCCGCTGCGGCTGCGCGGCGAGGACGTGCTCGTCGGGGGCATCCACTCGGTGGGCACCGACCCCGAGCGCCGCGGTGAGGGTCATTGCCGGCGCGCGCTCGACGCCGCCGTGCGTTGGGCCGAGCAGCGCTTCGAGCTGCTCAAGCTCTCGACCTCCGTGCCGCCGGTCTTCGCCGGTGTCGGCTTCGTCAAGCAGCCGCTGTTCACGTTTGCTGTCGAGCACGCGGGCGCCGGCTCGGGCGCCCTGCGGCGACTCGACCTCGCGCGCGCCGAGGATCTCGCGTTGGTGCGCCAGCGCATGGCGCAGCGAACGCCGCTATCGAACGTGCTCGCCACGCGCGACGAGGGCTGGCTAGTGTTGATCGACGCAGCGCTCGCCTCGGTGACGGCGAGCTGGTTCTACGACGCGCCGGAGCTCGAGAGCGTGCTCGTCGCGGAGCACGACCAGGGCGGAGCGTGCTGGACCGTGCACGACGTGATCGGCGCGCGACTGCCGGCGTTGGGGGTGCTGCTGGCGGCGCTGCCCGCGCCGTGCCAGCGCGTGATCGTGACGTTCACGCCCGACCGGATCGCTGGGCCGTGGGGTCGCGAGCGCGTCGGCGGCGACGACGCGCTGATGCTGCGCGGCGCGTGGCCCGAGCTCCCCGCGTTCGGCATGCCTCCGCTCTGGGAGCACTGAGCGTGCTAGATTCTGGCCATGCAGCGGCTTCTTCGGGGTTCTACGTGGATCGCGCTCGCGCTCGCGCTGCTGCTCGCTGCTTGCAGCGACAGCACGCCGGCTAACGGCAGCGACGGCGGCGACGCGAGCATCGGCGACGGGCCGAGCGCCGACACGTCGGCGCCCGATGACGTCGTCAGCACCAAGCTAGGGCCCGTGCGCGGCAGTGTCGCCGGCGGTGCGCGCGCCTTTCTCGGCATCCCCTTCGCCGCGCCGCCGGTGGGCGCGCTGCGCTTCATGCCGCCCGCGCCCGCCGAAGCATGGACGGACGTGCGCGACGCCACCAAGCACGGAGCGTCGTGTCCCCAGCCAGACCTCGGCGGCACCTTCGCCACGCCCGGCCCCTACAAAGAAGACTGCCTCACGCTCGCCGTCTATGCGCCCGACCCCGCACCGAAGAACGCGCCGGTGATGGTGTGGCTCTACGGCGGCGCGTTCATCGCCGGCGGCGCGGGCACGCCGTGGTACGACGGACGGCGGCTGGCGCGCGAAGCCGGCGTGATCGTCGTCGCGATCAACTACCGCCTCGGCCCGCTGGGCTTCCTCGCGCACCCGGCGCTGCCCGACGGCGGCCAGAACGTCGCGCTGCTCGACCAGGTCGCCGGCCTTCGTTGGGTCAAAGACAACATCGGCGCGTTCGGCGGCGACCCCGAAAACGTCACGCTCTTCGGCGAGAGCGCCGGCGGCATCAGCGTGTGCATGCATCTCGTCTCGTCCAAGAGCAAGGGCCTGTTCCAGCGCGCGATCATCGAGAGCGGCAACTGCCAGCTGCTCGTACAGACGCGCGCCGACGCCGAAAAGCAGGGTCTCGACGTGATCGACAAGGCCGGCTGCAGCACCGCGAGCGACCCCATCGCCTGCCTGCGTGGCAAGGACGCCCTCGCAGTGACGACCGCCGTGCAGCTGCCCACGGGGCTGTTCGTCGGCGAAGGCGCGCTGTGGGGCCCCTTCATCGACGGCACCACGCTCACCGAGCACCCGCACGACGCGCTGCTCGCGGGGCGCATCGAGAACAAGGTGCCGCTGATCATCGGCACCACCGAAAACGAGGGCTCGCTGTTTCTGCTGCTCGGCATGCAGACCGATATCAGCGCCTCCGACTACGACAAGTTCGTCACCGATCTCGCGCCAACCTTCGGCGCCGATCCCACCAAGGTGCTCGCCCAGTACCCCGCCGGCAGCAACCCGCCCGACACGCTCGCGCGCCTCATCACCGAGGCGATGTTCGCCTGTCCCGCGCGACGGGTCGCGCGCGCCACCAGCGCCGCGGGCCTCCCCACCTATCTCTATCGCTTCACCCACGCTCCGAGCTTCTTTTCGTTCAGCCCTCTGCTGCGCGCCCCACACGGCTCGGAGATCTTCTTCGTCTTCGGCACCCACCCCCTCGGCCTCAAGCTCCAAGGCGACGAAGCCACCCTCGCCACCGCCGTCCAAGGCTACTGGACGCGCTTCGCCGCCAGCGGCGATCCCAACGGCGCCGGCGCACCGACATGGCCCACCTACTCGCAGAGCGCCGAAAAGCACCTCGAGCTCGCCGCCACGATCAAGGCCGGCGGCCCGCTGCTGACGTCGGTGTGCGACTTCTGGGACACGCTCACGCCGTAGCGCCGTCCAGCGTTCTACAGCACTGAACGCCGGGCCTCGGACGCGGGGCAGGGCGGGGTGCGAGTGTGGGAGGACGCCTCGTACGCTGGTGGTTGGGGCGCGTTCGGGCGCGGCTGGGCTGAAACGGGAGAGGGAGGCTGGTGGCCTGCGGGCGTTTGGCCTGGTTGGCGGGGCATGGGAGGCGCTGCAGGCGTGCCTTTCGCTGGCCGTGGCGAGACGCCTCGGGACGTGGAGGGAGCGCGCGAGCGTTGGGGGGCGCGGCGCTGATGGACTGTCGTCTTGGCGCGTCGGGCCGAGTTGCAGTATTCGCAGCGTCGGGGACTTTGCAGCGCGGTGAGACGTCTCTTCATGCCTTTTATGGTTGACCTTCGCAGTGTTTCGAAATAAGCTAGCGGATATCTAGATGGCTATTGCGACACCAAATCGCCGCAAGCCTCGCCAACTCGAGCTGAGGCGCAAACCGCCCGCCACGTGGGGTGGATGGCGACCGGGAGCTGGGCGGCCGCGTAAGCCCGGAGCCCTTCAGCATCCAGAGCAACCACCTGCACCTCATCGTCGAGGCGAGCGATTGGCGTGCGCTTTCGCGCGGCGTGCACGCGCTCTCGGTGCGCGTCGCGCGCGCCATCAACCGCGCCGCTGAGC
>JAGQIK010000290.1:5000-25568 GCA_020431405.1 Myxococcales bacterium
CCAGCCGTCGTCGTTGGCAGTCGCTTGGACGCCGACGTGCTGCTAGCCGATGGCGACGTTCGCCCCCGCCATCTGCGGCTCGAGCCCGCTGGCGAGCACACAGCGATCACGCCGCTTTCAGGCGCTGTCGTGCTGCTCAACGGCAAGCCGCTCGAAGCGCGCGCCGTCGTCACGTACAAGGACCGCATCGTGGTCGGCCCCTACGAGCTGCAGGTCTCGCTGCTCACCGCCGCCTGGCTCAACAAGCACGGCAAGTAGCGCTACAGCTCGCGCGCGCCCTCCCAGAGCATCTCGAAGACCGTCGTCAGGCCTGCGGACAATCCAGCGTTTCGTACCTCGAGCATGGTGAAGCCATCGCCGCTGCTCTCGGCGCGCTCGTACATCGGCAGCGCCGTGATCACGCCGTCGAAGATGCCTAGACGCATGGGCACACGGGCTGTCCTGCGCGCCTCGAGGCCGGTCGCTGTGAGCTCGCCGATCAGCGGGTAGGCGGCGGGGTCGGCGTCCGCCGGCAGCTCGAAGAGAAAGCGCACTTGAACGTCGCGCCCCAGCGCGTCGTTGACGAGCTCGACGTAGTCGGTGCTGACCGGCGGGAACTGCGCCACGATGTCGAGCGTGCGCTGCACGCGCTCGATCAGCGCGTTGAAGGCGCGGCCTGCGGCGGGACGCCCCTTGAACAGCTTCACGCGACCTTCGCGCTGGGTCAGACCCTCTTCAGCGTCCGAGTGGCGTCGCGCGAGCTCCTCGACGGCACGCGTCGCTGCGCGTCGACGCGCGTCGAGCTGCGCCACGAGCGGCAAGAAGGCGTCGTCGGGCGCGATGGCGCTGTACTGGTTGACGGCGCCGAGGTGGCTCTGGCAGAGCCCGCGCTCGATGAGGCGGTCGACCGTGCCGTAGACCTTGGGCTGCGGCACGCCAGAGTGCCTGGCAAGCTCGGGGATGCGGCTGTGGGGGTGACGCAGGATCGCGAGATAAACGCGAACCTCGTAGTTGGTCAGGCCCAGTCCGCGCAGCGCGTCGTGCAGGCCATCATCGTCGAGCTGCTTTTTGGCCATGGCTCAGAGCTTTCCGAGCATGCGGCCGTGGATCGCCGCGGCGGCCGACTCGGCGCGCGCGAGCGCGGCGTCCGCACGCTCGATGACGCCGCGCTTCCACTGGGTGTCGCTGATGTCGGCGGTGTTGATCTTGACGTTGTAGAACGCACCACGTGCAGCCGCGAGGCCCATCAGCGCGCCGACACCCGCGTCGCTGACGGAGTTTTGGTTGCCCTTGTCGGCCACCTCGCCCGCGAGCTCGATGACCTCGGGCAGCAGCTCGAGCACAGAAAGAGGAACCTCGGTGGCGTGCTGGTTGGCGGCCTCGATGGCCGCGGCGCGGCGCGCCTGCTCCGCTTCGCTTTTTTTGGGCAGCCGGAACGCCGACATCACGTCGTTGAAGGCGAAGGTGTCGTCGTCTACTGCGGCTTGCAGCTTGGCGCGCAGCGCGTGGGCGCGCGTGCCGATCTCGCTCATGCGCGCGTCGTGCTCACCGTAGCCCTTCTTGCCGTAGGTCAGCGACGCGACCATCGAGACGAGGCCAGCGCCGAGCGCGCCCGCGAGAGCGGCCACCGAGCCGCCGCCCGGCGCGGGCGAGCTGCCGGCAAGCTCCTCGGCGAAGGCTGTCACCGTCGCGCTGACCAGCGGCCGCGCGCGCGCGACGCGCTCCTCGATGATCTTCTGCTCGGGCTCGAACGGGGCGACCTCGTCGAGGCCCATGCTGCGCACGGCGACGTCGACAAGCACGGCATCGGACACGCCGGTGCTCTCGCCCTGCTTGGCGAGGTAGTGACGGCCGGCCGCCAGCAACGACGCGCGCGGCACGAGCCCGACGACCTCGCTGCCGGTGACGCGCGCGCCGTGCGTCTCGGCGAGCTCGCAGGCGCGGTCGAAGGCGACGTGGATCGGTGTGACCTCGTAGTTGGTGAGGTTCATCGTGACCTGGCCGCGGCCGTACTCCTCGATGAACCAGCCCGTGGCGCGACAGTGGCCGAGGCCCGGCTCGCGTACGAGGTTGCCCTCGGCGTCGCGCACACGCTTGTTGGCGGTGTCACGCTTGGCGCGGCCCTTCTCGCGCATCGTGAGGCCGATCTGCTTGGCGATGCGTGCGTCGCGCGTGTTGAGGTTGATGTTGTATGCGATGAGGAAGGGGCGCACGCCGATGACGGTGGCGCCAGCCTGCGCGTTGAAGCGCGCCGGACCGTAGTCGGGTGCCCACTCGGGTTTGGCGAGCTTCTGTTCGAGGGCTTCGTACTCGCCGACGCGAATGTCGGCGAGGCTGCGCCGCTCGGGGCGCGTGGCGGCCTCTTCGTAGAGGTAGACCGGGATGTCGAGCTCTTCGCCGACGCGCGCGCCGAGGCGCTTGGCGAGCGCGACGCACTCGTCGACGCTGATGCCCGAGACGGGCACGAAGGGGCACACGTCGGTGGCGCCCTGTCGTGCGTGGGCGCCGCTGTGCTTGCGCATGTCGATCAGCTCGGCGGCGCGCTTGATGCCGCGAAAGGCCGCTTCCAAAACGGCCTCGGGCTCACCGACGAGCGTCACCACGGTGCGGTTGGTCGCTTCGCCGGGGTCGACGTCCAACAGCGTCGCGCCTTCCACCGACGCGATAGCGGCCGTGATGCGCTCGATCACCGACGCGTCGCGGCCCTCGCTGAAGTTGGGTACGCACTCGACCAGCTTTGTCATCGTTCTCTTCGCTCTTGGGTCCCAGGGGGTTTGGCGCGCACAATAGCGCCGATGAGCAGCGACGGCTACCAGCGGGACGCAGCCATAGAGTGGCTGCGCGACATCTTCGACGCCGACGTCACGCGGCTTCTGTTGTCCGTGCTGATCATTCTGTCGGTGCTGCCGTTCCCGCAGCTCGACCGCTACGCGTTCTTCTTCTTCGGCATCTTCGCGATCGAGTGGATGCTGCGCCTGGCGATCCTGCGCCACGAGCTGCGCCACCGCTCGTGGAGCCGCGTCGAGATCGTGCTGTTGTTCTTCGACCTGCTCGCGACGCTCAGCTTCTTGCCGCTGCAGGCGCTCTTCGGCTCGCGCTTTCTGCGACTGCTGCGCCTGTCGCGCATGGTGATGCTGCTCAGCTACTGGCGCGCGGTGGTCAAAGAGATTTGGATCATCCTGCTCAAGCGCGAGCGACGCTACCAGCTGATCTTCGTCGGCTCGCTGGTGGTCATCGTCACGTTTGTCTCGGCGATCCTGCTCTCGTATTTCTCGCAGCAGGGCATCGACTTCAACGAGGATGGCAACCCGCACAACGAGACGTTCTTCACGGCGCTGTGGTGGTCGTTTCGGCAGCTTCAAGACCCGGGCAACCTCGTCAAGAACCCGACGATGTCGCTGGCGTTCTTCTTTTCGCTGGGGCTGACCGTCGCGGGCGTCTTCATTATCGCGTTCGTCATCGGTATCGGCGCGTCGATCGTCGAGGAGCTGGTGCACCTCGGTCGCGAGCGCCGACTGGGGATGCGCAACCACTCGGTGATCGGAAACCTCGGACCACACTCGCGACAGCTGGTCGAGGAGCTGGTCAGCTACTACGCCAAGAGCTTCCGCTCGGCGCGCATCGCGACGATGGGCGCGGCGGCGCAGCGCTACAGCTTCATGTATCAGGACCGGCTGCGACGCATCCGCTATCGGCAGGGCAAGCCGCTGTCGGCGCACGATCTGTCGCGCGTCGACGCAGACCGCGCGCGGCGCGTGATCCTGCTCGGCAAGCAAAGCGACCCGAGCTCCGACTCGGAGGTCGTCTCGCAGATCCTGTCGGTGCGCGAGGCGAACCCCAAGTGTTGGATCTACGCCGAGCTGTTTCGCGGCGACAACGTCGGCGCGGCGCTCGGCGCGGGCGGCGGCCAGACCGTGCCGGTGCTTGCCTACCGTTTTGTCGCGCTGCTGCTCGCCGATCTGCTGGCGTTCCCCGACCTCGAGGCGATCTACAAGCAGCTGCTGTCGTCCGATGGAAACGAGATCTACACCGCCGTCTTCGGCCACGGTCAGCTCGAGCATCGCTCGCCGCCCACGGCGCGCATCCCACCGTTCGGCGAGCTGATGGAGCGCTCGCACCACGTGCGCGACGTGGTGCTGCTCGGCTATCTGGTCGACGACCCGGCGCGGCCGGAGGGGTTTCGACACGTGCTCAACCCGGGCGCGGCCGACAACGCCGAGTGGCCGGCGGTGCCCGACGTGTCGACGCTGCGCGGCTTCTTCGGCCTGGCGACGAACTTCGAGCAGCTCAAGTCGCTGGTGGAGGACCTCAGCGATGTCGCCGGCGCCGAGCCACCCCCGCGCGGCGGGCGGGTGCCGCGCTTTTCGCTGCGCACCACGGCGCGCGTGGTCGACCGCCTGCTGATCTGCGGCTTTCACGAGGGCATCGTCGATTTCTGCCGCCAGGTGGTGCAGTTCTTCCCGGGCGTGAAGATCTATCTGATGGTCCCGACGCGCGCGCTGTCGCGGCAGGTGCTCGACACCTTCGCTGCGCGCAGCGGCGAGGCCGACGGCGACGCCCTCGGCCACGACAAGACGCCGCGCATCGGCTTCGTCGTCGATCGCGAGGGCGGCAGCGACGGCGGAGGACGCGTCGTCTGCCAGCAGCTGCTCGAAGAGCAACGCGCGGTGGAGAGGCCGCGCGGCAGGCAGCTCGGCCGCGTCGAGGTCATGGTCGGAGACTGGTCGCACCTCAACACGATGCAGGCGCAGCCCGAGCACGAGTACGTGCTGCGCGAGATGGACGCGGTGCTGCTGACCTACACCGACGGCGAGCAGGACGCCGACGCGCGCACGGCGCTGGGGCTGTTCAAGCTGGTGCAGCTCGAGACGAGCGACCCCGACATGCTCCCCGACGATCTGCACGTGCTCTGCGAGGTGCAGAGCAGTGAGAAAGCGCAGCTGCTCGAGCGGCGCTTTCGCCAGCGGCGCGAGCCGAGGCCTGGCGGCTCGGTGACCTGGACGACGATCATCGCCGCCGAGCACATGCGCAACGCGTTCCTCGCGCAGGGCGTGTTCGTGCCCGGGATCTCGTCGATCTATTCCGAGCTGCTGTGCAATCCCGGCTACGAGCTATGCCAGCTCGAGGTGCACGCGGTGGACGCCGAAGCGCTCGCCGCGAGCAACGAAGACCTCGACTTCGGCCAGCTGCTCGCCGAGCTCTACCAGCGCGAGCGGCTGATCCTCATCGCGGTCGAGCTCGAGGACGATGACGGCCACCGCCAGGTGGTGGTCAATCCGCCCGTGCGCTCGCACGAGTACCGCTTCCCCGCGGCCGCGCTGCGCTCGGTCTTCGCGGTGGGCGACATCGAGCTGCTCTCGACGCGCGGCGCGCTGCCGATCGGCCGCGCCCTCGAGCCCGATGACGAGGATAGCGATGACGACGGCGACGAGGACGACGACGACGAGGGCGACGAGGGCGCAGCGCTCGACGAGCGCGAAGAAGCCCGCTAGTGCTCGGCGGCGAAGCTGTGGTATTTCAGGCAGGTGAGCCGCGCTTCTCAAGGTCAGCGCTCGGACGGCGCTGACGGCAATCCCATCCCGGTCGGGACGCGGGTTGGCGACAACTACCGAATCCAGCGCGTGCTTGGCCGTGGCTCGATGGGCATCGTCTACCTCGGGCGCGACCTGGCGCTCGAGCGCGACGTGGCGATCAAGATCCTCGCGCCGCACTACGCCGCGGACGAGCGCGTGGCCAAGCGTTTTCGTCGCGAGGCCGTGGCGATGGCGAGCGTGCGCCACGAGAACGTGGTCCAGATCTTCGCCTTCGGCGATCACGACGGCCGACCCTACTTCGTGATGGAGTTCATCCCCGGCTACACGGTGGCGAGCCTCATCGAAAACGCCAACGAGCGCGGCGAGCAGCTCTACCTCGACGTCGTGCTCGGCATCCTGGCGCAGGTCTGCCGTGGGCTGCAGGCGGTGCACGAGCGCGGCATCGTTCACCGCGACGTCAAGCCAGCCAACATGCTCATCGGACCTGGCTTTCGCGTCGCGCTGACCGACTTCGGTCTCGTCGAGACGCTGGCTAACACGCCGGGGCGAGACCTGGCGGGCACGCCGCTGTATCTCGCGCCGGAGCTGATCCGTCGCCAGGCGTTGCCCGACAAGCAGCGGCACCTCAGCGACATCTACGCGCTGGCGATCTCGACCTACGAGATGCTCACCGGCGACGTGCCGTTCGACGGCAAGACGATCAAAGAGATCTTGCGCCGTCACGTCAATCAGCCGCCGCGACCCGTCTCGGAGATCCGCAGCGATCTGCCCACGGCGGTGGACGATGTGCTCAAGCTGGCCTTGAGCAAGAACCCGAACGAGCGGCCGACCTCGTGCGAGGCGTTCATCACGCGGCTCAACGAGGCGCGCGGTGGGCTGGCGGCGCCGATGAAGTCGGGCGGGCGGCGCATTCTGCTCGCCGACGCCGACCCGGTGGCGCGCGAGATCGCGCGTACCGCGCTCAAGGTGGGCTTCCCCGACGCGAGCATCATCGCCAGCGAGGATGGGCTCGACGCACTCGAGCGCGCGCGCGAGGCGCGCTGCGATCTGGCCGTGGTCGACCTCGACCTGCCGGGCATGAACGGCATCGAGCTTTGCGGCGCGCTGTCGGGCGACGAGATGACCGAGCACATCCCGGTGGTCGTCACCAGCGGCGGCTTTGTCGGCAACTCGCGCTCGGTGCTGCGCTCGATGGGCATCAAGGAGCTTCTGGCCAAGCCCATCGACGCCACGCACCTGGTCAACATCGCGCGGCATCACCTCGAGCCCGAACACTAGGACCACACGGCCAGCTCGCGGCAGCGCGTAGGCCTCGGGCCTCCGGCCTCAGGCCTCAGGATCGATCGCGAACGCATTTGACGCGTGGCCGTGGCTCGACGCACGCGCGCTTGGCGACCGTGCAGGCAGAACTTGGCTCGCCGTCGGCGAGTCGACCGCGCAGCCGCGAAGCGTGCATTGCGCTCGCCCCCGAGGCCCGAGGCCCGAGGCCTGAGGCCCGATGCCTGAGGCCTGACTACCGACCGCGTTCTAGGCGCGCCATAGCGAGCGAGGCGGCGGCCTGATCGGCGAAGGCGATCAGCACCTGGAAGGCGTCGTGGTCGATGACGGCGGCGTGATGATCGGCGTGCTCTCGGGTGGGCGAACGATCGCCGGTGACGCTGCGGTCGATGCCGATCACGCCGAGCATCTCGCCGCGAAAGACCATCGGAGCCACCGCGAAGGGGTTGATGCCGATGCGCGCGGCGAGCTCGCGGTTGATCAGCGGGTGGTTCTCGGGGTCGACGATATTCATCGGGCGGCGCTCGAGTGCGCAGACCGCGGTCACGCCCGCCGAGGGGTCGAGCGGGATGGTGACCTCTGGCGTCGACTTGCGCCCATCGCTGAGACCTGGGTGATAGAGCTCGCGCGCTAGCGAGAGGCCGTCGCCCTCTGCGATGTAGATCAAGGCGCGATCGAGGTCGAGGCCGCGCACGAGGATCTCGCCCACCCGGTCGAGCACGGCGTCGGCGTCGCGGCTGTGCACGGCGCTGCGCGAGACGTCGTAGAGCATGCCGAGCAGGCGCGCCTTGCGATCGAGGCTGACCGTGGCGCGCTCGAGCTCGTGGGTCTTGTCACGCACGGCGCGCATCAGAAACGCCGAGATGCCGGCGACGGTGAAGAAGGCGAAGGGGTTGACGATCATCATCAGCACGACGAAGGGCCACTTGTGCGCGAAGCGATCGAGGGCGACGAAGTAGCTGATGTGCGCGATCGCGCCCGTGGCGCCGAGGATCGAGAGCGTGATGAAGCAGACCGACGAGAGGGCGGCGAGAGACACGGCGGCGCCGCCGGAGACGAGCATGGCGCCGCCGATGACCGGCAAGATGTAGAGGAAGGTCAGCGGGCTGGTCACACCACCGGAGCGGTAGACGTAGGAGCTGAAGATCAGCACATCGACAACGAGCTGCAGGATCACGAACGGCTTGAGCTCGATGCGTGGGCGCTTGAGCGCGTAGAAGTAGACGCCGTTGAGCAGTAGCGCGATGCCGCCGGTGATCAGCGTGCCGTAGAGCGCGCTGCGCGTGAGGGTCTGTTGGGTGGTGAGGCCTTGCCAGCCGGTGATGAACATCAGCGCCACGACAGCGGGGCTGATGACGAAGCGGATGCGGATGATCCAGCGGATCTTCTTGCAGAGCTCGGCGCGCGTGTCGGCGAGCTCGAAGTCGACGTCGAAGATCTTGAGCGCGGCGAGACCGAGCGGCACGCTGGCGCTCGGGCTCGAGGGCTTGCTGCCGCGGGTGCCCTGCTGCTCGGCGGGCTGATCCTCGCGGGTGGTCACCGGCGCAGCAGTGACGCCAGCTCGGGGAGCACGTCACCGCCGCTGCCGCGCAGAAAGCTGCCGCCGCCGGCGAGGGCCATCTGCGAGAAGGGATTGGGCTCGGGGTTGATGTCGACGATCAGCGCCCCCTTCTGCAGCGCGATGGCGCCTACCTGCATGGGCAAGTTGGTCGCGCCCGACGTGCCGACGACGAGCAGCACGTCCGCTGCGACCGCGGCGCGGCGCGACGAGTCGAAGCGAAAATGCGCTTCGTCATAATACTCGTCGAACCACAGCACGTGCGGGCGGCCCCAGCCACCGCAGCCTGGACAGCGCAGGCGCGCCACGTCGGCGCCGACGCTGTCGCCGCGAACAAAGCCGCGCCCGAGATCGTCGTCGAGGCGCCACGGGGTGCGGCCGCAGTCCACATCGCAGCGTACGAAGTCGATGTTGCCGTGGATCTCGTAGGTGCGAGCCTGACTGTTGCCGGCGATGAGGTGCAGACCGTCGACGTTCTGCGTGATCAGACAGAAGCGATCGCCGAGCGCGCGCTCCATCTCGACGACGGCGTCGTGGCCGACGTTCGGCTCGGCGGCTCGACAGACGCCGCGCCGGTAGAGGTACCAGGACCAGACGGCCTCTGGCTCGCGCGCGAACATCGCGTGCGTGGCCATCTCTTGCGGGTGGTACTCCGCCGAGCCGATGGTCCAGTAGCCGTCCTTGCCGCGAAAGGTAGGGATGCCGCTCTCCGCGGAGATCCCCGCGCCGGTCATTACGACGAGCCGCGCGCGCGCGCTTTGTGCGAGCTCTGCAAAGGCGCGGCGCAGCTCCACCGGCACAGTCACCGACATAGGCGCGAAGGGTATCACAGCGTCGCCGTCGCTCGCGGCGAGCGCGCTGACACGTGTGCGCGGCGGGAGATCGCCCTCGCGCCAGAGATCAAGTGAGGCTAGACTTTGTGGCGCATGGCCGATCACCGCACAGACATGTCCTCGCTTGAAAAGGCGGACGGCAGCCTCGCGAGCGGCAAAGGGAGTATCGCGCGCTTCCTCGGACAGATCGTGTCCGCGGCGAGCGTGCTTCCGTCGGGGTCGATGCACGCGTCGCCGGTGCGCTGTCGCCGGCGGCCTAAACGGCGGCCTTGCGCGGGCCACATCGAGCTCGGTCGCTTCGAGAGCGATGGCGCCAACGAGGTGCGCTATCGCTGCGCGGTGTGCGGCGACAAGGGCGTGATCGACAACTGGCGCGACACGCGCTGGGACCTCGGCCCCGAGATGAAGCGCGGCGACGTGATCTCGCTGTCGCTGGCGCGCGCGCGCCGAGACGCGGCGCCGCGCACGCGTGTGCTGACGCTCGCCTGCGATCTCATCGACGGCCCGATCGCGCTCGACGGTCCGGTGCTGCGGCGCGTACGCATCGGCAGCGACCACTCGCTGCACCAGCTGCATCTGTTGCTCTGCGAGGCTTACGAGCGCGACGCCGACGAGCCCTACGAGTTCATGTTCGGCGCGCCCTACGAGATCGACGCGCGGCGGTTCACCGGCATCGGAGACGCTGACGTCGAGGAAGGTGAGCCGCTCTGCGAGACGCACCAGGTCCGCGTGCACGAGCTCGGCCTCGAGAAGAATCAGGTCTTCGGCTACCTCTACGACTTCGACGCCGAGTGGGTGCATCGCCTCACGGTGGTCGACGCGCGCGAGGACAAGAGCTGCGCGACGGTTGTCGAGCGCGTGGGGCAGGCACCGGATGTCTACGCCGAGGGCGACGGCGAGTGGATCGAGACGCTGGTGTGGGGCGAAGACGAGGACGACCTGCTCGACGGCGACGTCTCCGACTGCCCGATGTCGGAGCTCTACGGTCCATACGTCGCTGACTCGCAGCCCGATCCCGACTGGTGGTTGGCGATGGAAGACCTCGAGCGGCTGCTGTTGGTGCTCGAGGCGCATAGCGGTGAGCTGCCCACGTCACATCCGCCGGCGACGTCGCTGCTGCTGCACTCGGTGGTGCACGAGATGGCCGAGACGCAGCTGGCCAATGGCGACGACAAGCTGCAGGGACGTCTCGACAAGCTGGTGGGCGACGGGCTGAGCCGGCACGAGGCGATCCACGCGCTCGGCCGCGAGCTGCTGCGCGATCAGTTGTAGCGCGCGCGCTGCTGCGCGATCAGTTGTAGCGCGCGCGCTGGCTGATAACGGTGTTGTCGGCGGCGGCGGCGGCGGCGGCCAGCACGCGCTGCTCGGACGTGAACCACGCCTTTGACAGCGCGTAGGCGATCCAGAGCAGCACGAAGCCGGTGATCAGCGTGGCGAGCGCCGCGACCACCGAGCCGACCATGAACGCCGGCAGACCGACGTTGCGGCCGTGGGCGCCGAGCACGACGATGGTGGTCACGCCCACGACGCCGGCGGCTTTGGCGGCGTCGATGATCGCTTGCAGCGCGGCGGGGCGGAGCGCT
Organism: Myxococcales bacterium; assembly: GCA_020431405.1. Taxonomy (GTDB): domain Bacteria; phylum Myxococcota_A; class Polyangia; genus JAGQIK01. The sequence continues at coordinate 15,766 of JAGQIK010000290.1, forward strand.
TGCAGGGCGTTGACCGCGCGCCAGCCGAGCCACGCCGCCAGGATGTGGCCGAGGAACGTGCCCTGCACTGCGAGCTCGACGTACTCGCCGAAGCTGCCCAGCGAGTGCATGACCGTGATCCGAGGGTGGCCGAAGACAGCGTACATGCTGGCCCACAGAAACATGTGCGAGGCGAGTGGGGCCATCATGATGTAGCCGGCGAGCACGGCGCGGTGGCTGTTGGCGACCCGCGCGGCGACCTGCTGGCCGACGTGGGTGGCTTCGCTGCCGCTCTCGCGCCGCGACAGCTCGGTGAGCGGATCGGCCGGCGCGAGCGGCACGGGACGAGCGAGCCAGCTCACGCACCAGGCGAAAAAGCCGGCGACGAACGGGGCGACCGAGCAGGCGATGAGCAGCAGCGCGAGCGAGGGGCGGCTGACGTGCTTGATGAAGGCGCAGGTGAAGAGCAGCACAGCGCCAAAGGCACCGACGGCGCCGGCCGCCCAGCGCGCCCAGACCATCGCGTTGACTTGGCGCGCGCGGTGGATGCGCGCGTCGATGTCGTCACGCAGGCCGTCGAGGTCTACACGCGCGGCACGCAAAGCCGCGGCTTGCTGGTGATCGCGGTACATGCGAGGTACTACGCGAGCACGCTCGGCGAGCTGCCATGGCAGAACCGTGGCAAGATCGTGGCAGGGGCTGGGACAGCCCCCCTTTAATTCGAGGGCCTGAAGGTGCCGACTTGCGCGGGCGAGAGGCCTTCGTTGGCGAGGGCTGCTTCCCAGCGCTCGTCGACGGGGGTCTCGAAGACCAACGAGAGCACCAGCGAGGCCGGGATCCAAGCGCCTTGCGAGATCTCGCTCTCCAGCTGCCCGGGGCCCCAGCCGGCGTGGCCGAGGAAGATGTGATACGGGCCGGGCGCCTGGCCAAGGCCGATCTCGCGCAGCAGCTGCTGGTTGGGACACAGCCGCAGCTCGTCGGCGACCGTCAGCTCGTCTTCGCGCGAGGCCGTTCCGGGCGGCACCTGATAGAGCAGCAGCCCGCTGTCGAGCGCGACCGGGCCGCCGACCATCGCCGCCTGTTCCAGGTCGACCTTGCCGTCGCGGGCGTGCTCGATCTGCATCTGGCTGAGGATGTCACCCATGGTGACGGGGGCCGGGCGGTTGATCACGAGGCCCATGGCGCCGTCGTCGTTGTGCACGCACATCAGCACGACGCTGTGGTCGAAGTTGGGGTCGCGCAGGCTCGGCGCGGCGACGAGGAAGCCGGGAGCGAGCGTCTGGAGCAGCGACGTCATTCACTGTCACGTTAAAGCGCCGTGGGGATCGGCGCAAGCGCGGGCGGTGCTATCATCAGCGACTATGGTCGCTGTCGGCGTACACCGGTATACAAGCGCGTTGGGCATGTTTCGCGGGCTCAAGGCGATGGGGCTGGCGGGCACGAGCCCGCGCGCGCTGTTGTTTCTGGCCTTCGACGGACAGGGCGACGTCCAGCTGGCGGTGGCGGATCAGGGCGACGACGTGTCGGGCCTTAGGGTGGGTGAAAAGCTCGCCCTGCCCTGGCCGTTCGCTGGCCGCGTGTTCTATCTCGACTCGCTGCATCCGCTGTCGAGCAAGGTCTCGATCGTTAACGGCGACCGGCGCATCGGCGGCCTGGCGAGCCTCATCGACGTCGCGGCGATGCTGTCGCGCTTCGTGCAGCGCGCCGGCGCGCCGAGCGTGTTCTTCGGCTGCACGCCGCATCAGCCGGGCTCGTGGTGGACCGACGAAAAGCGCGTCATCGCGCTGCACGAGCGCGGCATGGTGGGGATCGTGCGCGCCGCCGGGCTGGGCTTGATCGCGCGCCGCACGGTCGACGACGGGCTGTACTTTCTGCCGCTCGATGATGCTCTCGCGTGCAAGGTCGACCACTGGACGCGCGTCTTCACCTCGCCGCTGGGCAACATCCTGCTGCTCGAGCGGCGCCTGTGCGGAAAGCGCCTGATGCTGAGCTGTCAGCGCGGCCTGGTCGAGGTCGCGCTCGACGATCTTCCGCGCGTGCACGAGGTCGGGCGCATCGACAGTGTCGCCGGGCACGCGGTGGTTGGTCGCGTCAGCGCCGATGGCGCCTACGCCGTGGCGCGCGGTGTGCCCACCGATTGGGGGCTCGACGAGCTGACGCCGGCCACGCTGGTGCGGCCGCGCGGCGAGTCGCTCGAGGAGCTGGCGCGCGCGCTGCGCGAGATGGAAGCCAGCAGCGCTGACTAGCCGACTGGCTGACGCGGCCGCCTAGGCGACGCCGACGGTAGAGCGGATCGCCTCGGTCTGGCCGATGGCGGGCTCCCACGAGAGCGTCGTGCGCAGCTTCTGATCCGAGATGACGCACGGGTATTTGAAGAAGTTGACCAGGTACGGCGGCAGCGTGCGCATCACGAGGCTACCGGCGCGCAGCAACGACATCACCAGCGACGAGGGCAGCGGCAGCTTGCGGCCGGGAACGAGGTCGAGCGCGCGGCGCACCGGGATCGTGCCGCGGCCGGCGACGTTGAAGACGCCGACGGCTTGCGAGTCGCACGTCGAGCGCACGATGGCCTCGACGAGGTCGGTCTGGTGAACGAACTGCACCATGGGATCGAAGCCGATCACCGTCGGCACGGTCTTCTGGCGCAGGAACTTGCTCATGGCGTTGCTGATGTCCGGGCCGATGACGTTGGTCGGCCGCAGGATCATCGTCTTGACCTCGTCGTGCTGGTAGGCCCAGGTCAGCGCTTGCGAGTCGAGCTGGATCGCGTCGGCGATCTGCGGGAAGGCCGTGCCGGCGCGCAGCGGCTCGTCCTCGTAGATCGGCGTGTGGTTGTGCGGGTGCGCGCCGTAGATGTGGAACGTCGAGAGCACCAGCATGCGCCGCGCGCCGTACTTGAGCGCGAGGTCCATCACCTTGCGGCTGCCCATCACGTTGAGGTCGAAGCGCTTGTTCATGCGCTCCTTGAGGTTGCCGACGCGCCCGAGGTGCAGCACGTAGGTGGGCCGGTGGCGGCGAAAGACGTCCTCGATCTTGGTCTTGTTGTAGTTGGCGCGCAGCAGCACCGCGGGGTAGCCGACCGCGTCGGGCAGGTGGCGGTAGTCGACACCGACGACCGCGATGCCGCGATCGACGAGCGCCTTGCCAACCAGCTGCGCTAGCGCGCCGCTAATTCCGGTGATCAACGCGATGGGAGCATCAGCCATCAGAACACCGACTCGCGCGCTTCGAGCCCCGTGTCGATCATCGACTGCAGGCGCTCGGTGACGACAGCGACCTTCTTTTCGATGGCCTCGTCCTCGTCGTCGAAGGGACCATCGAAGACCATCGGCTCGCCGAAGTAGAGATGAAAGCGCGTGGGCAGCGGCAGGAAGGCGAGCGGCCCGAGCAGCGGCAGCAGCGCGGGCACCGGGAAGTACGGCATGCCGAGCGCGCGCGCGAGCGGCTTGAAATCGTAGAGGCTGATGATCGACTCTTCGGCGCCGATGACCGCCACGGGGATGATCGGCGCCTTGGCCTGCAGCGCGAGGCGCATGAAGCCGCGACCGAAGCGCACGAGCTTGTAGCGATGGTCCCAGGTTTTGCCCGAGCCGCGCGTGCCTTCGGGGAAGACGAGCATCGCGTTTTCGGCCTCGAGCAGGTTGCGGCAGTTGATCGGGTCGCCGACGGCGACGCCAGCGCGCGAGAAGGCGATGTTGACGAAGGGCAGCGTTGGAAACCAACGCTCCGCCATCGGGCGCAGCAGGCGCGGCGGCTCGGCTTCGAGCAGCGTCGCCATCGAGACGACGAGCCCATCGAAGGGAAGCTGGCCGGAGTGATTGCCGATGACGAGGCAACGTCCAGCCGGGACGTTCTCGATGCCGTGCACCACGGGCCGGAAGTAGCGATAGATCCAGTAGGCCAGCGAGTACTGCAGCTTGCTCTCTTCAGGCGAGAAGCCCCATGGATCGTAGCCGCTGGCGCCGATGGGGATGGCGCGCTCGATGGCCTCTTCGACCTCGGGCACGTGCGTGATCGACGCGGCGAAGTCGCGAAGTGTATCGCTAGCGCGACGCAGGTTCTCGGTCGTATCGGCGAGCGTGGCGGGCAGTGAGCTGACCAGTTCAGCGAGCATGCGCCGATTCTGCCACGCTTTTTTCTTCGCGGGTGCATCGCGAGGGGGAAAGCGCAGAGCGTGGTCAGCCCGCTACTGTGGTGGGCGCTCCGCAGGCAAAGCAGCGCAAATGTGGGGTGTGCTCTACAACACGACGATGGGGCGTCTCTCCCACCTGCGTGTTTTCGTGCGTTTGGGTGCGCGGCACGGCACTTGTAATAGCTGGGGTGGTTGCGAGCTTAGGGAGGAGCCGATGCAGGGCACCATCGACCTGTTGCCTGGAAGCGTGCTGGACGGCCGTTTTTGTGTGAGCGCGCGCCTCGGACTCGAAGCGGGGCGGCCCCGCTACGCTGCGTTCGACCTCATCGACCAGATCGAGGTCGAGCTGCTCGTCGCGCCAGGACCGCTCGGCCAGCGGCGCGGATACCACGTGCGGCCGCGCAAGCCCGTCGACGCCGATATGGCCGACGACGAAGGCGCGCAAGAAGCACCCCCGGATGCTGCGCGCGAGCGGCGAGCGCTGACGCGCTTCGTCGACCGCATCGCGCTCACCGGCGTCAAGCTGCAACAGGGCGACGACGGCGCGCTCGTCTACGCGGGCTGGGATCGCAAGCTGGGTCGCGCCGTGCGGATCATCGTCGAGGCCGTCGAAGCGGTCGAAGTCGAGGCCGTTGAAATCGAGGCCGGTGAAATCGAGGCCGGTGAAGTCGAGGCCGTTGCAAAGGTCGAAAAGGTCGCTTGAGCGGCCACGCTTCGTGGCCGCCCGTTTCGTGGCCGCGCGTTTCGCGACCGCCTTCGTCGCGGCCGCGCCCTCTTCTACTGCCCCATCTTCTCGCGAATGCGGCTGATGACCTCCGAGTAGGAGGTGTTGCGCACCAGCGTGGCCATCGTGTCGGTGTAGCGCTGCACGAGGTCGGAGCGGCGGCGCTCCTGCGCGTCGCGCAACGCGTGATGCATGGTCACGAACGCGCGCTCGCTGTTGATGAAGTACTCCATGCTGCGCAGCGTGGCGATGATGCCGGCAGCGATGACGCTTCGCGCGGTGTGGTGGAAGCTGAACGTGCGACCTTCGGAGTTGGTGATCTCGATGGTCACGCGGGCAGGCGAGTCCGTGCCGGCGAAGTCCTTCTTCGCGCCGAGCTCCGCGTCGAGCGAGAAGTTGGAGAAGCGGATCGTCTTCAGCGACGGATACTCCTCGGCGAAGCGCGACTGCATGCCGTGGAAGAAGGCGTCGATGACGCCGACGCCCTTGCCGGCGATGACACTGCGCTCGCCGTCGGCGCCTTCGCCTTCGTAGGTGACCTCGCAGGTGATCGAGGTCGTGTCGTCGGCGAGGTTCTCTTCGACGACGGCTTTGAGGACTTGCAGGCTGGTGTAGCTGCTGCCGAGGACTTCTCGCAGCAGCGCAACGATCGCGGCGTTGCCATTGTTGTCGTCAGACATCGACTTCCTCTACAGGTCCTTCTCGAGCGTGACCTGTGGCGTGGACAAGTTCTCGTCGGGGCAGAACCCGGACGCTGTTCCGGTAAGCCGCTCGTCGCCGAAGCGCTCGAGCTCGAGCTTGGGATCGGGCGACTGCACATCTTGATCGACGATCGTCAGCGTGACGCGGCGCCACGACTCGTCTACCAGACACGGCCGGCAGAGGCCAAGGCTGTTGCAGGTCCCGCCGCCTTTGCCGGCGCAGTCGGAGTCGACCTGACAGCTGTCATCCGGGCACTCGGCCTTACGCGTCAGCGTCTCCTGCGCGCCTTCGACCTTCCAGTCGCTGGTCACCGTGCTGTTGCGGGTCTGGGCGTCGCCGCTGAGCGCGTCGCCGAAAACTTGCAGGCCCATCGCGATGGTCGCGGTGTAGGCCACGCAGCGGATAGTTCCGTTCCAGCGCCCTTCCAGGCCCTTGAGATCGGACCCGCTGCACGCCGGAGCGCTGACCAGCAGGGCCAGCAAGACTGCCGTTCGCATGGCTCGATCTTACGGCCGGGCGCGCGAGTCGGTCAACGAGCCAAGGGTGGCGCGCTGCCGCTTGATTTCGCTGACAGCGTCTGACAACCTCGTCCATCTGTACGGATCGAGGTGTGGGGACACATTAAATAGGAGGTGTGAAATCCCGCCTTTCAGAAGAGGTCGACAAGCCCCGAATCGCAAGGACCAGCATCGGGTCAATCGACAGATTCACGTCAAAGAAGTCCGTGTCATCGGCGACGATGGCAAGCAGCTCGGCGTCATGCAAACGCACATCGCGCAGCGCATCGCCGAGGAGAAGGGCCTCGATCTCGTCGAGGTCAATCCCAAGTCCTCTCCGCCTGTCTGCAAGATCATCGACTACGGCCGCTTCAAGTACGAAGAGTCGCGCCGCAAACGCGCGAGCAAGAAGAAGCAGTCGGTGGTGCAGGTCAAAGAGGTCAAGCTGCGTCCGAAGACGGACTCGCATGACGTCGAGGTCAAGGTTCGCAGCATCCTGCGATTCCTCGCCGACGGCAACAAGGCCAAGCTCGTCATTCAGTTCCGCGGGCGCGAGGTCGTGCACCCGGAGACGGGACGCGCGGTCTTGCTCAAGGTCCTGACCGAGCTCGGCGAGTACGCCGTGGTCGAGCAGATGCCGCAGATGGAGGGCCGGCGCATGAACATGCTGGTCGCTCCCAAGCCGGGCATGCACATCCCGGTTCCGCGTAAGGGCGAGTCGCTGGAGAGCGCGCTCGAGCGCGAGGAAGAAGAGATGGCGGCAGAGGCAGCAGCTGGCGGCGCCGCGGACGACGACGACTTCGTCGAGGACGACGACATGGGCGAGGACGAGGAGTTGGGGGAGGACGAGGACGAGGACGAGGACGAGGACGAGGACGCCGGCGCGACGAAGGACGCAGGCTCCGAGGCCAGCGCCCCACCGCCCAGCTAGGCACCAGCGCGCAGCGCGCGCTCCCAACCCAGACCCAACACGATGCACGGGCCGCAGTGATGCAGGCCGCGGTGCTCGTGCGCCCGCGCTATTCGGCGGCAGGGATGACCCGATCGCGGCCCTCGCTCTTGGCGCGATAGAGCGCGCGGTCGGTGCGCTCGAAGAGCGAGTCGGCGGAGTCGCCAGAGCGCGCGACGGTCACGCCGGCGCTGACGGTTATCGGCACGCGAGCGTCGCCGAAGGTCGTCTCGCGCACGGCGCGGCGCAGCTTCTCGGCGACGGTCAGCGCGGCGTTGCCGTCTGTGTTGGGCAGCAGCACGACGAACTCTTCGCCGCCGTAGCGTGCGACGAGATCGGAGCCGCGCACCGAGCGTTCGAGCAGCTGCGCCACGCCGCGCAGGACCTCGTCGCCGACGAGGTGACCGTAGCGATCGTTGACCTCTTTGAAATGGTCGAGGTCGACGACGAGCATCGCCAGCGGGCGCCCGGTGCGTTCGGCGTCGTCGAGGGCGGCGGAGAGCGCAGACTGGTAGAAGTGGCGGTTGTGCACGCCGGTGAGGCCATCGATCTCGGCCATGGCGACGGTGCGGGCGTGCAGGCGCGCGCGGTCGATGGCGATCGCGGCGAGGTTGCCGATGGCGTGCAGGCTGCGCAGCTTCTCGGAGTCCACCGGGCGCTGGGTGAAGCCGTTGTCTGCGACGATGGCGCCGATAAGGCGTGGCCCGGCGGCTTCGCGGCCGCTGCTGCTGCCCGAGCGCACGAAGGCGCCCGCGCTGCCGATGGTGAGCGGAACGATCGCTACGCGGCGCAGCTCGAGCAGCTCGCCGCCCGCGCCGCCGAACTCGTGCGTCAGCGTCAGCGCGTTGGAGCAGAACGGCGAGCGTGAGAGCACGCAACGCGAGAGCACGGCGGAAAGTGGCGCCTGGCTGGAGAGGATCAGCTCGTGCGGCGAGGCGGCCGCTGCCTCGAGGCGATCGAGCGGCAGGCTGAAGGTGGCGAGCTTGCGCGTGAGCAGCTGGCAGGCTTCGTCGCGGCGGAATGCGTCGAAGCGCGGCACGAGGTCTGCGAAGTTGATGCGCTCGGCCTCGAGACGTTCCCAGATCTCGTGCGCGGCTTGCTGGCTGGTCGGGCCGACCGCCATGCGCACCCTGAGCTCGCGGTGGCTGGCGTCGTCGAGAAAGAGCAGCGCCCGATTGAAGCCGAGGCCGTCGCCGGAGGTGATGCCGGTGAGGATGACGTAGAGGATCTGATCGAGATCGAGCGTGCTGAGGATGGCGGTGGTGATCGCCATGCGGAACTCGAGCTCGCGCAGCGTCGCCTCGTCGCGGCTGCGGCGCGTACCGCCGCCTCTGCTGCCGCTGCTCCCCATGCTACCGCTCACGACGTGGGCCTCCAGCTCGCGACCTGGCGAGGGAAGGACTCGTAGCAGCAGCGGACGGAGCCGTCAATTCAGCTCCACGGGCCGTGGAGTCGCTGATGGCTGAAAGCTGACCGCAGAAGGTGACCGCTACTTGAGGTAGGTCAGGCGCAGATAGATGTGCCCGCCCATGCGCACGCGATCGACGCGCGGCGTCGCGGCGCGGTTGAGCTCGACCACAACCTGCAGGGAGCCGTAGCGAAGCGGGTTGAAGGTCAAAGACCCAGCGACGGTGCCGCCGAGCTGACTGGTGCCGGCAGCGAGCGCGCTGGCGATGCCGCCGCTGAGCACGATGACGGTGCGGTCCCAGCTGCTCGAGACCTCGTATTGGGCGTTATCGAGCGGGATGTAGAGGTGCTCGGCGCGGGCCTTCTTGTCGAAGCGCGCCGAGAGAGCGCCCGAGCGGACGCTGCGGACGCGCCGGCGAGGCTGCGGCTCGGAGGAGAGCGTTCGGCTGGGCAGCGGACGAGGCGTGTCGTCGTCCGTGGCGGCGCGCGCCACGCTGGCCGATGTCACCAGCGAGAGGCGCGAGCGCAGGCGAGCGGCTTCGGCGCGCAGCCGCGCCACTTCGGCGCGGGCGCGGCGCTCGACCGAGAGGGCTTGCTCGCGCACGCGCGCGGCATCGGCGAGGGCCGCCTTGCGCGCCGTCTCGGCGGCGGCGACAGCGCGGCGCTTGGCCAGCGACGCTTCGACGAGCATGCGCTTCTTGAGCGCGCGGATGCGTGCCTCGGCGCTCTCGCGCGCCTCTTTGGCGGCGGCGATGGCCTTGTCCTTCGCCTCGTTGGCCTCGGCGCGAGCGGCGCGCGCGGCCTTGGCGGCGGCGGCGGCGCGCGCACGAGCGGCGCGGGCGTCGCTGGCGGAGCGGCTCTTGGCTGCGCGGGCCGCCACGCGCGCCTCGCGGCGTGCGGCGCGCTCGAGGCGCTTGGCGAGCCGGCGCAGGCGGCGCTCGCGCTTGCCGAGGCGACGCTTCTCGCGGGCTGCACGTAGGCGCGCGGCGAGCAGCTCGGTGCGCAGCTTCTCGGTCTCGCGACGAAGCTGCGCCGCCCTATCGAGACGCTGGTTGGCGGCTTGCTTGGCGCCGGCGGCTGCGCGGCGCAGCTTCTCGGCGGCGGCGCGCTGGCGCTCTGCCTCTTTGCGCTGGCGCTCGGCCTCGGCGCGCTGGGCGGCGGCGAGCTTGGTCTGCCGCTCGGCCTCGAGCCGCTGGGCGCTGGCGATCTTCTTCTGCCGCTCGGCCTCGACGCGCTGAGCCTTAGCGATCTGCTTTTGGCGCTCGGCTTCGCGGCGCTGGGCGTTGGCGATCTTCTTCTGCCGCTCGGCCTCGGCGCGCTGCTTGTCAGCCTGGGCGCGCAGCTTCTTGGCCTCGGCGAGGGCCTGCTGGGCGCGCTTTTCACGCGCGTCGAGCAGCTCGCGCTCGGCTTTGA
>JAGQIK010000291.1 GCA_020431405.1 Myxococcales bacterium
CGGCAGGCGGCGGCGGCGGCTCGCGCACCAAGAAGAAGAAAAAGAAGAGCGCCGGCGTCGACGCCGACGCGCTGCTCGCCGCGGGCGCTGGCTCGCGCGTGCGCAAGAAGAAGGGCCTCTCGCGCGGTGAGGTCAAGCGCGGCATGCGGCGGCTGATGGGCCGCGTGCGCAGCTGCTTCGACAAGTACAAGGTGCCCGGCCAGCTGGTGCTGCGCGTGACGGTGCAGCCGAGCGGCCGCGCCAGCGCCGTGCCGCGCGGACAGTTCGCTGGCTCCGCTACCGGTCGCTGCGTGGCGGCGGGCGTCGCGCGCATCGTCAAGTTCCCGAGCTTCGCCGGACCGGCGATCAGCTTCAGCTACCCCTTCATCCTGCAGTAGTGCCGATGCACCATCGCCACACCGTCTGCGCCCTGCTCGCGGCGCTGGCGCTGTGTGCTTCGCGACCAGCGCTGGCCACCGCGCAGGAGCCCGACGAGATCATCTACCAGGGCAAAAAGCAGCAGCTGTTGTCGGTGCCGCTTTGGACCTATCCCGTCGACAAGAAGCGCCCGCTGTTCAAGCCCGAGGTGGGCAGCACGGGGTGCTGGCGCGGCTACAACGCGCTGTGGGAGGTCAAACAGGGCGCGCTATGGCTGCGGGGTCTCTACCCATGCGGCGGCATGGCGATCAGCCCGCGCCCCCTCCCGTGGCACGGGCCCAAGCTGCCGTTGCGCGCCACGTGGTTTTCCGGGTCGCTCCGCTTGCCGCAGGGCAAGCTGCTGCGCTACGTGCACGTCGGGCACGCGTCGATCTACGAGCGCGCGCTGGTGCTCTACGTGGTGCGCGGCAAGATCGTGCGTCATCGTCTCTTCGACAACCGCGCCGACAAACGAGCGAAGCTTGGCCAGCGTCCGAGCCAAGACGCCGTCGCGCGCAGCGTGCGTGCGTTGCATAAGCGTGCCCGCGCGTGCCTTCCGCGCGCCAAGGCCAAGCGCGCTCGCCTGCCGCGTCAGCTCTCGGCGTCGCTGTGGATCTCGCGCTACGGCGCGCCGCAAAGCCTGATACTGCCGCGCGGCATCGTCACGGAGCAGAGAAGGCGCGTACTCTACGACATCATCGGATGCGTGCACGCGTCGGCGACGCAGAGCAACTTCGGCGCGGCGCGCTACCGCTATCGCGTGCGCCTCGCGCTCTCGCTCTACTAGCTGCTGCGTTGCTGCGCTGCTGCGCTGCTAGCTGCTGCAGAAGTTCTTGTTGCGGCGGTAGCGGCGGATCAAGCGCAGCACCTTGCGGGCGGCGCGCGCGTTGCTGTTGCGGCGGAATCGCCGCACGAAGGGGCGCAGGAACTTCTTCGCGTCGGTGCAGAACTTGAGCTGGTAGAAGCCCATCCCGCTTCGATAGTAGGCGTGGGCGACGTGCTTGGACTTGGGGTACTGCTCGATGATCTTGCCGTACTCGAGGATGGCCGGCGCGAACTTCTGCTGCTGATAGTAGCTGTCGCCGATCAGCCGCTGCGCTTGCGAGCAGCGCTTCTTGTCGGTGGGCATGGCGTTGATGAACTTGCGCAGCAGCTTGCGCGCCGAGACGTGGTCGCCGGCGTTGAGCAGGCGCTTGCCCTCGCTGAACATCTCGTCGGGCGTCTTCGCCTTCTGCTGCTGCGCGTTGCCCTGCGTCGTCTCGGTGTTGACCTCGACCTTGGCCTTGAGCTTTTCCAGCTTGCCGTTGAGGTCGTTGATCTGCTTGGCCAGCTCTTGGATCTGACCGATGAGCTTGTTGTTGTTGTGCTGGATGCGCTCGACCTGCGCTCCGACGTCGGCGCTATTGCGCGTCAGCAGCGCGGTCGCCTTCTCCATCACGCTCTTGAGCTGCTTGCGCTTGTCCTCGGCGCGACCGATCTCGGTGGCGACCTTCTTCTTGAGGACGGCGACTTGCTTCTTGAGCGCTTCGCCCTCGGACGCCGAAAAACAGGCGCCGAGGGCGAAGGACACGACGAGCACGCTCGCCAGCAGGCGAGCGTTGGCGGAGGCGCGACGCTTCAAGCGGCTACTCCCAGACGAAGAGGACCTTGCGGTCGCGCGCCCAGCTCGACGGGCCGGTGCCGGTCGCTTCGAGCTTGCCCTTGGAGACAGGGCGCATCCGCTTGGTGGAGATGCCGAGCCGACGCAGATATTTGCGCACGGCGCGCGCGCGGCGGTCGCCGAGCGCGAGGTTGTACTCTTCGGTACCGCGCGGATCGCAGTGGCCCTCGAGACGGATCGTGCGGCCAGAGACCTTCTTGATGCACTCGGCGGCCTTCTGCAGCGCGGCGGTCGCCGACGACGTCAGCACGAACTCGTTGAAGTCGAAGTAGACCGGCTCGGGCGTACAGGGACCAGCGGCGGCCGGCTTGGGCGGCGCGACGCAGGTGCCGTTCTGGCACTCGTGGTTGGCCGGACAGTCGTCATCGTTGACGCACTGGCCAGGCTGCAGACAGCGACCGCTCTTGCATTTGGCGCCCGCGCCGCAGTCGGCGTCGGACGTACAAGGCACGCAGCGGTTGTTCTTGCAGGCGCCCTGGTTGGGGCAGTCAGCAGCGGTTTCGCAGTAGCCTGGGATCTTCTGACAGGCACCGCTCTTACACTCCTGGCCTTTCTCACAGTCCTTGTCGTTGCGGCACTGCTGGCACTTCTTGTTGACGCAGAACTCGCCCTGTCGACAGTGGCTGTCTTTTTCGCAGTTGGGGTATTTGGGTGTGCAGCCTGGGGCTACGAGAGCTACGAGGCCGCCCAGCAAGAGCACGTGAACCAGTCGCGACATGCCGCCTCCTAATTGAGTGGCCAGAACCCTATTCCTCTCTTGATGCCCTGTCAACGCGTCCCTGACGGGCTTCTTTCACCTCGATTTCGCGTCGTTGCCCTGCCAGAACCGCCGCCCGTGGAGCGGTGTTAGACTCGCCGAGCCGGGGCCGGGTTGGCGGTCCGCAACGAGTGAAGGGAAAGCATGCCGCGCGCCACCGTGCTCATCGTCGATGACGAGCCCAACATCCTCACGTCACTGCGACGCGCGCTCGAGGTCGAGGATTTTCGCGCGCTGGTCGCCGCGTCGGGCGTCGAGGCGCTCGAGCAGGTCGCCGAGCACGCGCCCGACGTCGTGCTGCTCGACGTGGCGATGCCCCAGATGGATGGTCTCGAGGTGCTGCGCCGGCTCAAGGAGAGCGACGCGCGACGGCCGGTGGTGATGATGAGCGGTCACTCCACCATCGAGACCGCCGTGCAGGCGACCAAGCTCGGCGCCTTCGACTTCGTCGAAAAGCCGCTCTCCACCGACAAGCTGATCATCACGCTCGACAACGCGCTCGAGATCGCCGGGCTGCGCGCGGAAAACGCCGAGCTGAAAAAGGAGCAAGCGCACACCGACGCGATGATCGGCGACAGCGCCGCCATGCGCGAGATCTTCGAGACGATCCGCAAGACGGCGCCGACGGTGGGACGGGTGCTGATCACCGGCGCCAACGGCACCGGCAAAGAGCTCGTCGCGCGCGCGCTGCACAACGCGTCGCCGCGCAGCGACAAGCCGTTCATCAAGGTCAACTGCGCTGCCATCCCGCACGAGCTCATCGAGAGCGAGCTGTTCGGCCACGAAAAGGGCGCCTTCACTGGCGCGACGACCATGCGTCGCGGCAAGTTCGAGCAGGCCGACGGCGGCACGCTGTTTCTCGACGAGATCGGCGACATGAGCCAGAGCGCGCAGGCCAAGGTGCTGCGCGTGCTGCAGGAAAACGAGCTCGAGCGCGTCGGCGGCGCCGAGACGATCCGCGTCGACGTGCGCGTCGTCGCCGCCACCAACAAGAACCTGCTCGAAGAGATCGCCGCCGGCCGCTTTCGCGAAGACCTCTACTACCGGCTCAACGTCGTGCCGATCGAGCTGCCGCCGCTGCGCGAGCGCAAAGAGGACATCCGCACGCTCGTCACGCACTTTCTCGCCGACGCGTGCCGCCAGCACGGCAAGCGACAGAAGCGCATCGAGCCGCAAGCGATCTCGGTGCTGATGCAGCACGACTGGCCGGGCAACGTGCGCGAGCTGAAGAACAGCATCGAGCGGCTGGTGATCCTCGTCGAGGAGGACGAGATCCGCGCCGAGCACGCCAAGGTCATCGTGCCCAGCGCGCAGAGCGGCGCCGGTCACTATCGACGCGGCGCGAGCCTGCGCGAGATGGTCGCCGCCGCCGAGCGCGACATCATCGTCGGCGCGCTCGAGGACAACGACGCGCACGTCTCGCGCACCGCCGAGGCGCTCGCCATCGAGCGCAGCCATCTCTACAAGAAGATGCGCGCGCTCGGCATCGACCCGCGCGCGGGCGACAAGAAGGTGTAGTATCGGCAACGAGCCATCGAAAGGAGCTACCGGTATGAGGTGTCTCGTCTTCGGCCTCGCGGCGCTCGCCTGCAGCTTCGCAGGCAACGCCATTGCTGCTCCCGCGCGCTCGCCGTCCGCGGCGAAGCCAGCGGCTGCGAAGTCGCCGCGCATCGAGCTGTCGCCGGTCAAGCTCGGCGTGGTGCCGTCGTGGGCCGCGTCGCTCGGCCCGAGCGTCGACGTGCCGCGCCGTCTATCCGATCGCAGCTGGCGCCTCGCCCAGGCGGGCAGCGACGAGCCGAGCAAGCCGGGCGCCAAGAAGAAGCCTGGCAGCGACGAGCCGGCCAAGCCGGGCGCGAAGAAGAAAACCGACGAGCCGAGCGCGCCGAGCAAAGGCACCGGCGCCGCGACGCCGGCAGCCAAGCCGTCCGACGAGCCGGGTAAGGGCGGCTCGGGCTCCGACGAGCCGGGCAAGAGCGGCGGCACCGACGAGCCCAACAAGGGCGGCGGCAAAGGCGAGCCGGCTGGCGGTCCGCCGACGGTGGCCAAGAAGGCCTCGGCCAAGGTGCAGTACGGCATCGGCCTGCACGTGCGCGCGATCTTCGTGCACCAGTGGCTGCTCAACCTTTTTCTCGACGAGAGCACCAACCTCAACTCGGTGGCCTTCGGCGGCGAGTTCATCCGCCGCAAAGGCAACTTCGATCTGATCGCCTCGGTGGACTTCGGCTTCTACAGCCCCGCCAACGGCAACTACCTCGGCAACGGCAAGAACCCCGCCGTCGACACCGACTACATCGACTTCCGCGGCCTCAACGTGCTGTCGTTCTCGGTGCACTTCATCTGGCACCACTACTTCACCAACTGGCTGTCTTTGGTGTGGGGCGCCGGCGTCGGCCTCGGCATCGTGCTCGGCGAGATCTGGCGCATCAGCAACCAGGGCTGCACCGTCGACAACGCGGGCGACGAGAACACCTGCTACCCGCGCTCGCTCGGCTCGCCGAAGAGCCCCGAGCAGTGGGCCGAGAAGTGCACCAAGGAAGGCTCCGACAGCGTGGCCAACCCGTGCTTCTACAAGGAAGACGACGTGTGGCCGGTGGTGCCGATGATCCACCTGCTGATCGGGCTCAACTTCAAGATCAGCGAGCAGTTCAGCGTGCGTCTCGACGGCGGCTTCCGCAACGCCTTCTACATCGGCACGACCGGGCATTACTTCTTCTGACCGCGCGTCGCGCTAGGCGTGTATATCGCGCGAAACGCGTGATTCGTGCCCGCACACAGCTCGCCTAACCTCCCGTAACCAAACCAGCCCACATGACGGTTTCTGCGTGGCCATCTCGAGGTCACGCAGTCGCCTCGAATCGTGCATTTTGCTTGTGGATAGCCTGTTGATAAGGCCTGTGGAAAGGGGGCCTATCAACACCCAGGCGAGCTAGAAGTGGCTGATATTTATCAGCTAAGAGACGCTAATCCCCAGCCTGTGGATAAACCAGTCCACATGTTGGCATTCTTACCAAACACGATCACGCCGACCGTGACTATGTGCGCCGACCTACGGATGGAGCGCCCGCCGCCGAACCCTATCGCGAGGCGGGCAAGGGGCCAAATTTTCGACTATCTCAGCCGCCGTACGTCCCCGTCGCGCACCGTGACGAGCGCCGCGTCGAAGTGCTCGGCCAGTGGGATGACGTACTTTCGTGACTGGCCGACCATCGTCTTGAAGTCTGCCGCCGTGATCTCGCCATGCGCTTGCAGGTAGCTGCGCAGCCGCGACTCGAGCTCGTCGAGCACCTCGCGATGAAACAGCAGCGTCTGCACGCGCACCAGAGTGCCGCGCGACAGCAGCAGCTTGCGGGCGCCATCGATGCGTTGGTCGTCGGCGTCGATGCGATCCGAGAGCTCGCTGTCCCAAGGCGGCGCGAGGCCAGCGCTCCGGTAGAGCGCCGCGATCTGGTCGGCCACCGGGCCAAGCGCGCCGTGCACGCGCTCGCGGTGGGCCGGACGCAGACAGACGTCTTGCTCGCTGGCGAGCTCGCCGCGCTGGTTTAGCTCGTCGAGCAGCCGTGAGAAGAGCTTGGGCGCCACGCCGTCAGGCAGGCGCGAGTGAAGCTCGGCGCGGCTGATGCCGAGCTTGAGCGGCTGCTGGCGGTGATGCGTGTCGACAAGCTCGAGCATCTCGGCGCGCAGGGCCGCGGCGTGCTCGCCGTGTACGACGGCGAAGCTCGGCTCGTCGAAGCGTAGGAGGCGCCCGTCCGCGACCAGCTCGCGCAAGAGCTCCGCGATCTGCGTCGCGCCGAAGCGCAGGCGCGGCTCGAGGTCGGCGCGCTCCATGCCCGCTTCGCCCGCCTCGTAGACCTCGGCGAGCAGGCGCTCGGCGGGCGCGGCGTGCTCGAGCGCGGCGAGGCGCGCGACGGCGTCGCGATCGCGCGCGCGCAGCTTGCTCGACAAGACGCGCAGCACCTCGCCGCCGCCGATGGTGGTGCCGTGGTTTTGCTGCTTGGCGAAGCCGCGCAGCACGAAGCGATCACCGGGCAGCGCCACCACCGGCACGTCGAAGCGAAGCTGCGCTAGCGCGCTCTTGCCGGCCTCGAGCGGCTCGCGCTGCGACAGCAGCACCAGGCTGCACATCTGCTGGCGCGTGCCGAGGTGAAAGAGCACCTTGCTGCGCGCCTTGAGCGCGCTGCGCGTGCTGCCGAGCAGCTCGACGCGCACGTCGAGCATCGACGAGCAGCGCAGCCGCCCGACGTGCGCGACGACCTCGCCGCGCGCGATGGCGTCGCGGTCGACGCCGCCGAGGTTGAGCGCGGTGCGCTGGCCAGCGACGGCCTGCGCCACGCTCTCGCCGTGCACCTGCACCGTGCGCACGGTGGCGCGCTCGTTGACGGGCAGCACCTCGATGGCGTCGCCAGCCTTGATGGTGCCCGAGATCAGCGAGCCGGTGACGACGGTGCCGAAGCCCTTGAGCGAAAAGACGCGGTCGAGCGGCAGGCGCAGCGGGCCGTCGATGGCGCGGTCGTCGAGGGCCGCGATGTGCTCGGCGAGTGTCTTGCGCAGCACGTCGATGCCATCGCCGGTCTGCGCCGAGCAAGGGATGATCGGCGCTTCGGCGAGGGCGCCCGCCTCGCGCAGCGTCTCGCGCACGTCTTCGATGGCGAGCTCGCGAAAGTCGTCGTCGACGAGGTCGCTCTTGGTCAGCGCCACGATGCCGCGCTGCACGCCGAGCAGCCGGCAGATGTCGAGATGCTCGCGGGTCTGCGGCATTACGCCTTCGTCGGCGGCGATGACGAGCATCACCAGATCGATACCGCCAGCGCCGGCGACCATCGCTTTGATGAAGCGCTCGTGGCCCGGCACGTCGACGATGCCGATGCGCGCCGGCGGGTCGAGCCCGTCGTCGCGGCCGAGATCGAGGTGCGCGAAGCCGAGCTCGATGGTGATGCCGCGGCGCTTCTCTTCAGCGAGCCGGTCGGTATCGACGCCGGTGAGCGCGCGCACCAGCGACGTCTTGCCGTGGTCGATATGACCGGCGGTGCCGACGATAAACGATCGCATCGAGGTCACCGTTGGACGCGGGTCGCGAGCTGACCCTAGTCGTCTTCTTTCTTGGGGGGCTTCCAGCCGAGGCCGCGCAGGATCTTCTCGGCGACCGAGCGCGCGGCGTCGGTCTTCTTCGAGATCTGCATGTAGGTGGCGAGGGCGGCCTTGGCGGCGGCCTTGCGACCCAGCTTGTGCAGCACGGTGCCGAACAGATAGAACGCCTCGGGGCGCCACATGTCGGTGGGCTTGGCGTAGGTGGTGGCCATCTTGAGGTGCGTCGCGGCGCGCGGGTAGCGGTGCGTGTCGCTGAGGATCTGTCCCAGCTTGAGGTGCGCCTCGCCGAGGGTGGCGTCCTTTTTGACGGCCGTCTCGTAGGCGGCGCGCGCGAGGCGCTCCTTGCCGAGGTCACCCAGCGCGATGCCTTTGTAGAGGTAGGCGTCGCCGCGCTCGGGCTCGCGCTTGATCACCGAGTCGATCTCGCGCAGGCCGTCTTTGACGGCGCCGCCCTTGATCAGCAGCTTGGCGCGCTTGAGGCGCAGGTCGACGCGCTTGGGCTCGAGCTTGAGCGCCTGCTTGTAGGCGTCGGTGGCCTCGGCGGTGCGGCCTAGCTGCTCGAAGATCTTGGCCTGGATCTCGAAGAACTCGGCGCTCTTTTCGCGGTTGATGGCCTGGTTGATCTCGACCAGCGCTTCGCCGAGCTGACCTTGCGCCAGCCGCGCCTCGGCGCGCAGCGCGCGCGCGCGCGCCATCGTGGGGTGATCGCGCAGCACCGTCTCGGCCTGCGTGAGCGCCTTCTTGACCGCGCCGGCGGCGATGTAGGCCTTGGCGGCGGACATGCGCGTCTCGGCCGAGGGGTGGTCGACGAGCACGGCCTTGTCGAACTCGGCGGCAGCCTGCTTGTACTTCTTGGTCTCGAGGTAGAGCCTGCCGAGCGCCGCGGCGAGGCCCGAAAAGCGCGCGTCGCGAAGTTTCAGCTCCTCGAAGCCCTTGAGCGCGGCCTCGAGCTTGCCCTGTAGAAAGAGCGTTCGCGCGATGTTGAAGCGCGCCATGTTGAGGTTGCCGTCGAGGGCCAGCGCCTCTTGAAACGCCTTGTAGGCCTCGTCGAACTGCTTGGTGGCGAGGTTGGCCTCGCCGATGGCGTTGCGCACCTCGGCCGAGCGCGGCATCGCCGTCGAAGCCTGCTTGAGCGTGGCGAAGGCGTCGGTGGTCTTGTTGCGGCGCAGGTAGACCTTGCTGAGCTGGTAGTAGGGCTCGAAGTAGGTCGGCTTGAGCTTGATCGAGGCCTCGTAGTTTTTGATCGCGCCCTGCACGTTGTGCGCTTCTTCGGAGCGGCCGAGCAAAAACCGGATCTGCGCGTCGCGCGGCGCCGTCTTGGCGAGCTGCAGCAGCACCTTGCGCGCGTCGAGCGTCTTGCCCATCGCCAGGTGCGTGCGCGCGATCATGATCGTCGCCTCGCGTTTGCCCGAGCGCTCGGCCTTGCTGAAGTGGACGAGCGCCTCCTTGTAGGCACCGGCGGCGAATTGCAGCCGGCCCATGCCGAGGTGCGCGCGCGTGTTCTGCTGGCGGCTGAACTGCAGCGCCGACTGGAAGCGCGCGCGGGCCTGATCGACGCGGCCTTCTTTGGCGTGAAGCTCGCCGATGCGCGTGTGCGCGGCGCTGATCTCGCTGCGCGCCGCCGACGTCTGCGGCATCTTCGCTACGCGTTGCCAGGCGGCGAGCGCCTCCTTGGGCTTCTTGTCGACGAGCAGATCGCCCGACAGCAGCAGCAGCCCTGGGTGGTTGGGGGCGACCTGCAGACCGGCCTGCACGTGCGCCTGCGCTTGGCGGGCGTTGTTGAGGTGCTTTTCGACCTGCGCGGCGCCAAACAGCGCCGCCGGCAGCTTGGGTTTGACCGCCAGCGCGCGCTTGAAGGCGGTCTGCGCGCCGGCGTAGTTCTTCTTCTCGAGCTGCGCCCAGCCGAGGTAGACGGCGGCCTCGGGATCGGAGGGCTCGCGGTCGGAGATCAGGCGCAGGTTGGCCACCGCCTCGTCGACCTTGTTGTCGGCGAGCTTGTAGAGCGCGCGCGCCTTCTGCAGCTCGATCTTCGGCTCGGCGACGGTCGCCAGCGAAGCGATGAGCGTGTTGGCTTGGTTGAGCTTGGAGACGCTCGGGCCGAAGCGCACGATACGCGCGAGCAGCGCCTGCGCCTGCAGCGACTTGGCGTCTTCGACGGAGGCGACCTTACGCGCCGTGATGAACGCGCCGTGCGCCATGCGGTAGCCGCCGAGCGTGTCGCGCCGAAGCTGCGCGCGGCCCGAGCGCAGCGCGTTTCGCGCCTTGCTCAGCGCCGAGGACTTGCCGGTGATGAGGTTGATGCCGAAGAAGCCGTAGTCGGTGAGCAGGCCCATGGCCAGGCCGGCGACGATGAGGAACACGCCGGCGCCGACGCCGATCATCATCGGCGCCTTGCCGCGCGTCTTCTTGCGGCGCGTCTTGCGCTTCTTGTCGAGCGCGTCGAGATCGGCGTCGACCGCGGCAGCGTCGGCGGCGGCGCGCATCTCGAGCTCGCCCGACGATGGCGCCTCGAAGCGCACGATCTCGTCGTCGCCGTACTCCTTGGGCGCGACGACGTCGATGTGCGGGCCGCCGTGGCCGCCCTTGGGCCGCAAGAGATCGGTGCCGCCGCCCATGCCGCCGGCGGGCGCCGGCAGATCGATCGTGCCGCCGGGCAACCCGGTCTGGCCCACCGCGGGCGTCGGGTAGTCGATGCCGCCGGCGGGCGCCGGCAGACCCGTGGTGTGCGCGGGCGTCGGCAAGTCGATGCCGCCCGACGGCGCGGGCAGGTCGATGCCGCCCGAGGGGGCGGGCAGGCCGATGGTGTTTGCCGGCGTGGGCAGATCGACCCCGCCGGCAGGCGCGGGCAGGCCGACGTTTCGCGACGGCGTGGGCAGATCGATGCCGCCCGCGGGCGCCGGCAGCCCGATCTGGCCGGCTGGCTGCGGCAGGTCGGTGATCTCGCCGCGCGGCATCGGCAGATCGTCGAGGTCGAGCGAGATGTCGTCGCCGCCGAGGTCGAGCTGGCCGTACTCGAGGCCGGTGCCGGCGGGTGCCGCGCGCTTGGGCGTCGGCAGATCGAGCACACCGCCGCCGCCGCCTGCTTTGGGCGTCGGCAGGTCGACCAGCTCGGGCAGGCCCGCGCCCGCGTGCTTGGGGGCGGGCAGGTCGGTCAACCCGGGCATCGCGCCGTGGCTGGGCCCCACGGGGGCGGGCAGGTCGGTGATGCCGCGCGGCTGATGACCGACAGGCACTGGCAGATCGATGCCGCCGGCGTCGCCGCCGTCGAAGTCGAACTCGCCCGGGCCCGCGTCGAAGTCGGAGAGGTCGATGCCGCCGCCGCCGCGGCCGCCGGCGCCGAGCCCAGGCGGTGGCGGTGCAGCGGCCGGCCGAGCGCCAGGCAGCCCAGGCAGATCGACGACGTCGCGCGGGCGCGCGCTGGGCAAGCCGGGCAGGTCGACGAGCTCGGGCCCGCCAGCTGCCGGTGCCGGCGTGGCGGCGGCGCCGCCGCCCTGACGCTTCTTGGCGTAGGGCGCCAACGTCGGCACGTCGGCGAGGCTCATCCAGCTCTGGCTGTCGAGCGAGACCTGCTCGGCGCCGCTGAGCTTGTTCTGCTCGAGCATCGAGAGGATCGCCTTCTCGAGAAACGGCCCGAAGACCTTTCCCGAGCTGCGTTTGACATAGTAGCGCTGGCCAGCGCCAGACGGTGGTGGCGGGGCGATGGGGCTACGGGGAGGCGGCGGTACGATGGCGTTGCCGCCGCCGCCGCCCGCTCCGCCACCCGAGTCGCCGAGGTCGAGCTCCCAGCCGTCGTCGAACTTGCTTTCGTCGCTCATCGTCTACCGTTTCGCGCACGGGTGCGCGTACGCCACGCGGTCACCCGCACGAGCCTCTGAGCCAAAACAGGAATTCAGAACGATATCATCCTGTTAATTCGAATGCAAAGCCAGCGCGCGCGCGACGCGCTATCCACGCGACGGAATCTGCGCGATGCCGCCCATCAGCGGGCGCAGCACCTCGGGGATCTCGATGGACGCATCCTCGCGCTGATAGTTCTCGTAGATCGCCAGCAGGGTGCGGCTGACGGCGATGGCGGTGCCGTTGAGCATGTGCACGATGCGCGGCGAGGCCTTGGCCTCGGGGCGATAGCGGATGTTGAGCCGGCGCGCCTGGTAGTCCGTACAGTTGCTGCACGAGGTGACCTCGCCGTAGCGGCCGCGTCCCGGCATCCAGGCCTCGATGTCGTACTTCTTGAAGGCCGGCGCGCCGAGGTCGCCGCTGCAGACGTTGACCACGCGGTACGGCAGGGCGAGCCCCTTAAGCAGAGATTCCTCGATTTCTCTGATTTCCTCGTGATGCTCGATAGAGCTCTCGGGCGTGCAGAGCACGAACATCTCGGCTTTGGTGAACTGGTGCACGCGATAGAGGCCGCGCGACTCCTTGCCGTGCGCGCCGGCCTCGGTGCGAAAGCAGTGCGAGTAGCCGAGGTAGCGCAGCGGAAGCGACTCGGCCTCGAGGATCTCGCCGCCGTGGTAGCCGCCGACAGTGATCTCGGCGGTGCCGACCAGCGACAGATCGCTGTTTTCGACGCTGTAGACCTGTGTCTCGGGGCCGCGCGGCGCGAAGCCGATGCCGTCGAGGATCTCGTCTTTGGCCAGATCGGGCGTCGCGATGGGTATGTAGCCACGCGGCATCAGCTCGCGCGCGGCGTAGGCGAGCAGCGCCTGCTCGAGCAGCACGGCCTCGCGCTTGAAGTAGTAAAACGCCGCGCCGGCGACCTTGGCGCCGCGCTCGAAGTCGATGGTGTCGGTGAGCTGGCCGAGCTCGACGTGGTCGCGCGGCTCGAAGCCGAGCTGGCGCGGCTCGCCCCAACGCGAGATCTCGGCGTTGTCTTCGTCGCTGTGGCCGCCGGGCACGTCGTCGGCGAGCAGGTTGGGCATGGCGCGCAGCAGGCGGTCGCGCTGCTCGCTGCGCTCGGCGAGGCCCGCTTCGATGCTGGCGAGCTCGTCTTTGAGCGCCTTGACGCGCGCGATGGCGGCTTGGCGGTCGTCGCCGGAGAGCTTCTTGATCTCGGAGGAGGCGGCGTTGCGCTCGGCGCGCAGCTCGTTGACGCGCTGCTGATCGGCGCGCCAAGCGGCGTCGAGCGCGATCAGCTCGTCGAGGCCGGCCTTGGCGGGATCGAGATTGCGGCGCTGCAGCGTCGTGCGCACCAGATCGGGGCTGTCGCGAATGAGCTTGATGTCGAGCATGTCCGAGACGCTACGGCACCCGAGAGGGCGCGGCAAGGCCCGCGGGCGGGGGTTTTTTCGACGCGATTACAGGGATTTTGCACGACGCGGGAACCTATCGGGCGCGGCGGCCTCTAAGGCCGGTGGTTTGGCGCGTGCTTCTGGGGGGAGGCGGCGCAACACGCGGCGGACGCTGGGTGGCCGCAGGGTCCGCGGGAGGCACCACCACCGATGTTTCGCTGGCTCGCAGCGCTGTGCGCAGCGCTCGTCCCCTTCGGCGCGGCGCACGCCTCGCCCCCTTCTTCCGTCAAGACACCGCAGCCCCTCGCAGACTTCGCGCGCGACGCGCGGCGCTTCGGCGCTTCGGCGCGTCAGTATCGCGCCACCATCGCGCGCGTGGTGTGGCGTGCCTATGGCGCGCGGCGACGCGCGATCCTCGCGCGCTACCACAAGCGCGTGGGCGTCGCCGAGCGCGGAGAACGGCGGCTGCGGCGTGCGGCCATCGCGCGCTTCGAGCGCTTCGTCAGCCAGCATCGCGGCGCCGGCCGTTTCGGCGCCGAGGTGATGTTCAGGCTCGCCGAACTCTATCGCGACGAGGCCGGCGATACCTACCTCACAGCGATGCAGCGCTACGAGCACGAGCAGGCGCGCTTCGATCGCGGCGCGCGCGCGCGTGCGCCGTCGATGCCCAAGCCCAACTACCAGCGCAGCATCGCGCTTCATCAGCGCATCGTGCGCGAGCACCCGCGAAGCCGCTTGCGCGCGGCTTCGACCTACCTGCTCGGCATCCTCTACGGCGAGATGAGCGACGAGAAGCAGGCGATGGCCGCGCTCGCCGCGCTAGTCTGCCAAAGCGCTAGCGGGCAAAAGCGCTACCAGGGCTGCCGTCCGATGCGCGGCGCCGGCGTGCTGCTCGCCGACGCCTGGCTTCGGCTGGGCGAGCAGCACTTCGATCGCAACGAGCTCGCGCGCGCCATCGCTGCCTACAGCGCGTCCGCGCGCTACGCCACCACGTCGAGCAGCGTCTATGACAAGGCGCTCTACAAGCTCGCCTGGAGCCACTACCGCGCCGACCACTACGCCGAGGCGATCAAGGCCTTCGACGCGCTGGTGGTGTTTTCCGATCGACGCGCGCGCGGCACGTCGCGTCGCGCCGGCTCGCTGCTGCGGCCCGAGTCGGTGAGCTACCTCGGCATCTGCTTCGCCGAGCAAGACTGGGATGGCGATGGAAAGCCCGACGGCAAGCGCTCGCTGGCGCGCCTCGAGACGTTCTACCAGCGCCGCCGCGCCGAGCCGCACGTGCGCGAGATCTACCGCGCGCTCCAGCGCGTGCTCTTCGACACGGCTCGCTATGCCGAGGCCGCCGCGGTGGGCCAGCGCGTGCTGGCGCTGTGGCCGCTCGATCGCAAGAACCCGCACGTGGCAGCGCGCGTGGTGTCGGCTTACGAGCAGGCGATGCAGCCCAAGCGGGCCGCCGCGGCGCGGCGCGCGCTGTCACAGCGCTTCGCTGCAGGCTCGCCGTGGGCCAGACGGCACCGCCGTGATGCCAAGGCGCTGGCCTCGGCGCGCGCGCTGCGCTTGCAGATGCTGCTGCGCGCGGCGCTCTATCGCCACGAGCAGGCGCGGTCGCAGCCCTCGGTGGCGCGCTACCTCGCCGCGGCGCGCGCCTACCGCGAGCTTCTCGGCGAGCAGGCGTCGAGCGCGCTCGACGGGGCGCCGCGCGCCATCGCCTCGCGTCGCGTGGCGCTTTGGCGCGCGCTGGCGAGCTGTCTTTTCGCGGCGCATCGTTACGAGCAGGCCGCACGCGCGTATCTCGCCTTGCGCGACGACGCGCGCGCGCCGCGCCGCGATCGCGAGCTCGCCGCCTTCATGGCGACCAAGGCCCACGAGGCGCGCGTTGACGTGCACGAGGCCACCGCCGCGGCCGGCGCAGCCGACGTGCTGGCGCCGATGCCGCAGCCGCGAGGCCGCGCGGGCCATCGCCGCGCGCTGCCGCCGCTCTATCTCAGCTGGCAGCGCGCCCTCGATGGGTACGTGGAGCGCTTCGCGGACAGCGCGCGCGCGCCGGCGCTCGCCTATGGCGCGGCGATCCTCGATCTACGCGCGCGTGACCTCGTCGCGGCGCGCCGTCGCTTGATGGCGTTCGTCGCGCGCTACCGTCACAGCCCGCTTCGCAAGCAAGCCGCGCAGGCGCTGCTCGTCAGCTACCAGATCGATCACACGCTGCCCGCCACGAAGCGTTACGCGGCGCTCGCGCGCTGGGCGCGGCTCGCCGGCAACGCGGCGCTGCTGCGCGGCCTGCGCTTCAAGGGCGCCTCGGCGCTTCACCGGCGCGGCGAGGCGCTGCTGTCGGCGGGCAAGTCGAAGCAGGCGCACGCGCTGCTCGAGCGGGCGGCGCGCGGCTATCTCGCGCTGGTCAACGCGGCGCCCATGTCGCGCGACGCCGAGGTGGCGCTTCACAACGCGGCGCTCTGCTACGAGCGCTCGAGGCGGCTCGAGAGCGCGCGCGATCTCTACGATCGACTGGCGCGGCGCTATCCCAAGAGCAAGCTCGCCGCGCCCGCGATGTGGCGCGCGGCGCAGGTGTCGGAGCGGTTGATGTCTTTCGACGACGCGCTGGCTCGCTATCTTCGCGTCGCTCGGCAGCGCTCGCTCGCAGCCGCCGCCGAGCAGCGCGAGGCGATGCTCGCCGCGGCGCGCATCTTGCGCTTCGGCGGCAAGCACCGCCAAGCAGCGGCGCTCTACGCGCGCTTCGCCGCCAGCGGCGCCTCGTCAGGTGACCGGCGTGCGGCCCCGGCCGAGCTCGAGGCGGTGCGCAGCCTGCGAGCGGCCGGCGATATCAGCGCGGCGCTCGGCGCGCTGCGGCGCTTCAGCGCGACGTTCAAAGGTCGCGTGTCGATCGAGCAGCGCCTCGAAGCGCTCGCGCTCGAGGCGGCGCTCTATCACCAAGGCAAGCATCGACGCCGCGCGCTGGCGGCTGACCGACGCGTCGTCGCGGCGTTCGCTGCAAGCGGCTTGTCGGCGACCCGTGCGCCGCGCGCCGCCGAAGCCG
The DNA here is from genome assembly GCA_020431405.1 of Myxococcales bacterium. Taxonomy (GTDB): domain Bacteria; phylum Myxococcota_A; class Polyangia; genus JAGQIK01. The sequence continues at coordinate 16,158 of JAGQIK010000291.1, forward strand.
CGGCGCGTTCGGCGTTTCGTCTCGCCGAGCGACGGCTGGCGCCGTTTCTTGCGCGGCGCCTGTCGGGCAGCGCCGCACGCGTGGTGGCCGAGCTCACGCGCCTCGAGCGGAGCGCGCTGGCGCTCGAGCGCGCCTACGAGGCAGTCTACGTCTACAAGAGCGCGCCCTGGACCGTCTCGGCGGTGTGTCGCACGAGCCAGATCGATCATCACATCGCGCGCAGCTTCGAACGCCCGATGCGCGCGGCCCCGCTGCCCCGGGCGTTGCGCCGTCTCTGCGCCGACGGGATCCGCATCTATCGCCAGCGGCTGAGCCGCGCCGTGGCACAGCGCATCGCGCCGCGGTTGCGCTTGGCGAGCGCGCGCCTGGCGCGCTGCGCCGCCGGGGCGCGCCGCTACGGCGTCGTCAGTCGCGCCGTGAGCGCCGCGCGCGCGCGTGTGGATCGCTCGCGCGAGCACCCGCCGCGCGTCGAGCTGCTCGCGCCCTAGCAGGCTGCTGAAAAAGTCGCTGCGCGCCTTTTCCTGCGCCGGCTCGGCCTATTCGGGCTCGCAGCATCCGCCGCGAGCGCGGCTCAGCGCAATCGCTGCTGCGCCTCGACCAGGGCGAGGCTGACGCGCTCGAGCAGCGGCCAGCGTAACAGCGCCGCGTCGTGTGCCACGGCGAGCGTGCGCTGAACCAGCGCTTGCAGCGGTGTGCGTTCGAAGTCATGACGCCGAAGCTCGGTGGGCACGCCCGGAAAGAACGCGCGCGCGAGCATCGCGACCTTTGTCTCGCGCACGGCGTCGCAGAAGACCACCGCGCGGGTCGGCGTGATGCCGCGCTCGCGCAGCGCACACGCGCTGTTGCGGAAGTTCTCGAGCGTGGTGCGCGAGCGACCCTCGACGATGATCGCGCGCTCGTCGAGGCCGGCGTCGACGAGGTGGTCGGCCATCAGCTGCGCCTCGCTGACGCCGGGCGCCGTGCGCTTGGCGGTCACACCGCCACTCGTGACGATCACCTCGTCGCTGCTGGCGCGGACGTGGGCCAGCTCGCGCGCCACCTGCGCGAGATAGCGCGCGAGGACGCCTTCGCGCCGTTCCTGATAGCCGAGGACGATGAACACGCGCACCCCTCGACTCTAGCAGCCCGTTGACAAACCCTCCCGTCGCGATGCACGCCCCTGCGCACCGCTAACTGCGTTGCCGCTCGCTCCGCTCGCTCTCGCGCTTCGCGCTCGCGACTCCGCGGCTCGGGCGGAGTTGCTCGTCGTCGACGTATGCCCCGATATGCCTCCTCCTCGCGCCTTGCCAGCGGCACGCGGGGGCGCACCTCGCTCGGTCCGGGTTTATCAACGGGCTGCTAGCAGCGTTGCATCGCGCGCTACGCGCTAGTGCGTAGCGCGCGCGCCGACGCGGCGCACACTCGCGAGCGCAAGCACGCGAAAGCACGTCGTCGGATCCGTGGCACACGTCTTGTACTTCGTGGTTGGCGAACCCACCGGAGGTGGCCCATGACGCGCCCCAAGACGCGCTCCAAGACGCTGCATTGCGACGTCGTTCGATCCCTTCCCGACGTCGGCGCGCGCTTCGATCGCCGCGTCGCCATCGTCATCCCCGCCCACAACGAAGCCCGCCACATCGCTGACGTCATCGCGCGCTGCGTGGCGCTCGCGCCCACGTGCGTGCTCGTCATCGACGACTGCTCGAGCGACGGCACCGCCGACGTGCTCGCAGCCTGCAGCGCGCTGCATCGCCGGCGCCACCCCGGCGTCGTGCGCTGGACGCGCAACAGCCAAAACCTCGGCAAGCAGGGCGCGGTGCGGCGCGGGTTGGCCGAGCTGCTGGCGACCTTCGGCGTCGACGGCCTCGACGCCGTGGCGCTCATCGACGGCGACGGCCAGCACGATCCGGCCGAGCTTCCCGCGCTGGCCGCGCTGCTCTCAGCGCCGCGCGCGCGTGATCGCGCCGCGCTGCCAGCGTACGCGCTGGTGCACGGCTACGACGTGATCATCGGCGCCCGCGCCCACGACGAGATGCCCGTGCAGCGCCGCGTCTCCAACTGGCTCGTCAACACCGGCTTTCGCGTGATCGCGGGCATCGATCTCGTCGACGTGCAGTCCGGGCTGCGCATCTACAGCGCCGAGCTGGCTGCCGTGCTCGCCGAGCGTCTGGGCGACCACGGCGGCTACGGCCTCGAGCACGAGTCGCTGTCCGTGCTCGCCAGCTACGGGCGCGAAGCGCGGCGCACTGTGCGCATCGCCGCGGCGCCAGCGAGCTGCGGCTACGGCGTCGCCGAGAGCGGCATCGGCCCCGACGAGGTGGTCAACCTCGCCGTCGCCACCGTGCAGCAGGCGATGCGCATCCGGCGCACGCGGCGTCACAGCGGCGCGCACGCGCTGTCCAGCCGTCGAGGTGCGCGATGAACGCGCTGACGGTCGAGATCCACGACGTGACGCCGGCGCTGGCGCCCGAGATCGGCGAGATCTACGACGCCCTGCGCGAGGCGGGGATCGAGCGGCCGACGCTGCTCGTGGTGCCCGCCTATCTCGACGCGCGCGGCCACAGCTGGGACCTGCGCGCCTACAACAACATGGCCCACTGGCTGCGCCAGCGGCAGGCTGAAGGCTGCGACATCATCCAGCACGGCCTGACGCACCGCGCGGCCGCGCCGCCACCGCCAGGGCTGCGCAACAGCTTCATGCACCACGTCTTCTCGCGCGGCCTAGCCGAGTTCGCGCACCTCGACGGCGTCGAAGCGCGCGCGCGGCTTGTCGTCGGCCGCAACATCCTCGAGGCCTGCGGGCTGCATAGCGAAGGCTTCATCGCGCCGGCGTGGCAGCAGAGCCCGGCGGCCATCGCGGCGCTGCGCGACTTGGGCTTTCGCTTCACGGCGTTCTTTGGCCACGTGCAGGCGCTCTCGTCGTCGCCGTCGTCGGCGTTGTCGCCGCCGTCGTCGTCGGCGTCGCTGCGCGAGGCGGGCGAGGCGATGCCGCCGCCGCTGCGCACGCCCGCTTTGACGTTCGACGCGGCCAACGCGCTGATCGACTACGGCAAGCGCGCGGTGATGTGGCTGCGCGAGCAGTGGGGCCGCACGCGGCCGCTGCTGCGGGTGGCGCTGCACCCGGCCGACGTGCGTGGCCGGCGCCCGCTCGATCACATCGTGCGGCGCATCCGCCTGCTGGCCCGCGAGCGTCGCGTGGTGAGCTATGGCCAGTGGTTCGCCGCTGCCGAGCGCGAGGTCGTTCGTGACGCCGCGTGAGGCCCGTCGCGAGGCGTTCGCACTGAGGCTGCGCAGCGTCGGCGCCAGCGCGGCGAGCACGGCGCTCGACGTCGGCCTCTTCGCGCTGTTGACGCTGCCGGTCGCAGGGCTGGTGTACTCCACCGCGCTGCTCGCCGGGTTGCGCTGGCTCTGCGGCGCCATCGGCGCGGTGGCCAACTTCCTGCTCAACCGCTGGGCCTTCGGCGTCACGGGCGCCAAGGGCGAGCGCGCCGGCGCGCAGGGGCTTCGCTACGCGGCGGTGGCAGCGGGCGCGGTGACGCTCGCGGCGGGCGTGTTCTGGGCGCTGGCACGACTGACCGCGCTCGACGCGCGCCTGCTTTCGGTGCTCAGCCTCGCGCTGGTGTGGCTCGTCTTCACGTTCCCGATGCTGCGCGGCTGGGTCTTCGCCCGTCGCTAGCCGCCGCTTGATCCTACATCCACGAACATCCACGACCATACACCGAGCAAGCACGCGACGGATTGACCAACGCCGCCGCGTCGACTATGACGAACGCGCTTACTTTCGAGGGCTTGGGCTGCTCGAGGTGAGCATCCGGAGGAGTGGCCGAGTGGTCGAAGGCGGCGGTCTTGAAAACCGCAGACGTGCAAGCGTCCGGGGGTTCGAATCCCTCCTCCTCCGTCAGCCACAACAAGCGCTTGTGCCCTGGCCGCCACCAGTCCTCGCCTCACGCGAGCAGCGAGGCGCGACAGTCGCGGCAGGCCGGCGAGCGCCGGTGCCGCGAGGTGCCCGAGGGCTCGGGGTTCGAATCCCTCCTCCTCCGTCAGCTCAGATGTCCCGCAGCTCAGATGTCTCTATGGCTCAGGTAGCGCTCGTAGCCGTCGAGTAGCGCGTCGTCGTTGACCGGCTCGTTGGCGGCTTCGTCGAGGTAGCGCGCGAGCGCGCGCAGCTGCGTGTCGGGCAGCGGCGTGTCCCACAGCTCGACGCGACAGAGCTTGGGGCACTCGAGCAGCGGACCGATGTCTTGCACCTTGGTCGCGTCGAGCGCGATGTGGCTCAGCGTGGGGTGGCCGGCGAGGGGCGAGAGGTCGACGACCTCGGTCTTGCTGCAGTAGAGCTGGATCAGCGGCAGGCCGGCGAGGGGTGAGAGGTCGCTGACCTTCGAGCCGTTGATGTTGAGGGCGCGCAGCTGGCCGAGCTCGGCGAGCGGCGCCAGCGAGTCGACCTTCGAGATGTCGGTCCAGCGGAAGTTGAGACGCCGCAGGCCGCGCAGCGAGGCAAAGCGGTCGAACGTGTCGAAGGCGGCGTTGCGCAAGGCGACGTGGCGCACGAACATCCCGTGCGGATCGGCGAGCAGCGCCAGCGCTTCATCGCGCTCGGCGGGCTTGTTCAAGCGGAACGTGTCGAGCTTTTCGACAAACCCGTAGCGCAAGCTCGCGTAGTACTGCCCGTCGAGAAAGTGCGTCATGTGCTGGGCGAGCAAGGGAAACGCCTTGCTCAGCACATCGCGCCGATAGGCTTCGAAGCACGCCTTGGCGTGCTTCTTGGCCTTGCGCTGGCGCGGCGGCTCGAGCTCCGCGGCCAGATCTGCCGCCACGAGCTCGCCGAGCGGATGCTTCTGATCGCCGAGCCAGCGCGCGTAGTCGCGCACGGCGTTATCATCGCCGGCGATAACGTGTGCCTCGTGCGTGGCGTCGCGCGGGATCTGTAGACGCGGAGCGTGCATGGGTGCGCCTTGGTGTGGAGCGACGTCTGCGCGGTCGGGCGATCGCCCTACGCGCAGGTGATCGTCACGTCGTGGGTGTGGCCGGTGTCTGGGGGCTTGTCGAAGCTGGTCTTGGTGACCGGCTGGCCGCCGCGCAGCGTCGCGAAGTCCGCCGCGGTGACGGTGATGTAGTGCGGGTGCGACGAGGTGCCCTGCAGGTTGTACTCCTTCTCGACGCCGGCGACGATGTCCGCGCGCGGCACCGAGAGGGTGTGGCCGACGCTGCTGGCGATGAGATTGGTGATGGTCGTGCCGCAGGTGCCGCTCGCCGAAAAGTCGCTGCCCGCCTGATCGGGCGACGTGCTCTGGTCGGGCGTGGTGCTCTGATCGGGCGTGGTGCTCTGATCGGGCGTGGTGCTCTGGTCGGGCAAGCCGCCCTCGCTGACCTTCTGGTCGACGGTGGCGTCCGCTTTCGGCTTGTCGCTGTCGTCGCTGCAGCCAGCGGCTGACAGCATACCCACACCCAGCACGGCGCCGACCCCCGCGGCGGCGGCACCTCGAACGAGCTGTTTTCGGCTAAGCGTCTTCATCGATCTCTCCCTTAGGTCCAAGGCGTTAGTGAGTGCACCGCACGTCGTTTTCGTCGACGCAGGCGCGGCCCACGGCTTTCTGTGCGCCGCTGGGCGTGTGACAGGTGTTGCAGTCGCCATTGTCGGTGGATGGATACATCGAGTACGTCTTGGCGCCGAAGGTTACCTCGGTTCGGTAAGGCATGGCGAAATCCGGCGCGTCGCTTTGGCGAATGAAGAAGTTGCCCGTGGCGTTGGTCGTGCGCTCGTAGCGCACGCCGTTGTCGTCGATGACGAGCACCGTCGCACCCGCGGCGCCAGCGCAATCGCTGCGCTCGTCGGCGATGCGATAGATCGTCCCGGCGACGAGCAGCACCGGCGCGCGCCTGTTGGCTTGATGGCACTTGAGACACTCGCGACCGGGATGCATCAGCTCCGAGGCGACGTGATCGCCGCCCGACGCGAGCTTGCCCTCCGGCGCCACCTCCGCGTGGCTGCCCTGCCAGCCAACGCCTTCGCCGCAGCTCGGATCGGCCACGGTCGTGACGGGGTCGCTGCAGGCGGCAGCGCTAGCGCAGAGCAGGGCGAGCAGGGCGCGCGGCATGCGCAGACTATACCGCCCCGCGGGCGCAACGCTCGTTGCGCCTCGCGCAACGTCCGTTGACGCGTTCGGTGGCCACCGCTAGCGAAATTCGCCATCTAGCGCCGGCACGGCCCCTGCAACACAGCGCGGCGAGATACCCCCCCACTCGCTCAACCCGGAGAAGATGATGGCGACGCCGACGAAGAAGACGAAGCGAAACAAGTCGAAGAAACGCCGCGTGCTGCACGCGCAGATCACCGACGTCACCCGCCTCGAAGACCGCAACGCCCCGATGACCATGCGCGTCGCCATGGAATCGGGCGACGAGCAGATGTTCCAGCAGCGCTAGCACCGGCTGGCTGGCGTTTCGCGCGAGACGCCAGCCAGCGCGCTGCCACCCCGCACCTCGCCCCCCTCATCGCCCCCGCGCAACGGCTGTTGCTCCCACGCGCGCCGATATCTCGTCAGATGTAGGACAAGCGCCCGAGCAGCGGCTCCGTGCCCGCAGGCCCCTGTCGCGCGTGTTTTGCGCTACCGTCGCGACCCACGCGCCGACAGGAGCCTCGCCGATGAAGATTCACATCCCGCGCCTGCCCAAGCACGCACGCTTCATGATGCAGGCGCACCTGGTAGCGACTCAAAACACCTGCGACCGCGGCCCCGAGCTGCTGCTCGACGCGGGTCGCCACGGCGTCGGCGCGGTGATCGTGCAGCAGGACCGCATCATCGCCGGCGGCTACAACGGCTCGGCGCCAGGGCAGCCGCACTGCAACGAGGACGGACACCTGCTGGTGGACGGCCACTGCGTGCGCACGATCCACTCCGAGATGAACGCCATCATCCAGTGCGCGCTCGACGGCACCAGCCCGCAGGGCGGCACGATCTACACCACCGCCTCGCCGTGCTTCGACTGCGCCAAGGCGATCGCGCGCGCCGGCCTTCGCATGGTCTATTTCGGGCAGGGCTACGAGTCGCGCTACGGGCTCAGCTCGTCGGTCAAAGAGTTCCTCTCGACCTCCGGCGTCGAGATGGCGCCGCTGATCCTCGACTTCGACGACAGCGGCACGCTGGTGTGGAAGGACGCCTGAGGGCACGCGAGGCTGCGCGCGTGCGCGAGCGGCGCTGCGATGTAGCCGTTATCGGCGCTGGCCTGTCCGGCCTGCGCGCCGCGCTGACGTTGCACGAGGCCAAGCGCTCGGTGATCGTCGTCGAGGCGCGCGAGCGGGTCGGCGGGCGCGCACACACCGTGCGGCTCGACGACGGCACGGCGATCGATCTCGGCGGCCAGTGGGTCGGACCGACGCAACGCGAGATCCACGCCACGCTGTGCGAGCTCGGCATCGCGACGTACGCGATGTACGACGCCGGCGCCAACGTGCTCTTGCGCCGCGGGCGGCTGCATCGCTACCAAGGCTCGATCCCGCGCGGCGTGGGGATCTTCGCCCTCGCCAGCGTGGGCCTATCGATGCTGCGGCTCGACCGAATGGCCAAAGGCGTGCCGCTCGAGGCGCCCTGGCAGGCCGCGCGCGCCGCCGAGCTCGACGCCCTCAGCCTCGGGGCGTGGGCCGATCGCCACGTGGGCTTGCAGGCGGCGCGCGACCTACTGCGCGTGGCGGGCTTGGCGGTGTGGGGCTGCGAGCTCGACGAGCTGTCGCTTCTGCACGCGCTGTTTTACATCCACGCCGCCGGCGGGCTCGACGCGCTGATCTCGTCGCGCGGCGGCGCGCAGCAAGACCTCATCGCTGGCGGCGCGCAGGGCGTCGCCGAGGCGATGGCCGCGCGCCTCGACGCCGACACGCTCGAGCTGGGGCAGCCCGTGCGGCGCATTCGCCAGGATGACGATGGCGTGCTGGTCGAAAGCGACGCGCTGTCGGTACGCGCCGCGCGCGCCATCGTCGCGCTGCCGCCCACGCTCGCCGGGCGCATCGACTACGCGCCGGCGCTGCCGCCGCGCCGCGATCAGCTGACGCAGCGCATGCCTCACGGCGCGATCATCAAGTGCTTCGCCGTCTACGCGCGGCCGTTCTGGCGCCAGCACGGCCTCTCGGGCCACGCCGCGTTGCCCGACAGCCCACCGCTGGCGGTGACCTTCGACGCCTCGCCGCCCGGTGACGGCGCGGGCGTGCTGCTCGGCTTTATCGGCGGACGCGACGCCCGCGCCTGGGCCGCGCGCGACCCCGAGACGCGCCGCGCCGCCGTCATCGAAGCCTTCGCGCGCGTCTTCGGCGCCGAGGCGCGCACCCCGCGCCACTACGTCGACCACGACTGGACGTCGGAGCCCTTCACGCGCGGCTGTCCCGTGGGTCTGTTTGCCCCCGGTGCGCTGAGCGCCGTCGGCGAGGCGCTGCGCGCGCCGTGCGGCCGCATCCACTGGGCGGGCACCGAGACGGCGACCGTTTGGAACGGCTACTTCGACGGCGCGATCCAGGCCGGCCAGCGCGCCGCGCGCGAAGTCGGCGCGCGCCTCGACGCTAGTTGACCTTGGGCAGCGTCAGGCAGACGGCGACCTCGAGCGTGACGTAGAGCAGCGCCTTCTCTTGCGGCAGCAGGCTCTTGCCCTGCGACTTGGCGCCCTCGGTGTGATAGCTCGAAAACAGCACGCGGCCGCAGCCGTAGGGGAAGCTCACGGTGGCGGGCTTGACGCCGACACCGGGCACGGCGCCCGAGACCCACACCGTCGGCGTCACGTCGTAGGTCTTGCCGTCGAAGCTCGGCGTGGGCACCTTGTGCACGCTGTCGATGATCGTCCACGACTGCTGCAGATCGAACGTCGTGACGCCCTGCGCGGCGAGCCACTGTTTCATGTCGGGGTCGTTGACCACCGCGGGTGCGTCGTAGGCGCTGTCGAGCTCGGCCGAGCCCGCCACGCCGCTTTGCCCCTGCCACGTGATGTAGTCAGGCAGCAGCGTGCGGATCTGGTCGTACTGATAGTCGGTGGCGTAGAGGCGCCCGCCCTCGCGGATCCAGCGCAGCAGGTTGGCTTTGACCGTCGGGTCGGCGATCACGCCGTCGAGCCACTCGCTGTCGCAGGGCAGAAAGAGGATCTGGTACTGCGACAGCAGCGCGTAGTCTTTGAGCATGTCTTGCGGCGGGCGCGGCTTGCAGTCGACGACGGGCGGCAAGAGCTGCGTCAGCGTGCAGCGGTAGAGCGTGAACGTCTCGCTGCCGGCGACGAGGCTGCCGTTGGCGTCCACCTGGCCGAGGCCGAGCTTGGCCAGCGAGCTCTCGATGGCGTCCCAGGCGCCCTGGATGACCACCATCTTGGGGATGGTGTCGCCCTTGGTGGCGTCGGTCTTTTGCGGCAGCGTGGTGATGGCCGGGTCGACGGCGAGGCCTGCGGGCGGCACGACGATCTCGCGCACGCGGCGAAAGGCGCCCTTCTGCGTGACGAGCTTCCAGGTGCCCGGCGTGAGCTTTAGCTCGAACGCGCCGTCGTGGCTCGAGCGCGTGTTGGGTGTGCCCTGCGGCAGCTCGACGCAGCGGTCACAAAAGACCTTGTCCGGGATCGGCGCCGGGTCGCTGACCACAGCGTAGACCAGCGCGCCGAAGATCGGGATCGTGCCCTCGGGCGCGTAGACCTTGCCGCTGACGGTGACCGGGATCGGCGCGTCGACGGGGCGCGCGTCGAGCTGTCCTTCGCTGGCGGCGTCTGCGGCGCCGTCGCGGCCGCTCGCGCCGTCGTTGTTGCTGAACGCGTCACCGCAGGCGGCGGCGACGAGGGCGACCAAGAGCGCGACCGAGGCTATCCGTGACATGCTGCTCCCCGCGGAAGCGGGCAGCATAGCAGCATCGGCTGCGTCGCGGCGCTGAGCGCTGTCAGCCCGCGACGTTCGGGCCTCGCGTCGTGCTAGCGCGACTTGGTGGCGAGGCCGAGGGTCAGCACGCCGCGCGGCGCGCTGCGCTTTTGCAGCCGGCGCCCGAGCAGGCTCCACACGCCGACCGTGCGCGGCTCGGCGAGCCGGCGCTGGAAGTCGACGCCGCTCTGCACGACGTAGAAGAACTTGCGGCCGCCCTCGGCACGGCGCTTGTTGTGGCGCGTGCGCAAGACGATCGAGCGCGCGTCCATCGGCAGCGCGCGCATGTTGCGGCGAAAGCGCGGCGTGTAGCGCCAGAACTCTTCGGCGTTGGACAGATACAGCGCGCGTACGGCGACCTTCATGCGGCGCGCGGTGGCGCCGATGCCGAGCAGCGCGTGCGGCCCGAGCAGGTCGCCGCCGAGGATGCGCACGCGGCCCTCGCGAAACATGCGTCGTACGAACGTGTAGTCGCTCGCGTCGTGCAGCCAGTGCATGCGCCTGCCGCCGCGCCCGAGCCGCGCCACCAGCGCGTAGTGGCGGCGCAGCGTCTCGCGGTAGTCGAGGTAGCTGCCGATCAGTTGGCGCCGGCAGGCGGCTGCCGCCGACGTGGACGCGCTGCGCGCGCAGGCGGCGCGGATGGCGGCCACCGCGGCGCGCTTGCCTTGCTTTTGCCACATGCGGCGGAAGCGCGCGATGTCGGGCGCCGCGAGCACCAGCGCGCGCGTGACGCGGTTGAAACGCACCACGCGCGGGTCGTAGTCGATGAGCCACGCCAGCTCGGCGCGCTGCCAGGCGACGAAGGTCAGCCCCTGGTCGGAGCCGACGCCGACATAGGCGCCGCCGAGCCCGCGCAGATACGGCCGCCACAGGTCGTGGTCGAGCTCGTTGCTCTTGACGTAGGCCGCCTTGTCGCGACAGCTGGCCGAGGCGCGCAGCTTGCTCTTGGTGGCGCTGCAGACCTTCTTGGTCAGCGCGTCGGGCGCGCTGGCGCGAAAGACGACCGCCTCGGCGCGCGATAGCGGCGCAGCGTGGGCTCTGGCGAGCGGCATCGCGAGCGCGAGGGCGAAGAGCGGCGCGGTGAGCTTATGCATGTTTCGAGCACTATCACGGCGCCGCGGCCGCGTTAAGAAATCGGCCGCGGAAGACCTCTCCGCGGCCCGAACAATCGGCCGCGGAAGACCTCTCCGCGGCCCGAGCAATCGGCCGCCACCGTGATACCGTTGAGCGATGACGACCAAGCTGATGCGAATCGTGGCCCTCGTCGGGGTGGGACTTTGGTGCGGCTGCAGCGACGAGCTGCCGCCCGTAGCGGACGCGGCGCCCGACGTCGCGCCCAAACGCGACGGCACGTCCGATGCCCCGCCCGCCGACGGTCTGCCCGCCGACGCCGAAGACGACCGCACCATCCGCGACACCGTCCCGCCCGACACCACCGGCGACGGTCGCCCCAGCGACACGACCCACGACGGCATCATGGACACCGTCTCGCCGGACACCACGGCCGACGCGCCCAACCCCTGCGCTGGCCAGAACCTCACCGTCGACCTCGACAACAACAACGTGCCCGACTGTCAGGAGAACCTGCTGATGAACGGGCAGTTCAGGGCCAATGTCGCCGGCTGGATGCCCGGCGGGAACACCAACGCCATCGTTTGGAACTCGATGGATGCGCAAGGCTCGAGCGGCTCGGGGTCGGCCCGTGTCGTCAACATGAGCCCCAATGCAAACCCCAACGTCAACGGCGCGACGCAGTGCTTGCGGCTCAGTGGCGCCAAGACGTACACGCTGCGCGCCCAGTTCTTCATCCCGTCCGGCCAGCAGGGCCAGCCCGGCGCCAGCCTGCAGGCCGTCGCCTACCCGGTCAACAACTGCCTCGGAACGGGCACGGTCAACAACTCGCCGACCAGCACGAGCCCATTCAACACGTGGACACTGATGACGTACACGTTCAGCGTGCCGGCAACCACCAACTCCGTGCGCATTCGCATCAACAGCAGCAAGAACAACACGACGAACAACGTGTCGGTCCAATGGGATAACGTCTTCCTCAAGTAGACGTAGGCTCCCGGCGCACACCTACCTAGGCCCATGGCCGGGGCCGCGGAGCGCGCTTGTGCGGCGAGCTCGCTCAAGATTCATCGTGGCTGGTCGATGTAGATCCCACGATGCACGCGTCGCTTTCTCTCGCGCCGTCTTCGAGCGCCTTCAACGTTGTAGAACGGCTCTGGTTTGCTGACGAGACGGACGAGGTCGCCGAGCAGGCGGCGGCGCGCAGCATGGCGGCGGCGGTGGCGACCGTCGTTGGGTTGCGGCCGTTTCCCATCGCCGCGCAGCGCTTGATCTCGGCCGTCCAGAACCCCAACTACCGCATCTCCGAGATCGTGCGCATCATCGAGCCGGATCCGACGCTGGCGGCGCGCGTGCTGCAGGGCGTCAACTCGGCGGCGTACTTCCTGGTGGCGAAGGTGACGTCGATCCGCCACGCGGTGGCGCTGCTCGGCGCGCGCAACGTGGGCGAGATCGCGGCGGCGCTGACCGTGCTCGAGCTGGTGGAGGACAACTCGGGGCTCGCCGAGGGGCAGCGGCTGCACATGCAGCGCACGGCGACGCTGGCGCGCGTGCTGGCGGCCGAGTGTGGGCTGCCGCTCGACGCCGTCTACTCGTGTGCGCTGCTGCACGACATCGGCAAGCTGCTGATGCTGCAGGTGCAGGGCGACGAGTACGCGCAGCTGCTGCGCGACCACGACGACGATCGCGACATGCTGCACATCCTCGAGCGCGGCGCCTACGGCTACGACCACGCGGTGCTCGGCGGACACGCGCTGCGCACGTGGGGCATCCCCGACCTGGTGGCGACGGTGGTCTCGTGGCATCACCAGCCGGCGCGCGCCTTTGCCGAGGGCGGCACCGTGGCGCGGCTAGTCAGCCTGGTGCGGCTCGCCGACCGGCTGTCGTATGACTTGGCCGCCTACGACGAGCCCGACGAGGCGCTGATCGAGGCGCTGGCGCGCGACGAGTCGGCGACGTACCTGCGCATCTCGGGCGAGTCGATCGCGCGCGTGTGGGACGAGCTGCAGTCGATGGCCGCCGAGACGGCGCCGACATTCAACGGCCGTCGCCGGCTGCGGCTGACGCGCAGCACGGTGCTGCCGGGCGGCGAGCTGGCGACCACTGGCGAGACGGTGTTGGTGCCCGCCTGTCGCGACTGCGGCAGCGCCAGCCACGGCACCTGTCCGCGCTGTCGCGCGCCGCTTTGCCGCAACCACGCGCCGCTCGACGACGACCTGCGCTGCGTGGAGTGCGAGCGCGAGTATGACTCCGCCACGTCGCTCTACGCCGCCTCGGCGCGGCACAGCAAGGCGCTCTTGGTCATCGCGCTGGCCGCGATGCTCGGCGCGGCGACGCTTGTGACGCTGACGCCGCTGCTGAGCTGGATCGCCGGCCTGCTGGTGGCCGCTACGCTGCCGCTGGCCGCGGCGCCGCTGGTCGGCTGGCGCCGCGAATCGGTCAGGCGTCGCGCCTTCCTCGACGAGCGCTACTTCAGCTAGCCCGTGCTATAAGCAAGCGCTGCGGTCGCAGCGATCGCTTCGGACGGAGATCTGGATGGCTGAGCTGGCGCGCGTCCTGTGTGTCATCGCTGTCGTGTTTTTCGTTCCATCCCTCGGCGGTGGTTGCTCTGACAGCAGCACGCCAGCTGCCGACACGCGGCGCGACGCGCCGCCGGATGTGAAGCTTGGCGAGACCGGCGCCGATGGGCCGCGGGATGGGCCGCGGGATGGCCCGGCGGATGGTGCCGCTGACATCGCTGCGGATGCGGCCGCCGACGTCGCCATGGACGGCGGCGCCGACGTCGCGCCCGATGCCGCGCCGTCTGTTTGCAGCGACGGCGGCGACCCGAGCAGCGACGTGGGTACGCCGCTGTCAGACGCCGGCGTTGGCTGCGTGGCGACGGTGCCGTATTGCTGCGGCCAGCCCAACCTGCTCGTCAACGGCGGCTTCGAGACCGTGCCTAACGCGGGCACCGGCCAGGGCCTGCTGCCGAGCAGCTGGGTCACCACGGCGAGCATCGTGCCGGGCGCCGACACCTACAGCAACGACGGCTCCTACGGCGCAGCGCCTTCGGCCTTCGGCAACTTCACCGGCGTGACCGCCTACGAGGGCATTCGCTGGGTCGCCGGCGGGTCGGTGGGGTTCAACGAGTCGTTTGGCCAGACGCTGGCCACGCCGCTCGTGCCGGGCAAGACCTACCGGCTCGAGGCGCGCATCCGCCCGTCGGTCAACCGACCCATCGCCGGCAGCTACGCGGTCTATCTACAGGACACGGCGACTGCGCCCACGACGCAGGTGGTGCTCGGCACGTTCTGCCACTCGGAGGCGCCGGCGTGGGTCTCGCGAAGCTTCACCTTCGTCGCGCCCGCCAACGCAGCGTCGCTGCCCGTGCTGAGCTTCTTGCCGGTGAGCGCCGACACGAGGACGACCTATCCGGGCCTCGACGACGTCAGCCTCAGCGACGTCACGCCCTGCATGCAGCCGTAGCGCGCCAAGCGCCCGCGCAGCTACTCGGCGACGAGGATCAGCGCGCGGCGCGGCGCGACGTCGACGCTGACGCCGCCGCTGTCATCGACGACCAGGCGCTCGCCAGCGAGCGCATCGCGCAACCGCGTGCCCGGCGCGAAGCCCGTCGGCACGCGCGCGCGCGCGTTGTCGATGGGGTGGCCGTTGAGCGCGACGAGCACGCGCGAGTCGCCGTCGGCGCGCTCGTAGGCCAAAAGCCCCGCGCCGGCGCCGCGCTGGCGCGCCGAGATCTTCGACGCGTAGCGCACCTGCAGCGTGCCGCGGCGCAGCGCGCGCTGCTCGCGCCGCAGCCGCGCCAGCGTCTGGATCGCGCGGTAGGTGCGCGCGCTCTCGTCGAAGGCGCGCTTGGCGCGCCACAGCGGCTCGCGCGAGAGGTTGCCCCAGCCGCCGTCGAGCGCTTGCTCGCAGCCGTAGTAGATCGCCGGCACCGCGTCGACGGTGAAGACGACGGTCATCGCCAGCTCGGCGGCGAAGGGATCGTTTAGCCAGTAGCGCAGCCGCGGCATGTCGTGGTTGCTCGCCATCGCCACGCGCGCCTGCCAGGGCGACAGCTCGACGCCGCCGTCGTGGCCGCGCTGTGGGAAGTGGTCGCGGTAGCCGGCGAGCGCGCCGCGTGTGCTCGCGGCGGGGTTGCCGTCGTAGATGAAGCCGTCGATGACCTCCCACTTGAGCGGGAAGTCGAAGACGGCGTCGAGCCCGCCGTCGCGCGTGTAGCTAGCGAGCTTTTCGGCATCGCCGTCGAAGACCTCGCCGAGCAGCATGAAGCGGTGCTTGCCGCGATCGGCGAGGCGCTGGCGCAGCGCGCGCGCGAAGCGCTGCCAGAAGGCGCGCGGCACGTGCGGCACGGCATCGAGACGAAAGCCGTCGACGTCGGTGAGCTCGACCCAGCGCAGGTAGGTGTCGATCATCGCGCGCACGACGTCGTCGCGCTCGGTGTCGAGATCGCGCAGGCCGGTGGGAAAGTCGCCGCGCTCTTTCTGCACGGGGTCGTCGTGGTCGGTGGTCTGGCCGCGGCGATGAAAATGCTCGGCGCGCAGCGGCACGCGCTCGGGCGGCACGCTCGGATCGTCGCTGAGGTAGCGAAAGACGTGCGGCGGCTTGGGCGAGAGCCACACCAGCGGCGCGTCGATGGGGCCGCGCGCCGAGTAGGCCGGCTCGATCTCGCCCGGCGTGGCGCGACCGTCGCCGTCGAAGTCGTAGAAGAAGACGCGCCCCGCGTGGTTGGTGACGATGTCGATGATGACCTTGATGCCGCGGCGGTGCGCCTCGGCGACGAGCGCCTGCAGGTCGGAGAGGCTGCCGAAGCGACGGTTGACGCGCGTAAAGTCCGAGGCCCAGTAGCCGTGATAGCCGTCCTGGTAGTCGTTGCGCGCGACGTTTTCGACCACCGGCGAGAGCCAGATCGCGCTGGCGCCGAGCCGCTCGATGTAGCCCAGGCGGTTGATCACCCCGCGCCAGTCGCCGCCCTGATAGCGCGCGAGATCGCCTTTGATGACACCGACGCCGTCGAGGCGATCGTTGCTCGGGTCGCCGTTGTCGAAGCGGTCGACGACGATCTGGTAGATGACCTCGTCGCGCCAGTCGTCGACGTGCGTGCGCAGCGTGCCTTCGGGCTCGGCGGCGCAGCCCGCGGCCGCGGCGGCGGCGAGGGCGCATAGCGCGGCGGCGGCGAGCAGACGACGACGACAGCCGCGCATCGCTCAGCGACTACAGGGATCGGCGCAGCTGACGACGAGCTGCGAGTTGAGGCCGCCGAGGCCGTCGGAGACGGTGTTGGGGTTGGCCTGATCGTGAAACCAGCTCTCGCCGGCGAGGCCCTTATCGACGACGAACTTGTAGGTCAGCGTGGTGCCGTGCACGAGCAGCAGGTCGACGCGCCAGGTGTTGTTGGAGAGCGTCATCGCGCGGCTGACCCACGGCGTGGGCGACGGGCCGTCGAAGTCGCCGTGCACGGCGGCGGTGCTCTCGCTACCGATCTTGGCGAAGCTGAGCGTCACGTCGCAGGTCCAGCTGCTCGGCGGAACGCAGACGTCGGGCGTGGGCGGCGCGCTGTCGGCCGGCACGCCGGCGTCGCAGGGCGCGCCGCTGGCGCCGCTGGCGCCGCTCGGGCCGCCGCAAGGGCAAGGCTGCCCGGAGGCAGCGCCGGATTGGCCGGGCCCACAGCCAGCGTCGCGAAACCAGGGCACCGGGCCGTCGGGCTCGACGCCTTCGTCGAAGCGCAGCGGCTGCGAGTCGGGCGAGAGGGTGTCGCCGGCGCAGCCGGCGCCGGCCAGCACGGCGAGCGCGACGAGCGCGACACATGTCCAAAGACGCAACATCGCTGCCAGACAGAGCAAGGCGCGCGCCAGCGGCACGGCAGCCGTAAGCCATCGGATCTCGTCGTGCGGAGGCATCGCGGCACGCGTGCGATGTTGCGTTTGGCAACGCCCGCGGGCGCGACGACAATGCCGCCATGGCCGATGACGCGATCCACATCACCGCTGCACGCGAGGTCGACGACGGGCTGGTCGCCGCCTTCGCGCACCTGATGCCGCAGCTCGACGCGCACATCGCGGCCCCCGGGCGCGCCGAGCTCGAGGCGATCGTCGCCAGCGAGGCGACGACACTGCTCGTGGCGCGCGACGGCGCGGGGCAGATCGTCGGGGCGCTGTCGCTGGCGATCTATCGCGTGCCGACCGGCACCAAGGCCTGGATCGAGGACGTGATCGTCGACGCGCGCGCGCGCGGCCGTGGCCTCGGCGAGAAGCTCTCGCGCGCCGCGCTCGCCGAGGCGCGGGCGCTCGGCGCGAGCAGCGTCTCGTTGACCTCGCGCCCCGAGCGCGCCGCGGCCAACCGGCTGTATCAGCGCATCGGCTTCGAGCGCCGCGAGACGAACCTCTACCGCTATGCGCTAGAGGACTGAGACTGAAAGCAAGGGAGTTGCTGCGGGGGCAGTTGCTGCGGGGGCAGTTGCTGCGAGGGGTCGCTGCGCGCGCGCGGCGCTAGCGGCCGCGGCGCAGAAAGCGCGCCATCGGCGCGGCGAAGACGGCGAGGGCTGCGATGGCGGCGAGCGCGCCGGGCACGAAGCCGGAGCTCATCATCGCGCGCTCGACCAGCTCGATGCTGTAGCGCCAGGCGCCCGTGCCGCACATGAACTCGGGGCGGTGCGTCAGCATCTGCATCAGCGTGCCGCCGGCGGAGAGCGCCAGCATCGCGGTGAGCACGCCGCTGACGGCGAGCAGCAGGATGCCCGCGGTGCGCTGCAGGATCACCAGGCCCAGCGCCACGCCGAGCAGCACGGTCAACGCGCCGACGCTCAGCGGGCAGTGCGCGCTGCCGATGTACTTGAAGATCATCGGCAGGGCGGCGAAGTTGAGCACCACGGCGACGCGCAGCAGCTTGACGGCCTTGCTGTCGAAGCGCCAGCGGTTGTGCGGCGAAGGTTTCTCGTCGAACTCGGTGCGCATGCTGCGGCCGGCGGTGAGCGCTAGCAGCGCGACGAAGCCGATCGCCTGTCCGCCGATCAGCCACGGCATGCTGACGAAGATCTGGTCGGCGCCGAGCAGCGCGAAGAACGCGGCGCAGTTGAGCAGGCCGACGACGGCGATGCCCTGCGTCAGCCAGCGCGCCCAGAAGGCGCGGCGCCAGAGCAGGATCGCGGCGGCGAAGTAGCCCAGCGCGAAGACGCCCGAACAAATCTGCATCCAGCTGCCGACCCAGCTCTGGGTTGCCCCGAAGCCGTGCAGCACGCCGAACGCACCTAGGATGAACGTGGTGAGGGCAATACGTAGACGCATACCCCAAGTCTACGCCAAGCCAGACCGCCCGCTACCCGGCGGACGCAAAAAAAGTACGCCTGCGATGGCTTGACGGCGCCGCCGAGGCGATCAGAAGGCTGACCGCTGCGCGCCCCACTGTGGGAGCCTACAAACGTAGCTCATTTAGGTAGAGCATCGGTTTCATACACCGGGTGTAGCGGGTTCAAATCCCGTCGTTTACTCACTTGTGCTTTCGCGACTCGCGCGCAGCTCACCTTTCCTTCACGCCACCTGCAGCCGCGGGTGGCGTTTTTCTTGGGCCAACCTGATAGCGTCGAGGCGATGGCCTTCGACGACGTCGAGGCGCGGGCGCAGGCGATCTGGCCGGCGCTGCAGATCGAGCGCCGGCTGGCGCGCTCGTCCAAGAGCGATCTCTTCGCGGCGACCCTCGACGGCGAGCAGGTCGTGCTCAAGGCGCTCAGCTCCACACAGCCACTGTGGCGCTACTACCTGGCGCGCGAGATCGCGGCCTATGACGCGCTGCAGGGCGAGGCGCTGCCCTTCGCGATTCCGCGCTGCTACGGCGCCGACCTCGAGCGCGGCCTGCTTTTGTTGTCAGCATGCGATGGTCGCCGCCTGGCCAACGGCCGCGCGGCCAGCCGCCCGCTGCCGCCCGCGATCGTCGAGCATCTGGTGCGGGGGCTGCGCGCGCTGGCGCGC
>JAGQIK010000292.1 GCA_020431405.1 Myxococcales bacterium
CGGCAGGATCACCGTGCCGCGCGCCGCCAGCTCGGCCTGCGGCGCCGGCGCGAAGGGACGCGCCGACGCGGGCGCCGCCTCTTCTTCGGCTGTTGGCAGCGCCTGCGCCTGTGCTTGCGCCGCTGGCCGCTCTCGCACGGTTTCGTGCGTGACGCTCTCGATCTTGAGCGGCTCCATCTCGACGCGGTCCGTCTCGAGCTTGTTCGCGCTCGCGCTGCCCTGCTCGCCCTCGATCTGCGGAGGAAACAGCGTCTGCACCAGCTGCGCCACGTCGCGCCGGCCGTAAGCCGCCTGCGCTCCACGCAGCCAGGCTTCGATGGCCTCGCCAAAGGCCGCCGCGGTCGGCCAGCGCGCCTCGACATCGGTAGCGACGGCGCGCTCCACCGCGGCGATCAACGCTTCGGGCACGGCCGCTGCGCGCAGCGGCTCGAGATCGAGCACGCCCTCGCGCACGACGCGCGCGAGCTCGTCTCGCGCCAGCCCATCGCCGCGACGTCGTCCTGCGAGCAGCTCGTAGAGCACCACGCCGGCGGAGAACACGTCGGTGCGGTGATCGACGCGCATGGCGCGCGCCTGCTCGGGCGACATGTAGCGCGCCTTGCCCTTGATGATGCCGGCGCGCGTGCGCTCCTGGCGCAGGGCGCTCTTGGCGATGCCGAAGTCGATCAGCTTGACCTCGCCTTCGCGCGAGATGAGCACGTTCTGCGGCGAGACGTCGCGGTGGATCACGTCCAGCGAGCGCTCGCCGTCGCGCAAGTCGTGCGCGTGCGAGAGGCCAGCGCAGACCTGCGCGACGATGAAGGCGGCCGCAGCGTGTGGCAGCGGCACGGCGGCTTTGAGCGCACCGCTGGCGAGCTGTGCCAGTGTGGGGCCATCGATGTGCTCCATCACGAGGAAGAACTCCCCGTCGCCCTCGCCGAGCTCGATGACCTGGCAGATGTTCTGGTGGCTGAGGCGCGCGGCAAGCCGCGCTTCGTCGAGGAAGGCGCGCACGCGGCGCCCGTTGAGCTCGCGGTCGCCGCGCAAGCGCTTGATCACGACCTGCTTGGCAACGCCATGCAGACCGCGCGAGCGCGCGAGGTACACCTCACCTACGCCGCCGCCGCCCAGTCGGCGCTCGACGGTGTAGTTGCCGATGCGCTGCGGCTCCACGGATGCCCCCGTGGCCTTCGGCCACGCCCCTATGATCCGTGGCCTTCGGCCACGACTCTATTCGGCGGTCAGTTGGACTTGCGCTGAGCCACCACCAGCGGGCGCAGGTCGTCGCCGCAGCCCGTGGTGCGCTGCTTCTCGTCGTACTTGGAGGGGCACTTTGCCGTGATCTCGTCGGCCGCGAAGAGCTTGCCGTCGGGCGAGAAGCGCCCCTTGGCGACGACCTCGGCGCAGTCCTTGAACGTGTCGGGCATCAGCCCCTTGTACTTGACCTCGACCCAGCGGCCGCGCGCGTGGATCGCGAACCGATAGGCCAAAGAGCCCTTCTTCTTCTGGATCGTGCCCTTGATGACGTTGCCGTGCAGCCGGATGCGACGATTCTTGAGCTTGACGAGGTCGCCGAGGGCCTTGTCGACGTCGCGGAAGTACTCCAGCGCGCTGCCGTCTTTCGTCGACGAGAAGATCATGTACGCGGTGTACGCGCTCATGCCCAGAGCGACGACGATGCAGACTGTCCAGACCTGTGCCTTCTTGGTCATGACGGGATTCTTACGCCTAGAGCCTAGCGGTGCAACAGTGCGTCGCAGTCGTCGCTAGCGCACTGGTCGATGTCGGTCGACGGGTTGGCGGTCAGCGCCGTGCAAGCGCGGATGCGGTACGTCGGATTGGTCGTGTGGGCGAACAGCTCGGCCTTGTCGATGGTGAACGAGACGTGCCCCGGGTCGGAGGCGTTGAAGCCCGTCACCACCGTGCTCGCGGGCGAGATCGGCTGTCCGTTGACGAAGACCTCCATCTGGGGAGTGCTGCCGCAGGGGATCGCCGCCAGTCGGAAGATGTAGACCAGGTCGTCGGTGGTCTTGGCGGGGTCGCCGAAGGCGAGCTTGTAGGTCGAGCAGGTCGCTCCGGCGGGCGGCCCGGCGAGGCGCACGGTGAAGCGGATGCGCGTCTTGTCCTGCTTGGCGACGATCTCGGTGATATCGACGGTCTTGTCGAGGTTTGCCGTCACGCCGCAGCTCTTGATCTGCGCGCTGGCGTATTTGTTGTCGGTGGCGTCGGGCACTTCGATGGGCGTCAGGCCGCAGACGTCGACATCCTCGAGCGTCCCGTCGCAGTCGTTGTCGCGCGTGTCGCCGCAGATCTCTTTGGCGTCGGGGTTGTCCTCCTTGTGCGTGTCGTCGCAGTCAGAGGAGTTGTCTACCCAGCCCGGCTGGTCTTTGCAGAAGTACTGCTGCTCGAGCGCGTTGCCGAAGCCGTCGCCGTCGGCGTCGCGGTAGTAGATCTTCGAGCCCTTGACGCTGGTCTTGACGTCATCGACCTTGCCGTTGCAGTCGTCGTCTTTGTCGTTGCAGATCTCGGGGAATGGCGTGTGGTCGACGACGCCGTCGCAGTCACCGTCGGTGTTGCACGCGTCGGTCTTGCCCTTGTCGGTGCACGTGCAGGCCTTGTTCTGGCAGCTCCAACCGAGCATCTGCGGGCACTGCTTGTCGGTCTCGCACTCGGCGACGCAGCGCTTGCCCGAGGTGCCTCCGAGGTCGAGGCAGTGACCGCTCAAACACTGGCTGTCGGTCTGGCACGGCTCGAGCGGCGCGAAGCCGCCGTCCTTCTGCACGCTCATCTCGAAACCGACGGGTGGCCCGGTGCTGCTGTCGGAGCAGCCAGGGGCGACGAGACCGGCGAGGGCAACCAAAGCGATAAGGCGTCTCATAACGTCTACTTTAACGCAGGATCAGCGCCGCCGCGCCATCCGTGCGCGCTAGCACCTCGCCGACGATGGCGGCCTGCTCGTCACCAGCGGCGCGCATCGCGGCCACGCAGGCCTCGGCGTCCTGCGGCGCGACGGCCGCGAAGAGCCCGCCCGAGGTCTGGGGGTCGAACACCAGATCGACCATCGCCTCGGCGACGCCCTCGTGCGATGTCATGGCGGCGCGGTATGCGCGATTGCGGCGCTGTCCGCCCGGCAGCATGCCGGCGGCGGCGTAGGCTAGCGCCTGCGGCAACTGCGGCAGCGCGGCGCAGTCGATGGCGAAGGCCACCTCGGGCGTGGCGTCGAGCATCTCGCAGGCGTGACCGCCGAGGCCGAAGCCGGTGATGTCGGTGCAGGCGTGTACGCGTGCGCCATCGAGCGCCGCGGCGGCCCCGCGGTTGAGGCGCGCCATCGAGCGCTCGGCGGCGGCCACCGCCTCGGCGCTGGCCTTGTCGCGCTTGAGCGCGGTGGAGATGGCGCCGGTGCCGAGCGCCTTGCTCAGCAGCAAGCGGTCGCCCACGCGTGCGCCGCCCTTGGTCAGCACGCGGTCGGGGTGCACGATGCCGCTCACCGACAGGCCGTAGGCCAGCTGTGGATCGTCTACGCTGTGGCCGCCGACCAGCGGCACGTTGGCCTCGGCGAGCTTCTCGGCGCCGCCCGCGAGGATCTCGCCGAGCACCTCGGGACCGAGGGCGTTGCTCGGGAAGCAGACGATGTTCATCGCGCAGATCGGCGTGGCGCCCATGGCGTAGATGTCGGAGAGCGCGTTGGCCACCGCGATCGCCCCGAAGAGGCGCGGGTCATCGACAACCGGCGTGAAGAAATCCATCGTCTGCACGAGCGCGCGCTCGTCGTCGAGACGCACCACTCCGGCGTCGTCTGGCTGCGACAGCCCGACGATCAGATCGGGGTGCGAGCTGAGCTTCAGCCCGCGAAGCGCCTCGGCCAGAACCTCCGGCCCGAGCTTAGAAGCTCAACCGGCGCACTGGACCAGCTGCGTCAAGCGCGGCATGGCCTTGGTCTGTTTGGGTGTCGTGTCGCTCATGCTCGCCGAGCATAGCACCGCGCAGCGGGCGCGACTCGCGCGTGCGCAGCTCGCGCGCGCGGCTCAGCGGCAGCGCTGGCGTCGTGGCTGACCGACGGCGGGCACGCAGACGCCGCCGGCGCGGTTGCAGTCGATGAACTGCGCCGTATCTCCGCAGGCAGGCACGATCGCCGCCCAGCCGGCGCCGATGCAGCCCGCGCCCTGCTTCTGGCAGTTGTAGGTGTTCTTGATCTCGAGCTCGTCGTTGTTGTCGCAGTTGAAGTCGAAGCCACCGGCCGTGTTGCGCGGCGTGTCGAACCAGCCCATCTGGCCAGGCTTGGCGCGCGGGTCACCGTCGTCGCAGTCGTTGCAGCCAGCGCCGTCGTTGTCGTCGTCTTTGCAGCAGACGCCGGCGGCGCAGCCACTGGCGCACGGCATGTCGACGAACAGCCCATCGGGGGTGCAGGTGCGCCGCTCGCCGCCGGCGCCACACGTCGGTGGCGCGCCGGGCGTGCATTGATCGCAGCGTCGCGCGCTGGCGCTGCAGCTCGCCGAGCCGCAGTCGATGCGGCGCGTGGCTTTGCCGGAGCTCGCGCAGCGCAGAAAGGCGTTGCCCGAGACGCAGCCGAGAAACTCGCCGGGCGTGCAGCTGATGTCGCTCGGCCCGCTGTCGACCGTGGTGTCGCCGGCGGGCAAGTCAGGCGGCGGCGGCTGGCCGTCGAGATCGCCGAGCGCCCCGTCGATGGTGATGTCGGGCGTGCCGGACTCGGTCACGCCGCCGTCGTCGTGCAGCAGGTTCTCCGGGAAGTCGGCCCAACACCCGGACGACGCCGCGAGCGCGACCGCGATGGCGGCTAGAAGCGCGCGTCCCAAGCGACGAACGCTCCGCCCGGCGTCGGCGCGGCGCTCACACCGCTCTTGCGCTCGCCGCCCTTGAAGTCGGTGAAGAAGAACAGCACGGCCGTGGTGACCGCCGCCACGCCGGCACCGATGAACAGCCCGGTGGAGAGGTTCTTGAAAGTCACACCCGAGCTGCGGATGTCCGCGCGCTCCGCGACGCTGGTGGCGCCATCGTTGTAGGTCGACGCCTTGCTCAGCGCCACGCCGCCGGTCACCGAGCCGATCACGGCGAGCGCGGCCGTCACCGCGGCGCCCGTCCAGAACAGCGCGGGGCTGAGACCGCGGCGCGGTTTGTCGTCGTCACCGTCCACTCTCTTCTTGGGCGGCTTGCGCTGATCGGGGCCCTTGGCCGCGATATCTCCCGTGTTGGTCTTGGGCGGCGGCTGCTTGGGCGGCGCCACGTCTCGAAGCCTGCGCTCGCGGTCGCGCGCGGCCTTGGCGTCGACCTCGGAGAGCTTGATCAGCGCGATGGCGCGCGCGCGGTTGCTCTCGCTGGTGGAGCCGCCGAGGTAGGCCTTGAAGTGCTTGATCGCCTCTTCGTGCTTGCCGAGCTTGCGGTAGCAGAGGCCCAGATTGAAGTGGAAGCCGTTGAGGGGCTTCTGCTTGAAGGCTTCGAGATAGTGGCCGAGGGCCTCACCAAATCGTCCGTCAGCGTAGGCTGCCTCGCCCTTTTTGAAGGCGACTTTTGCGGCGGCCACGTCGGCACGAGCCGGCGGCGACCAGATCAAGGCGGCACACCCGAGCACCAACACGGGGATCCAACGTGATCGGTTCATGGTCGTTTCAGCATATTCGCTAGGCGACAACCTGCGCAATCTCCACGGCTCGCTAGGCAAGCCGTTGCGTAATCGCGCAAGCAGCGTTCTGCGCAGCGACAACCATGCGCGAGCGATATCGCGGCCTTAGCGGCATATCGGCCGTGGCATGACCTGTGCTCTCGTGTGGGACCAGAAAACAAGGAGCCCACGATGTCCCGCAGCCTTCGCCTCATCTTCTGCCCTGCCACTGTCGCGTTGCTCGCGCTCGTCGGTTGTGGCGGTGTCGTCGACCCGATCGACGCGCCAGACGAGGACGTCTTCAGCATCGTCGGCGACTGCCCCGACAACCTGCCCGCCGGCTCGGGCTGCATCGGCTCGCCGCTGCCGCCTGATGCGCAGCCTCCCGAGCAGGGTGGCTGCTGGGTCACGGGCATCGGCCACATCGGCAGCGACACCAACGGCAACGGCATCTCCGACAAGCCGGGCGCCGGCAAGGCCGAGCAGGACAGCTTCGGCGGCAACGCCATGGGCATGAAGGACGGCTCGGTTCGCGGTCAATGGCAGAACACGACGCACCTCAAAGACGGCAAGCACGTCTTCCACGGCCAGGCCGAGTTCCTCTACTGCTTCAACGACGGCGGCCCCGGACCGGATGTGCCCAAGGCGACGCCCAACCGCGCGATCTGGGGCGGCCCGGGCAAGTGGGATCACAAGGACGGATATCTCTTCATCGTCAGCGCGGCCGACTACAAGGAAGGCAAGGACGCCGGCGACGCCAACATCCGCGACGCCTACGCCATCACCGTCTACAAGGACACCGACGGCGACGGGAAGGCCAGCTCGGCCGACGAGATCGTCTACCAGGAGAGCGACTGCATCTTCGGAAACTTCCAGATCCACCCGCCGAACAACGGCCACCCCTACGTGCCGTCGGAGATGACCGGCGAGATGAGCCGCATCTCGGGCACGCAGGTGCTGTGCCCAACGAATAATTGGTAGGAGAAGCCGCCTAGCGGCAGCGCTGGGTGCGCGTCTCGCTGACCTCGGTGCAGGGGTTGCCGCCGTCCTGACACACGATGAAGGTCGCCGACGCGCCGCAGGCTGGGACGTTGCCGCTCCAGCCGTCGCCACCGCACACGCCGCCGGACTTCTTGCAGCGCGCCTGGTCCGCGAGCTCGGGCTCCTCTTTGCCGTCGCAGTTGTAGTCGAAGCCGCCGCCCGGCGAGGCCGCGTCGGCGAACGACGACTGCCCAGGGTTTACCGTGCCGGCGCCGTCGTCGCAGTCGCCGCCGCGTGTCGCCATGTCCGGTGGCGCCACGCAGCGCACGACCTTCGAGTCGTCGACGCCGTAGCCGTCGCGATCGTCGTCGCGATAGAACGTCATCGCGCAGTCGGTGCGCGCGAACGGCACGTCGACCACGTTGGGCCCCGCCTCGCTGAGGTCGAAGGGCGACGACTCGCCGCGCGAGACGACGGCGCCGCCGCTGTCGAGCCCCTCGACGACGATCACGCGGGCGTTGCCGTAGGGCACCTCGGGCAAGCGCAGCTCGCCTTCGTCGCGCGCGGCGACCGTGCTGCGCGCGTCGAGCCCTTCGCCGCTGACGGTCAGGCGCACCGTGGTGACGCCCTGCAACGGGTCGGGCTCGGGTGGGTCGGCGATGAGCAGTCGGATCGACAGCGAGTCGGCGCTGCACGCGCCTAAGGTCAGAGCCAGAGTCAAGGTCAGCGCGGCCAGCGCCAGCAGACGAAGACGGGTCACGTGAGGCACCAGCCGATCGTAGGCGGCGCCACCGGCGGCGTCAAAGGCCGCCGTTGCTACGCAAAGAATTGCTCGATCCGGTCGCCGTCGTCGTGCGAAGCTTTCGGCATCGTCGACCGAACAGAAAACACGATCTCGCACACGCTGACGACACCGCCGTCAGCGCACGACCACCAGCCGCGCGTCACGCTGCTCGTCTATCACCGCGGCGGCTCGCGCTTGATCGAGCTCTACGATGGCCAGTCGGTGGTGGTCGGGCGCGCGCGCCCCGCCGACGTGGCGATCCCCGACGCGAGCCTCTCGCGCCAGCACGGGCGCTTCGAGTTCGTCGACCAGTCGCTGTGGGTCAGCGACCTGGACTCGACCAACGGCACGCGCGTCAACCGCCGCAAGATCAAAAAGCGCACGCGCGTGTCGACGCAGGACACGGTGCAAATGGGCGCGGTGACCGTCGCGGCGCACGTGCTGTCGCCCGAAGAGCAAGGCTTTGTCGGGCTCGAGAGCCACGACCGGCTGATGTCGAGCCTCGGCAAGGAGATCGAGCGCTGCGCAACGTTCAAGCGGCGCGTGGCGCTGCTGATGATCGAGGCGCGCAAGGGCGAGCACCTCAGTGGCTGGATCGGCGGCGTGCAGCGGCTGCTGCGCAGCGTCGACGTGGCGGCGCTATATGGGCCGACGCGCGCCACGGTGTGTCTCGTCGAGGCCGGCCGCGACGAAGCGTGCGCGCTGGCGGAGCTTGTCAGCGAGCGCAAGCGCGGCCAACCGCAGCTTTACTGTGGCGTGGCGACCTACCCCGACAGCGGCGTGTCGGCCGACGAGCTCGTCGAGGCCGTACGCCGCGCGCTGCGCACAGCGGGCTCGCGCAACCCCTACGTGGTGGCCGACAACAAGGAGGGCGTCGCGGACCGCGATGACGGCGCACCGCTGATCATCAGCCAGGCCATGCGCGACGTCTACAACACCGCCGAGCGTGTCGCCGACGCCGTGGTGCCGATCCTGATCACGGGCGAGACGGGCACCGGCAAAGAGGTGCTCGCTCGCCACATCCATCAGCTGTCGGCGCGCCGGCGCAAGCCGCTGCGCGCGATCAACTGCGCGGCGATCCCCGCGCAGCTCGTCGAGAGCGTGCTCTTCGGGCACGAGCGTGGCGCGTTCACCGGCGCCGATCGCCAGACGCAGGGTGTGTTCGAGCAAGCGCAGGGCGGCACGGTGCTGCTCGACGAGGTCGGCGAGCTGTCGCCCGCGGCGCAGGCGGCGCTGCTGCGCGTGCTCGAGACCAAGCGCATCGTGCGCGTCAGCGGCACGCACGAGATCGAGGTCGACGTGCGGCTGCTCGCGGCGACCAACCGCGACCTCGAAGCGATGTGCGACGAAGGCAGCTTCCGGCGCGACCTGCTCTACCGTCTCAACACGATGGTGCTGCACCTGTCGGCGCTGCGCGAGCGACGCGAATCGATCTTCCCGCTGGCCGAGCGCTTCATGCGCGCGGCGGCCAAAGACAACGGCGTCGCCGTCACGCGCATCGACGACGAGGCGCGCGCGCTGCTCGAGCGCTACAGCTGGCCGGGCAACGTGCGCGAGCTGCGCAACGCCATCGAGCGCGCCGTGCTCATCGCGCAGGACAAGACGATCACGCGCGCCGACCTGCCCGACAAGGTGCGCCGCGGCGAGAGCGACGTGCCGGCCGACAGCGCGTCGCCATCCGACGCGCCGCCGCTGCCAGCCGACGACAACTTCAACATCAAGGATCGCCTCGCCCGCTACGAGGCAGAGCTATTGCTCGACGCGCTCAAGCGCCACGACTTCAACCAGACGCGCACGGCCGAAGCGCTCGACATGCCGCTGCGAACCCTCGTACACAAGATCAAGAAGTTCGGTCTCAAGAAACACTACGACATCGACTAGGGGTCACTCTCCGCACTCCAACCCACCGCAATCAAAGGCCGCATAGACCACAATGACAAAACCCGGCGTACGGAATCCGCACATCGGGTTTTGTCATTGCGGGCTGCAGAGCTTTTAATCTCGGTGAGTTGCGGATCAGAGAGTGACCCCGGTCAGGGAAGAGGCAGGACGATGTCGCGGCCGCTGCGGCTCTCGCTGAGGGCGAGCGGCAGCGCGATGCCGAGGCCGAGCACGGCGGCGCCTGCGATGGCGTAGACCCACCAGTAGCGCCTGAAGTGGCCGCGGTCGTCGCGGCGCTGGCCCGAGCCGGAGCCATTGCTGCCCGCCGGCGCGCCCGAGACGCTGCTGGCGATCTTGTCGGCGGCGGCGTCGACGCGCGACGCGCTGGCGCTGGCTGGCACGCGCACCTGCTGCGTGGTGCCGTCGCGCGTGAAGACGTCGAGCACGATGTCGCCCGAGGCGGCGTCCTCGTGCATCCAGCAGACCGCCCCCACGCCGAGCAGCCGCGCGCCGTCCGTCGCACGCGCCGGGTCGGCGGCGATGGCGCGCGCGATGCGGCTGACGGTGCCGGGGCGCAAGCGCGGCGTGATCGTGAAACCGCCGCGCCGCCCGTCGACTTTGATCGCGCGCCGCTCGGCCTCGTACAGCGGATGATCGAGCGAGAGGTAGTGCACGCCAACCGCGACGCTAGGCAGAGACAGCGGTGTGCGACCGCGCGTGGTGCCGTCCCAGCTGACCTCCACGTCCGACGGCACCGAACGCACCGTGACAGGCACCTCGCGGCGCCGCTTCTTGGCGCGCGCGAGCGCGGCACGCAGCGGCGGCGAGACGAGCGCTGGATCGGGCGTCAGGCCCGGCTCGTGCGCCACCACCTGTCGCGCGTGCGCGCGCACGTCCTTGGCGCGCCCTTCGGCCTGCGCGGCGGCGGCGAGCAACAGGTGGATGCTGGCGATCTGCCGCGCGCTGATCCCGCTCGCACCGCCCGCTTCGATCTCGCGCAGCGCCTTTTCGAGCAGCGTGCGCGCGCGCTCCATCTTCATCTGTTGATAGCTGGCGCTGGCCTTGGCGATCGCTTGATCGACGCGCCCCGAGAGCCCGCTCTGCGACGCGCTGCCGCGGCTGGGATCGACACGTACGACGTGCGCCAGCCGCGCGCGCGAGGCCAACGCGCGCTTGAGCGCGTCGGCGCGCTTGCCCGCCTTGCAGCACGACATCGAGATCACCAGCGCGACGTCCACGGCGCTCTTGGGCGACGGCTTCGACGATGATGACGCGCAGGCGCCGCAGGACAGGGCGAGCGCGAGCGCCGCGAGATAACGCAGGCGCTGCATGGTTAGATTCATTTGCGGCTATCATAGGTTCGCATGCTCGAAGCGGTCAACGAACGGCCCCCCTCCTCCTCCTCCTCGGGCGGTGGCAGTGGTGAAGGCAAGAACGGCGCGAGCGCGCCGTTGTCGCTGCCCTATCGCTTCGGGCGCTATCGGTTGACGCAGCTGCTCGCGCTCGGCGGCATGGCGCAGATCTATCTCGCCAAGTCATTCGGCGCCGAAGGCTTCGTCAAGCAGCTCGTCATCAAGCGCCTCGATCCTCGTCTCGCCAACGAGCCCTTCTTCACCGATCTCTTCATCAACGAGGCCAAGCTGCTGGTGACGCTCAGTCACGGCAACATCGTGCCCGTCTTCGACTTCGGCCGCGTCGAAGGCAGCGACCTCTTCATCGCCATGGAGCACGTCGACGGCGTCTCGCTGCGCACGCTGCTCGCCACCCTGCAGGCCAAGCGCCGCAAGCTCGACCCGCAGCTGGCGGCCTATATCACCGCCGAGATCTGCAAGGGCCTGCACTACGCGCATCGCAAGACCGACGCGCGCGGGCGCGTGGCCGGCATCGTGCACCGCGACATCAAGCCGACCAACATCCTGCTGTCGATGGAAGGCGAGGTGAAGATCGTCGACTTCGGCGTGGCCAAGCTCTCCGGGCGCCTCGAGTCGCGCGGCCGGCTGGCCGGCACGCTGGCCTATATGTCTCCCGAGCAGGCCAACCGCACGACGAAGATCGATCGCCGCACCGACATCTTCTCCACCGGCCTGGTGCTCTACGAGATGCTGCTCGGCCGGCGCGCCTACCAGGCCGTGGCGCCGCGCGACATGCTCGAGGAGGCGCGGCGCGCCGAGCTGCCGCCGCTGCCCGACGACGTTCCACGCGAGCTGGCGCGCGTCGCCGAGCTCGCCACGCAGCGCGAGATCAGCGAGCGCTACGCGTCGGCCTACGAGATGGAGCAGGCCGTCTCCGAGTACCTGCTGCTCGCGCGCGCTGCGACGGCGATCCTCGACAGCCAGTCACCCAACTTCAAGCTCAGCGCGCTGCTCAAGGAGCTCGGCCTCGGTCGCGACGACGCTTCCGACGCCGAAGCGAGCCTCGCATCGAGCGCCGAGCTCGACGCACCGACGCCGTCGGCGGTGGCGCTCGGCGGCGGGCACGTCGCAGCGACAGAAACCGACGACGCGCCAAGCCTCGGCGCTGGTCTGCCCGATCTCGACAAGCCGCCCGACCTCGAGATGATGCGCGGCGCCGCCGAGACGTTTCAGTCCGAGTTCTTCACTCGCGTGCTGCAAGAGGAGCTCGAGCCCACCAACAAGGCGCTCAAGTGGGCTGTGATCGCCGCGGCGGTCGGCGTGCTGCTGCTCGGCGTGACGCTGCTGGTGACCAAGGCACGAACGCAGCGAGCAGACGCGGGCGGCGGCAGCGCCACGCGCATCGCTGGCGGCGGCGGCAGCGGCAGCGGCGCGCCCGGCA
>JAGQIK010000293.1 GCA_020431405.1 Myxococcales bacterium
ACGCCGGCATCACGGCCGGCCCAGTGGATGGGTGATCATCATCGAGCGCCGCCGTGCGCTCTGGCCGCAGCCCCGGCGCCGACTCGACGTGCGCCGTGCGTGCGTAGGGGTCCTGCCGCCCGTTCGCGTGTGGCTCGCTGCCCGCGTGAGCAGGACCGATACCGAGCGAGGCGGCACGCCGATGCGAGGGATCGGAGCCGGCGCCGACTCGCGCTCGCCGCGCAGGCTCGCTCTGCACGATCAGCTCGATGTCGTCGTCGTCGACCTGCGCGGTGGCGTCGCGCGGCGCGCGCGGCGCCGGCGGTCGCTCGCGCGAGACCATATCGGGGGCTCTGCTGGCGCGCGTGCGGCGCTTCTTGGTCGAGAAGCGCTGCTGCATCAGCTCGGCCAGCTCGGCGCGGCCGAACATCGAGCCGGTCTGGCGCATGTAGCCCACGATCGCGTCGCGGAAGTCAGCCGCGCTCTGGTAGCGCTTGCGCGGACGCTTGGAGAGCGCCTCGTGCACCAGGTCGGTCAGCGGCCGCGGCAGGTCCGGCCGCCGCTCCCACAGCGGCTCGAAGCGCGCGTCGCGCATGCGCCGCAGCACCTCGGTGTCGGGCACGTCCACCAGATGCGGCCCGCCGCTGAGCAGCTCGTAGAGCACGATGCCGGCCGCGAAGACGTCCGTGCGGTGGTCGATGTTGCCGCCCGACGCCTGCTCGGGCGACATGTAGCGGAACTTGCCTTTGATGACCCCCGCTTGGGTGTGCACCATGCGCGTGCGCGCCTTGGCGATGCCGAAGTCGATGACCTTGACCTCGCCCTCGAAGCTCAGCAGCACGTTCTGCGGCGACACGTCGCGATGGATGATGTGCAGCGGCTCGCCGTCAGGCCCCTCCTTGTTGTGCGCGTAGTGCAGCCCCGCCAGCATCTCGGAGATCACGTAGAGGGCCGCGTCCACCGGCATGTGTGTGCCGTTGCGGATGAAGTTGTCGTGCACCGTACGCAGGTCCTCGCCCGCGATGTGCTCCATGGCGATGTAGTAGGAGCCATCCACCGAGCCGAGATCGAGCACCTGGCAGATGTTGCTGTGCGTCAGCATCGACGTGATGCGCGCCTCGTCGATGAGCATGTTGACGAACTCGACGTCCGACGAGAGGCGCGGATGCAAGCGTTTGATCACCACCGGCTTGGCGAAGCCGGCCTCGCCGTGCACGGTGGCGCGAAACACCTCGGCCATGCCGCCGATGGCGAGCCGCTCGGTGAGCTTGTATTTCCCGAAGGTCTCCAAACGCCTTGCGATCATACCGCGCGCACGGGCATGACACACGAGCTTGACCGGCGACTGTGGCCGCGCCACGATCTGCATCGATGGCCTCATCTGCGCGCAAGGGCTTGATCATCGTCGGCGTCGTCGCCCTCCTCGGGCTGACCGCCGTCCTGCTGTTCGGCATCGTGTTTCGCGACAAGTCCGCCGGCGACAAGGACGACAAGGACGATGGCGACCTACGCCCCAAGACCGCCGTACGCGCCGACCACACGCCACGCACCAACGAGCACGCGACACCACCGCCGCGTCATGATCCCCCGCGCATCGCCCGCGCCACCAGCGGCAGCGGTGGCGGAGGCGGCACGGCGACGGTGCGCGGCCATACGCCCGCTCAGGCGGTGGACGCCGGCCCGATCGTCAACGGCCGCCGCGTCCCGCTGCGCCGCTACGCGCCGCCGGTCTTTCCTGCGCACATCAAGAGCATCAAGGATCCCGCCAAACGCATGCAGGCCCTGCGCATGCACCGCGTCGCGCGCATGAAGGTGCGCATCTCGATCCTGCAGCGCCGCAAGAGCATCCTCGATCGCACGCTCGACGCCGCCCGCAAGAGCGGCAACAACGACCGCGTCGCGCAGGTCGAGCAGCAGTCACAGCAGCTCGACAAGGCCATCGGCGAGGCCAACAAGCGCCTCGACGAAGCCAAGCAGGCCGCCGGCGTCCCCTAGGCGGCCTCGCCGACCTATCGATCAGCGTCCCACGCCCGCAAGCTCTGTTACTTGACGGGATTGTTGGCGGATTTTATAAATTGGGTCAATTGTCCCCAGTTTTCGCGCCTCCCGCTCGACACGGACGCCCATGACCAAGTCGAAGTTCCCTGACTACGCCGCTCCAACGAAGATCGCCTACGTCGGCGGTCGACCGGCCGAGCTGCACCTGCGCAAGTGCAAGTTCATCATCGAGCGCGGCGGGCGCATGCGCGAGCGCGTCTTCGATCAGGCCGTCGTCACGATGGGCGCGATGGAAGACAACGACCTCGTCATCAACCAGGAGACCGTCTCGCGCTACCACTGCAAAGTCGTGCAGGAGCAAGACGGCTACATGCTCGTCGACAACGGCTCCACCAACGGCACGTTCATCAACCGCGTGCGCATCCGCGAGGCGTACCTCAAGCCCGGCGCCACGATCCAGGTCGGCAAGGTCGAGCTCAAGTTCCACTTCGCCGACGAGAAGGTGCCGATCGTGCCGAGCACCAAAGAGCGGCTCGGCTCGCTCGTCGGTCGCTCGGTCAAGATGCGCGAGATCTACGGCATCATCGAAAAGATCGCGCCCACGGGCACCACGGTGGTGATCGAAGGCGAGACCGGCACCGGCAAGGAGGTCGTCGCCCAGACGATCCACCAGCTCAGCGAGCGCGCCGAAGGCCCGATGATGGTCTTCGACTGCGGTGCCGTTCCGGAGAACCTCATCGAGAGCGAGCTCTTCGGCCACGAAAAGGGCTCATTCACCGGCGCGATCATGACGCGCCAGGGCCTCTTCGAGATGGCCCACGGCGGCACGCTGTTTCTCGACGAGCTCGGCGAGCTGATGCTCGACCTGCAGCCCAAGCTGCTGCGCGCCCTCGAGCAGCGCGAGATCCGGCGCGTGGGATCCAACAAGCCGATCAAGGTCGACGTGCGCGTCATCGCCGCGACCAACCGCTCGCTGGAAGAGGAAGTGCGCGAGGGCCGCTTCCGCGAGGACCTCTTCTATCGCCTCTCGGTGGTGCGCATCTGCCTGCCGTCGCTGCGCGAGCGTCCCGAGGACATCCCGCTGCTGATCGAGCACTTCCTGCACACGCACTCGTTCAATCGGCTGCCCGACGGCAGCCTCAAGTGCAGCGGCGTGGCGCGCGATGCGCTCGACCTGCTCGCCGGCTACTCGTGGCCAGGCAACGTGCGCGAGCTGGTCAACGTGGTCGAGCGCGCCGTCTCGTTCGCCGACGACAGCATGATCCAGGTACGGGACCTGCCCGACGCGATCCGGCTCGCCGGGAGCAGCCCTGGCGCCAACGCCGCTACGGGCGAAGTGACGTTCAAAGACGCCAAGGAGCGCTGGATCTCGAGCTTCGAGCGCGACTACATCCTCGCCTTGCTCAAGAAGAACGGCGGTAACATCTCCCACGCCGCGCGCGAAGCGGACATCGATCGCAAGTACTTCCGCAAGCTGATGCGCAAGTACGGCATCGAGGCCTCCGCCATCGCTGGCGACTGACCGGGACGGACGGGCTGCGCGTGACCATGTCGCCCAAGCGCGTGCTGATCGTAGACGACGATCCTTGGATCTGTCGCATGGTCGGCACGATGCTGCAGAAGCGCGGCCACACGGTGGAGTCGGCGCAGAGCGGCAAAGAGGGCCTCGCGCTGGCGACCAGCTTCCGCCCGCACCTCGTCATCACCGACGTGCTGATGAGCGACATGGACGGCTGGACGCTGGTGCGTTCGATGCGCGCGCGCCCCGAGCTGAGCATGGTGCCGGTGATCTTCCTGACGGCGCTCAACAGCGACGAGGATCGGATCCTCGGTTTTCGCCTCGGCGCCGACGACTACCTGGCCAAGCCGTTTCGCTTCGAGGAGCTCGAGCTGCGCGTCGAGCGCGTGCTG
This sequence comes from Myxococcales bacterium, assembly GCA_020431405.1. GTDB lineage: Bacteria > Myxococcota_A > Polyangia > JAGQIK01. The sequence continues at coordinate 3,889 of JAGQIK010000293.1, forward strand.
CGCACCATCGACCGCATCCAGAGCCGCGTCAAACAGGAGCTGGCGCAGAAACAAGGCGGCGACGAAGGCATCGGCCTGCGCGGCGACATGGGCCACCTCGGCGTCAGCTCGGTGCTGACGATCCTCGAGATGGAGCGCAAGTCCGGCATCCTCGTGCTCAAGGGTCGGCGCACCGGGCGCATCTTCATCCGCGAAGGCCAGGTGCTCGCCGCCTTCATCGACAAGCCCGACGCGCCGAGCGGCGCTGAAGCCGTCTACAGCATGCTGACCTGGAACTCGGGCAAGTTCGAGTTCACCTCGCTCGACGTGGACATGGACGACCAAGTCAGATCGTCGATCACGCACCTGCTGATGGAAGGCGCGCGCCGCATCGACGAGTCGTAGCGCCGCAGCGCGCGAGCGCCGCGGGCTACTTGAGCAGCAGCAGCACCACAGCGGTGATCGCCGCGCCGATGGCCAGCGACCAGAGGGCGATGAGCGCGATCCGCGTGCCGGGCTTGGGCACCACGGGCACGACCGGCATCGTCGCCTGGTGCTCGCGATAGCTCGGATTACGCGACGGCGAGTCGATCTCGTAGTGCCCCGCCGGCTCAGCTGACGCTGATCGCCTCGGCGCCTGCGACTGCGCCTGCGGCTGCGCGTGCGGCTGGCGTGGCGTCGGACGTCCAGCCTCATTGGCAGGCCGCGCAGCAGCCGCCGCCGCGCCCGGCGACTCGTTGGCGGCCACCGCCATGCTCGCAGCCGCCGCCACGGGCAGGTGATCGGGCGTCGGTGGCAACGTCGGCAACGAGGCCGCCCGCCCGCGCGGCAGCGTTGGCGGATCGCTGTCCTCGACGCGATGGGCCTCGCTCACGTCGTCGAGCATGCTCGGCAGCCCCTCCATCGGAGCCGTCACGGCGGAGCCGGCCTCTGCGCTTTGCTACCTCATGCGCACCGCGCGCTCCACCGTCCTCGTCACCTCGTCGGTGCTCTCGGCGGACGCGGCTCGCCGCGTGGCGACCTCGGCCGTCCCGGAGAGGCCCATCGGATCGGTGCCCTTGGCGCTGCGCTGCAGCGCTGCGTTCTGCAGCTCGGTGAGGGGCTGCGGCGGGAGCGTCGTGCCGAGCTTGCGGTCGTCGAGCCCGCCGTCGGGCGGCGTGTCGACGGGGCTCATGCCGGTGGGCAGTGTGGGCAGGCCATGCGCGCGCGAAGGGCTCGTCCTCACCGTTTCGAGCCGCAGATCGGACAGATAGAGCGGCATCTCGGTCGCCGTATTGGAGCCCGACAGCGTCGCAGCCGCGGCCGCAGCCTCGATCTCGGCGAGGCCGACGCCCTGCAACGTGTGCGACGCCACGCGCGGCGAGCCCGGCGGCGGGACGGGCAGCTCGCGCGGCGCGCCTGGCGTGCGCATGGTGACCATCTCCTCGCCGAAGCCGTCGTCAGCCATGCGCGGCTGTCCCTGAGCCTGCGTCTCCTCGTCGTCGAAGAGACCCAAGGCCGATGGGTCGAGTGTCGTCATCGGCATCGTCGGCAAGCCATGTGGCTGGCCTTCGAGTGGGTCGCTCTCGTCGGGGCTAGCTAGATCAGTGCCACAAGCAGGGCAGATCATGATCTGCCTGCCGGTTACTTCGTAGCTGCATTTCGGGCAGCGCACTGGGGAAAGCATTCCCCAGCGTCACCGACGAGTCAATTGACCGTGGAAGACTTCTCCGCGGCCAGCCAACACCACGTCCCGCAAGGAGGTTAGACTTCAGCCGCGCCGGCGACCCGCGGTAGACTTATGTCTCGGGCGCACAGGGAGGCCAGTGAGGGTCTGCACGATCTGTAACCGCACTTACCCCGACGACGCGAAGGTCTGCGAGCACGATGGGCAGAAGCTCATCCGCGTGAGCCGACTGGCAGCGACCGACGCGGGTCCGGCCATCGATTGGGATGGCCCGATGGCGGGCGACATCGTCGGCAACTATCGGTTGGAGTCTCTCATCGCCGAGGGCGGCATGGGCCGCATCTTCAAGGCGACGCACCTGCGGCTCGATCGACCGGTAGCGCTCAAGTTCCTGCTCCCCGAGCACGCTTCGCGGGCCGACTTGGTGCGCCGCTTCTTCAACGAGGCGCGCTCGGTCAACGCCATCCGCCACCCCCACATCATCGACATCATCGACTTCGTCGAGGAGGTCGACGAGGAGGGGCGCGCGCTGGTCTACATGGTGATGGAGTTCCTCGAAGGCGAGGACACGCGCAAGCGGCTGCGCCGCGACGGGCCCTACCCGCCCGAGCTGGTAGCGCACGTCGGCGCCCAGGTGGCCGAGACCCTCGCCGCCGCGCACGACGCCGGCGTGCTGCACCGCGACCTCAAGCCCGACAACATCTTCTTGTGCAAGTCCGGCAAACGTGACGACTTCGTCAAGCTGCTCGACTTCGGCGCCGCCAAGTCGTTCGGTGATCGCCCCGGACACCACCTCACGCGACCGGGCGTCGCGATCGGGACCCCCGAGTACATGTCGCCCGAGCAGATCACCAACCGTCCGATGGACGGCCGCCTCGACGCCTACGGCCTCGGCTGCGTCTGCTACGAGCTTTGCACCGGCTCGGTGCCGTTTCGCGCGGAGAACGTCGCCGGCATCCTCGCCAAGCACACCGGCGAGCGGCCGATTCCACCCTCGCGGCGACGCAAGGTGCCGCCGCCCGTGCCGCCTTCACTCGAGCGCGTGATCCTGCGCTGCATGGAGAAGGACCCCGACGACCGCTACCCCGACCTGTGGGCGGTGGCCGAGGCCTTCCAGGCAGTGATCGCCAAGCTGCGCAGCGGCGAGACCGAGACGCCCGCGCCGCGCGCAGACGAGCCGCTGCCCGATCGCGGCAACCTCACGCCGCTCGAGCTGGCGCGCCAGGCCGCCGCCGAGCTGCAGCACGACGACGACGAGCCGCTCGTTCCATTTCAGCCCGACGAGCAGACGCGCGACTTTCTCGGCCCCGATTCGTTCGGCGGCGACGCCTTCGACGACACCACGCGGCGCTCGCCCGTCGCGAGCGCGTCGTCGGAAGCGACGCTGGCGGAACGTGGAGAGCCCCGCCACCGCCTGCTCACGGGGCCGCCCACCAAATCGTCCGAGCTGGCCGCGCGCGGCGCGCCGCCGGCGGCGCACAGCGAGCTGCTCGCGGCGGCCGAGCACACCGGCGCGGCCGACGCGCTCGACGACGACGAGTGGGAGCCGCAGCCGGTGCGCCGCAAGCGCGGCAACGTGGGGATGTGGATCGTGCTCATCGCGCTGCTCGCCGCCGGCGCCGGGCTGGCCGTCGTGTTTCTGCTGCGATGATCACCAGAGGAGAAGTCTTCCTACGCGGTTATCGCCAGGGTAGAGTTGCTCCTACCTCGATTCGATGGCTCGCAAACGTTACTTCTACCTGACGCCGGTGCTCGGCGGGCCCGGTGCGCCGCGCTATCCGGTCGCCGAAGAGCCTCAGCTCGTCGGCCGCTCCGAGCGCGCTGCCATCGCGCTGCTCGAGCCCACGGTCTCTCGCGAGCACGCCGCCGTGCAGACGCGCGATGGTCAGGTCTTCCTCGAAGATCTCGGCAGCAAGCACGGCACGTTCGTCAACTCCAAGCGCGTGACGACGCTCAAGCTCAAGGTCGGCGACATCATCGTCTTCGGACTGAGCCTCGTGTTGCGCCTCGAGGAGAGCGATCGTCCGATCCCGCGCGCGCCCACGCTCGACGGCCCGGCCACCGAGACGACGGTCAGCTCCGTCGAGCCGCTGCCCGCCGCGGGACGACAGGACGAGACGCGCGTCACGAACGTGCCGGAGGACGAGGAAGATCCCAAGCGCCGCAGCACCCCGGGCGAGTCGCTCGAGCGGCTGCGCGAGCAGCTCGCCAAGACGCGCAAGCTCGCCACCATCGGCGCGCGCTGCGCGCAAGTGCTGCCGCAGCTGCGCATGCGCATCGACGGCACCATCGAGGCGCTCGCACGCCAGCCCGACGTGCTGGGTCTCGAGGTGCTCGAGGCGCTTGCACCGCTGCTCGATGACCTGCGGCGCATCGCCTCGGTGAGCGAGGTCGGCGCCGTCGAGCTCGGGCCGCTGAGCCTCTTCGACGTGGTGCGCCGCGCCACCGCGGAGGTCAAGCCGCTCGCGTCGCCGCGCGACATCGACCTGTTGGTCGGCGTGCCGGCTGAGATCGAGGTGCTCGGCGAGCAACGCCGCTTGCACGCGGCGCTCGTCGAGCTGCTGCGCAACGCCACCGAGCACTCGCCCAAAGGGCAAGCGGTGGAGATCGGCGCGCGCGCCGAGGGCAACCGCGTCGTGGTGACGATCAGCGACCACGGCGAAGGACTGCCCGACGGCGCGGCAGATCGGCTCTTCGAGCCGTTTGTCACCGCGCGCCACGACGTCGAAGCCGTCGGCCTCGGCCTCTACGAGGCCAGACAGCATATCGCGGCGCTGGGTGGCGAGCTCGTGCTCGAGTCTCAGCGCGGCAGGGGCACCACGGCGCGCGTGGTGCTCAGCACGCCCTAGCGCGCGGTCGTTACCTGACGTAGGTGATGATGATGCGGTGCGGCCCCGTGGTGCCGCGGCGCGGGCGCTCGCCCGAGCGGTGAACGACTGTGCCGTCCTGGTCGAGCACCTCGACCGTCGGCTCGCTGGGCGGCTCGCTGGGCGCTGCTGGCCGCCGCGCGCTGTCGCGCACGCGGCGCGCGAAGCGCTCGAAGAGGTCGCGCTGCGCGTCCGTCGGGCCGGCAGGCTCCTCGTCGATGTAGCGCCAAAGCGGCGCCGCGCGCAGCTCGGCGCTGGCCATCATCCACAGAAGCACCGCGAGGCCGACCAGAAACACGCTCACCGTGAGCACGCCAACCAGGCCGAGCGCCACGGCCGTCACGCGTGCGACGGTGACGGAGATCTCGGTGGCGCGAATGCGTCCGAGCCTGCGCGAGAGCAGCGCGCGAAAGATACGGCCGCCGTCCATCGGCAGCGCCGGCAGCAGGTTGAACGCGCCGAGCACGAGGTTGATCAGCGCCAGCGTGGCGACGGCGAGGCTGCCGCTGAGCAGATAGCCCAGGCCCGCGAGCGCGGCGATAGCGAACGAGACGGCGGGGCCGGCGGCGGCGATGAGCACCTCGTCTCGCGAGCTCTTGGGCATGCTCGACAGCTTGGCGGCGCCGCCGAAGAAGTGCAGGTCGATGCCCGAGACGCCCACGCCAAGCCTGCGCGCGACGAGCGCGTGGCCGAGCTCGTGGGCGAGAACGGACGTGAAGGCGACGAGCACGTAGGCGAGGCCGATGAGGCCTCCGGAGGTGAGCAGCACGAGGGCGAGCAGCGCGAGAAAAGACCAGCGCAGCTCGATTGGAAAGCCGAACAAACGACCGAGCTTGATCGGCCTGAAGGTGGTGGTTTCGCCCATGGGGCCCTCCTGGAGCACGCGCGCACGCGATGACACGAAGTCGTCGCGGAAGCCTTCTCCGCGACCAGCAAACTGTGCTCGCGGCGGCGACAGTTCCAAGGTGGGTCGCCCTGGCCCACCGTCAAGGCGGCGGCGGGGCCCGTTCTTCAGCGCACGTCGTGGCCGACGCGCCGGCAGACCTGGATCAACATCGTGCGATAGCGCACGCCGAGCCCGCGCAGGGCGCGCCGCACCGCTTGCCGATCGCCGCTCTGACAGCCGGCGCTACCCAGCACGCGCAGCGCCTGCTGCGCGAGGTCGCCGCGCTTGCGCTGGCTCAAGACGCGGCGCGCGAGCAGCAGGGCGCGCTGGTGCTGACCCGCGACGTAGGCTTGGCGCGCGAGCATCACGGTGCGGCGAAGCTGCGCGTCGCTCGCGCCGCGTCGTCGCCCTTCGAAGATGCGCGAGCTCGAGATCACCCAGTCGTCCTGTTTGATCGCGTTGCGCTGAATCGCGCCTCCGGCCGCCGCCGCGACCTTGGGCGGCCCCGCGTCCGCAGCCCGCGCAGCTGCCCCCGCATCTGCGCTAACGGGCGCCGTCTTGAGCGCCACGCGCGCGCGCGTCGCTGCCGGGCTCTCGCTGCACGCATGCGCGCGCCGTTCGAGCTCGATGCTCGCCCGCGCGGCCTGCGAGCCCGGCGCGTTGGTGGCCGTCGCGAGCAGGCGCACCAGCCGTGCTTGCCAGCGCGCCTCGGCGCAGGCGCCGCGCGAGATCAGCGACGAGACCTCGCGCGCGCGGATCGAGATCGCCTCGCGTCGCGACATCGGCCTGCCCTTGGCGGCTCGTCGGCGATAGGGGCTATGCGGCGCGAGCTGCTCGAACAGCAGCAGCGCGGCAAGGTGATCGCCGCGCTGGCGTGCCTCGATGAGCGCCGCGTAGAGCGCGCGCTCGCGCTTGCGCGCCGCCTCGCCGAGCGTTCCACCATCTGCGCGCGTCTGCGCGGCGGCCGCAGGC
>JAGQIK010000036.1 GCA_020431405.1 Myxococcales bacterium
CGGCGGCGCGCGCGATCGACCGCGCGATGGCGCGCGTGAGGCGGCCGCGGCGCAGGCGCATGCGGCGCACGAGCACGGTGCGTCCCTTGCGTTGGACGCGCACGGTCACCCGCCAGCGGCGCGGGGCGCGGCGGATGTGCACCGAGATGGTGGCGTCGGTGAGGCCGGCGCCGCGGAAGGCGGCGCGCAGGTGCATGGCCGCTGTGGTGCTGCGCGGCCCGCGATGGCTGACGCGCAGTGCCTCGGCGGGCAGCGGCGCGGCGGCCATCAGAAGCAGTGTGGTTAGGGCGATGAAACGTCTCATAGGTCCCGGCAGTCTCCGGACCTTCTCCATGTGCAACGGCAGTGCCGTTGATCCGACCTCGCAGGCCCGCGAGATCATGTACATCCGCTGCGGATCGGCCGGCCGGCCAGGGGGTCTCATCCCTCATGCTCGGGGTTTTGACCCCCCAAACAAACGCGGGAACTTCAGGTACTTGTGCGCGAGCAACCCCCGTGGCGAGGCCGCTACTGCACCACGTCGAGCGCGCCGCGGCTTGCGCTCGCGCGCGCGCCGGCAGTACAAGGTGGGCCATGCGACGTACCTCGACTGCGCTCGTCATCTTCGTCGCCGCGCTCGGCGGCAGCGGCTGCGTGCAGCGCGGCAAGCCAGCGGTGCTCTACCTCGCGCGCCACGGTCAGACCGAGTGGAACCGCAAGAGCCGCTTTCAGGGGGATCCGGATCTAGATCCCGTCGGCTATATCAACCGCGTCTCGCTCTGGCTGCTGCTCAAGGACAAACGCGTCGACGCGATCTACGCCAGCCAAAAGCGACGCACGCAGCGCACCGCCGAGCTGGTGGCGCGCCAGCACAAGCTGCAGATCAACGTGCGCTCGGCGCTCAACGAGATCGAGCCCGGCATCTTCGAAGGCATCTGCTGGGCGGACGTGGCGCCCGCCGACAAGGTCAAGCCATCGGCGCGCGCGTGCACCGTGCGCGCGCGAGGGCCGCGCCCGGAGCCGGTGCTGGCCCGCATCAGGCCGATGCTGGCGCCGATCTTCGACGACTCACCCGCCGCGCGTCTGCCGCTCGGGGAGAGCTACGCCGACGTCGCCGCGCGCACGCAGCGATTCGTCAGCGAGCTGTCCGACGGTCGCGCCGGCCGCGAGATCCTCGTCGTCGGCCACGGCGTGGTCAACAAGCTGCTGCTTCACCAGCTGCTCGGCTGGAAGCTGACGCACGTGCGCCGGCTGCGGCAGGCCAACGATCAGGTCTTTCGCATCGAGTACGACGCCGCCGGAAAAACCAAGCGCATCGCGCTCTACACGCCCGGCGTAGGCTGGAAGGACTGCAGCCCACCGACCAAGGCGGGGCAAAAGCACCTCGACTGCCAGCCGCAGCACGCGCCGCACCACGCGGGCCCGACGAGCAAGCCCGCCAGCAACAGCAAGTAGAAGCTACGCGGACGACGCGACGCGCTCGAAGATCTCGCGCATCTCGGACATCTCGAACGGCTTGGGCAGCAGCGGGTTGACGAGACGCTCGACGAAGTCGCGCACGCGGTCGGTCACGGCGCCGCCGGTCATGAAGACGAAGCGCTTGGCCATCTCGGGCTTCTCGCGCGCCACGCGCTCGAACAGCTCGCGCCCGTCGATCTCGGGCATCATCAGATCGCAGAGCACGACGTCGAAGCGCTGCTCGAGCAGCAGCTCGAGCGCGCGCTGTCCCGACTGCGCGGTGGTGGTGTCGTAGTCGGCGAGCAGTCGGTTGATGGCGCGCAAGAGCCCTGCTTCGTCGTCGACGATCAACACGCGCAGCTTGGGGCGCGCCGGCGTCAGCGAGCGCGCGCGCTGCTCGCCGCGGTAGGCGGGCATGCGCACCTGAAAGAGCGCGCCACCCTCCTGCGCGCGTTTGACGTCGATGCTGCCGCCGATGGTCTCGACGATCTGCGCGCTGACGAACAGCCCCAGACCGGTGCCGACGTGGGGCTTGCTGGTGAAGAACGGGTCGAAGATCGCCGCGCGCTGGTCGGGCGAGATGCCCGGACCGCTGTCGGCGACCTCGATGATGGCCGCGCCGCCGTCGGCCGACGTGCGGGTGGTGACGCGCACCACCGCGTCGCCGCCGACACGCTCCACGGCGTGAAAGGCGTTGGTCACCAGGTTGACCAGCACCTGTCCGAGCTTCCAGCGATCGAGACCCACGTCGGGGGTGTCGCGCAGGTCCTCGACGATGCGCGAGTCGTGACGTAGCTGCAGCTTGAGCAGGCTCAGCGCCGCCTGCACCGCCTCGCGCGGGTTGCTGCGCGCGACGTTCTTGCCGTCCTGGCGCTGAAACGTCATCAGCTCGCCGACGATGCGGCGGATGCGATCGGCGCCCTCGAGGCACTCGTCGACGAGCTCGAGGTCGGCACCTTCGAGCTTGTCTTGCAGCATGCGCAGGTTGGCGAGCACCCAGGTCAGCGGGTTGTTGACCTCGTGGGCCACGCCCGCCGCCAGCGTGCCGAGCGACGCCATGCGGTCGCTGCGCTGCATGCGCTCGAGCATCTCGTCGCGGTCGGTGACGTCGAGGCCGCTGGCGATGATGTAGTCGAGCCCCTCCTCGACGGCGTGCGAGATCTGCCAGCTGACGTGGCGACGCACCTCGCGGCGCTGGATATACGACTCGAAGCGCCGCGGCTCGACGAGGCTGTCGAAGGTCAAGGTCGGCGCGCCGATTCGGACCCACAAGCTCTCGCCGACGAGGTCCTCCTCGCCCACGGCGAGCAGCCGGTGCGCCACGCTGTTGGCGCGCACCACCTTGCCGCCGGAGTCTGCGATGAGCAGCGCCGACCCGATGGACTCGAGAATGGTGTGGATAAACGCGCGCTCGTGGTCGAGATCGCGCCGCAGCGCGCTGAGCTGAGACGCTGCGAGATTCGCCGCGGACGACTGCTCCGCGGCCACCGAATTCGTGTCGGGCTTCACCTACGGTAATAGTTGCGCGACAACGTCGGCGACGCAACGGCCATCGCCCCGCTGCTATACTCGCTGCGGTGTCCTACCTTCTCGCCTTCATCGGCCTCGGCGTGCTGATCCTCGTCCACGAGGCCGGCCACATGCTCGTCGCGCGCGCTTTCGGCATGCGCGTCGACAAGTTCAGCATCTTCTTCGGGCCGGCGCTTCTGCGTTGGCGCGGTCGCAAGACGACCTATCAGCTCGGCGTGATTCCGCTCGGCGGCTACGTCCAGATCGCGGGCATGAACCCCAACGAGGAGCTGCCCGACGACGACGTCGGCTCCTATCAGAACAAGTCGCGCTTCGCGCAGTTCTCCACCGTCTTCGCGGGGCCCGCCGTCAACTACGTCTTCGCCATGTGCCTGATGGCGCTGGTGCTCATCGCCTGGGGCGTGCCTCAGTGGCAGCTCGTCGTCTCCAAGGTGCACGCCGGTCGGCCCGCCGCCACCGCGGGCATGAAGAAGGGCGACCAGCTGCACAGCATCGACGGGCGCCGCGTGCGCACCATCGAGCAGGTCGGCGCCGCCATCATGGCCAGCGGCGGCAAGCAGCAGACGATCGTCGTCGTGCGCGGCGGCAAGCACCACGCGCTCAAGGTCAAGCCGGAGATCCGTCAAGGCTCCGACAAGCACACCATCGGCATCTCGTACGGCGGCACGAGCCTCGGCTTCACCGACGTGCCCATCGGCACGGCGTTATGGGCGTCGATCCGCTATCCGTTCGCCAAGTCGGGCGAGATCCTGACCGGGCTGGGGCGCCTGTTTTCCGGCAAGACGAGCACCAAGAACGTCGGCGGGCCGGTGGAGATCGTGCGCCAGCTCAAGCACAGCTTCGAGACCAACCTGCCCACCGCGCTGGTCTTCCTCGCCATGCTCAACGTCTATCTCGGCCTCTTCAACCTGCTGCCACTGCCGGCGCTCGACGGCGGCCGCATCGTCTTCATCACGCTCGCGGCGATCCGGCGGCGCCCGATCAACCAGCGCGTCGAGAACATGGTGCACACCGTGGGCTTTCTGCTGATGCTGGGCCTGCTGGTGTTGATCAGCTATCGCGATCTGGCGCGCATCTTCGGCTAGCGCTATTTTCCACGCATGATCTCGCGTGCGAGCCCGTCCCCCATCGCGCTGACCGCTATCGCGCTCGTCACCTCCCTCGCGGTGGTGGTCGGCGGCTGCGGTGATGCGACCAGCTACGAGCTGAGCTGGACCATCGGCTGCGCGACGCCTGGCGACGCCGCGTGCACCATCTCGAGCGTGCGGCAGTGCTCGGAGCTCGGCGTCGACGCCATCGCCGCGCGCGCCGTCGTCGGCACCAACGACGAGGGCACCGCGCGCTTTCCCTGCTTCGACCAGGCGCGCGGCAGCGCCAGCGCCGTGGGGCCCGACCTGCCGGGCGGCGAGGTCACGCTCGAGGTGAGCGCGCTGAGCGCGAGCGGCCACGTGCTCTCCGGGCCGGTCAGCGTGCAGGTCGTCATCCCCGGCGAGGGCACGACGCCGGTGTCCGTCGATCTGCCGGCGCCGCTCGCCTGCGCCGACGGCGTCGACAACGACGGCGACGGGCTCGTCGACCTGCTCGATCCCGACTGCGCCGACGACAAGGGCGACAGCGAGAGCCCCGCCGCGGGAGCGCCCTGAGGTGGTGCGCCGTCAGGTCGTGCTGCCGCCCGGCGCCAAGCTGATCCGCACGGGTGGGCGTCCGCAGACGCTCATCATCGTGCTGCTGGCGCTGCACATCGGGCTCTTTCTGCTCTACGCCTTCGCTGGCGGGCCAGCGTGGATCAACCAGCACCTCGCGCTCAGCGCCCGTCAGGCGCTCGGCAAGCTCGAGCTTTGGCAGCCGCTCTCGGCGTTCTGGCTGCACGTCAACGCCATCCCGCTGGCCGTCAACATGATCACGCTGTGGTTCTTCGGCACGTCGCTGCTGCGCTGGTGGGGCGGCGGGCGCTTCTTCGCGTTCTACGTGATCACCGGCGTGGTCGGCCTCGTGGCGGCGATGTTCGCCGGGCTCGCCTGGCCGCTGACGATCGTGTCGGGCAGCAGCGGCGCGGCGATCGCGATGCTCGTCGCCTTCGCCGTGCTCTTTCCCGATCACATGGTCTTTTTCTACGGCGTGCTGCCGCTCAAGGCGAAGTGGCTCGGCTTGCTGCTGGTGATCTTCGTGCTGATCGGCACGGTGATACGCGGCGACTTCATCGAGCTCGCGCTGCAAGGCGGCGGCGCCGTGGCGGCGCTGCTGTTCCTCTACAACCCGCGCAAGCTGATCGGCATGTGGCGCCTGTCGCGCGCCAAGAAGAAGCTCAAAGTGATCGACGGCGGCAAGAAGCGCGACGAGCCCAAGTACCTCAACTGATAGTTTAGCGGACGACTAGTCCGAGCCGAACTGCGCTACGTGGTCGCTGGCCTCGAGCTCGACCACGTCGCGCGGCAGGTAGTCGAGCGCGACGATGGCGTCGCCGAGGCGGCAGCCGTCGTGAAACGAGCGGTTGAGCGCGGCGAACAGCTGGTAGCGGTCGATCAGGCCGCGGTTGACGAGCCAGTCACCGAGCCGCGTTCCGTCGTGCTCGTCGAGCGCCGAGAGGCTCTCGTTGCTGACCTTGATCGTGTTCATCTGCGCGCGCGGCGACGGTTCGGCGTTCAGCATGAGGCAGCTCCTGCACGCGCGGATGTAGCAGCCTTCGTGCCATCAGCCTACATCAGAGATCATTGTCGTTTTGCAGCGGTGTCGGTGGCCAGGCGTAGTACGCCGTCTACAGATTGGCGCTGAGCTTGTGGAGTACTTTCTACGCTGCTGCGATGCGACAGGGTCGGCTGCTTGCGCGGCAAGCTGACGCGAAAGCGCGTGCATCCGGGCTCGCTCTCGACCTCGATCTGTCCCGCGTGACGCGTGACGATGTTGCGCGTGATGTGCAGCCCGAGGCCTGTGCCCTGGTCGGCGCCCTTGGTGGTAACGAACGGCTGGAACAGCGAGTCGCGCACCGCCGCGGCGATGCCTGGCCCGTCGTCGGTGACCTCGATGACGACATCGTCGTCGCCGCGCGCGTGCGCGCTGACACGCAGCGTTCCCCCGGCCGCGCCAAGCGCCTGCGCCGCGTTGACCACCAGGTTGAGCACGACTTGGGTCAGCTCGCCGCGCGCCGCCATCGCCCACAGCGGACGCGCGATGTCGGTCTCGACCGTGAGCTTTTCGAGCTGGCCCTTGGCCAGGCGCAGCGCTAGCTCGACGACCTCGCCGACATCGCACAGCTCGTGGCGCTCCTGCGCGCGGCCGAGCCGGCCGAGCCCGCGCACGACCTCGTCGATACGCTCGGCAGCTGCCGCCAGATCCGCGAGCGTCGCACGGGAGGTGTCATCGTCGCGCGCGCGGCGACGCATGTACTCGATGTTGAGCATCAGCGTGGCGAGCGGGTTTTTGATCTCGTGGCCGATGCTCGCGGTCAGCGTGCCGATGGTCGAGAGCTTCTCGACGTGCACGAGCTGGCGCGAGGCGAGCGCGGTCTGCTCGAGGGCGATGCGCTCGCGGCGATGGGTGCGCAAGAGCAGCAGCAAGACCAGCGCGAGCGTCGCGGCGCCGCCGCCACCCACCGCGAGCAGCGTCGTCTGCGCGCGCCGCTGAAGCTTGCGCGTCAGCGCCGCCACCGTCGCCGTGTTGGCCGAGTAGGCGAGCGACAGCTTCGGGTAGCCGGGCACCGGCGTGTAGGCCACCAGCCGCTCGATCAACGCGTGGTCTCTGCCGGCGCGCCAGTGATAGCGCGCGCGGCCGCGCTCGCCGCGCACCATCGCCGCGAGCACGGGGTTGAGCTCGCGCGCCACCTGCGGCTCGAGCCGCTCGAACGGCCGGCTGCCGATCCCGCTCGCCGTCGGCGCGGCGACCACGCGCCGCTCGTCATTGAGCACCCACACGTATGCGTGATAGGGGCCCGACAGCGAAGCGAAGATGCGCGCGTAGAGCCGCGGCACGTCGCCGAGCTTGGCCAACGTGGCGGCGCCGTGCTCGACGCCGCGCGCGCGCAGCAGCGCGCCGAGCCGCTCGGCGGCCTGCGAGGCGATCAGCGCCTGTTGCTGCTGGTAGGCGTTGGTGGCGACGCTGTCCGCTTCGCGCCGCACGCTCTGTAGGCTGATGTATGTGACGGCGAGGCCGCCGCCGACCACGAGCGCGACGAGCGCGAGAAAGCGCGCCGTACTGCTTCGCCTCTTCGACATCGAATCGGCTACGCCGAGGACGCGCCGATGGTTTCGGCTACTGGCGCACGGCGTTGAAGGTGCCGCTGAAGTTGCCCTTGAGGATGCCCGAGCCGAGCGTGCCGTCCCACTTGCCGTTGTCCAGCTTGTTGTCGGCGCCCGGCGCGGGGATCACCACCGTGCCCGACAGCTCGAGCAGAGACAGCTTGGTGGTCAGGTTGTTGAGCTCGCTGTTGAGCGTCTTGATCAGGTTGGTCTTCTGCGACTCGCAGGCCTGCGCGACGATCGACGCCACCGACGGCGCACCCGACCACAGCGACTGCACCAGCTGGTCGAGCTGGATGCCGAGCTGCTGGCACTGGATGACCTGCGTCAGCGCCTGCTCGACCGAGTTGAAACACGGACCCGAGCCGATGTTGCAGGTGGCGATGGAGAGCGCCGTCTCGATGGCCCACTTGATGATGCCGCCGACCTTGTTCTGCACCTTGTGCTTGGCGATGAACAGCTCGCCGCACACTTCGGTGGCCGGGTAGTTGCCGAGCTTGACCTCGCCGATCTGCGGGATCGCCGACGGCGGCGCCGAGATCTTCTGGCCCTTGAAGTCGAACTCGATCAGCTGCCAGCGCTCGGCGCAGATATAGGAGTCTGCGCCGGTGGGCGTCTTCTGCACCGTCGAGAGGATGCGCATGTCATCGATGATGTCGTTGATGTCGCCGAGCGCGACGATCAGCTGCTGGCCCCACGGCGGGATGTACTGGTTGATCAGCTGCTTGACGTACTTGCTGACGATGCTCGAGATGAAGCTGGGGATGCCCTTGATGCTGAAGCGCCCCTCGATGATGTCGCGCAGCACGCCGGCGGCGCCGAGCAGCCCCTTGACGAAGCCGCCGAGGGCTTCGCGCAGCTTGAGCTTCGAGTCGTACTGCCAGGTGCCCTTGAGGCGGTCTGCCGCGTGCTGCACGTTGCAGGCGCTCTTGGGCTTGCAGTTGCCGTTGATGCAGGTCTGGTTGTTGGGGCAGTCGTTGGGCACGACGCAGCCGCCGGTGGGCGGCTGGCCCTGCGGCACGCACTTGCCGCCGGTGCACTTGAAGGTCGATGGGCAGTCGGTGTGGTCTTGGCAGGCGCCCGGGATCTTCGCGCACTGTCCGCCGACGCAGATCTCCTCGGCGGCGCAGCCGGTGCCTTCGATGGGGTCACACGGCTTGCCCGTGCCCTCGAGACACTGACCGCTGGTCTTCTGGCAGATCAGCGGCGGCTGGCAGTCGTTGTCGGTCTGACAGCCCGAGGGCGGCGTCGTGATCGGCGGCTCGCAGACGCCGCTCTTGCAGTTGTAGCCGAGCGGGCACTCGGTGACGTCCTTGCAGCCGCTGCCGGTGCCTTGCGCGATGCGAAGCTGCACGATGGCGTCGGCCGTGCCGGTGAGCGTCGCGGTGATCTCGAGCTGCGGGATCGGCGCGTCGCCGGTGAAGACCATCGCCGTGGCACGACCGTCGGCGCCGGTGGTGACCTTGAGCGTGTCGCCGCCGACCTGGCCGTCGATGGTGCTGAGCTTGGTCTCGCCGGTCTTGCCGAGGGTCAGCTTGAAGGTGATCTCTTCGCCGGCGAGCTTGGCGTTGCCGTTGGTGGACGCCTCGACGGCGACGGGCACGCGCGAGCCTGTGAACGTGTCGAAGGGCGTCGGGGTGATGGCGCGCAGCTGGCGCAGCGCCGGGCGCACGTCGATGGTGAAGGTCTTGGGGCAGGTGCCGTCGATGGAGGCCTGCACCTGATAGTTCGCCTGCGGCGTGCCGGCGGCGACGGTGAACTTGACGCTGGCGATGCCGTCGGCGCCGGTGACGGCGTCGCTGGTGCTCAGCGAGACGCCGGGCTGCGCGTTGATGATCTTGAAGTTGACGCTCTTACCCTCGGCGGGCGCGCCTTCGCCTTCTTTGGCCGAGCCGGTGACGACGACGACGCTCAGCGTGACCTCGCCGCTGCCACTGATCTCCTGGCGCAGCGGGCCGAAGTCGACGAGCCACAGGCCGCTGACCTTGCTGGCCTCGCACTTGAGGCCGCCATCGTCGGTGTTGCCGACGGTCGCGGTGCCGCCGCAGGCCGCGACGGCGGCAGCGAGCGCGATAAGACAGACGCCGGCGAGCGCGTGACGGGCGCGCTGGCTCATTAAGACCTCCCAGGCGGTACGAGCACACATGTTAGCGCAAAGCGTGTGATCGAGAGGGTGCAACGCCCAGGCCACGCGGCAAGAATGCGATCTCGCGTTCGTAGACACGCCTGTTGGAGCCAGTTGGCCCCGCCGTTGGGGGCGACTGATCCATCCGGTGCCCGAGGCGCGTAACGGCGGCTACAATAGTTGCCGGCTACTTGACTTCACCGGGCCCTTTCCTAATAAGATAAGGCACATCCTCGAAACGGTAAGAGCTTTACCTACGTCGCCTGGCTTCCCGCGAGGCGACTGTGCCGCATCCAACCTCGAGCGCGAGCGCGCGTGTGAGAAGGTATGCCTGAGCAAGATCCCGCGGTCACCACAGTATTCGACGGCGGCCGCGCGACCGTCCGGCACCTGCGAAAGAGCAAGCTGGTCATCATCTCGGGCCCCGAAGCGGGCAAGGAGATCGAGCTCACCAAGCAGGTCGTCGGTGGCGGCCGCAGCATCATCAACGACATCCCGCTCACGGATAAGGCCGTCTCCGGCACGCACTTCGAGATCCGCGGCGATGACCACGGCTATCGCCTCATCGATGTCGGCAGCACCAACGGCACCTACGTCGGCGATCTGCGCATCAAGGACGTGTACCTGCGTCCGGGCACCACGTTTCGTGTCGGCCACACCGAGCTGCGCTTTCAGCCGCTGCAAGACGTCGTCGAGATCGAGCTCTCGGCGAAGGACCGCTTTCACAGCGTGCTCGGCTCGAGCGTCAAGATGCGCGAGATGTTCGCCACGCTGGAGAAGGTCGCGCCCTCGGACCTGACCGTGCTCGTCACCGGCGAGACGGGCACCGGCAAGGAGCTCGTCGCGCGCGGCATCCACGACGCCAGCGCACGCCGCAACAAGCCCTTCGTCGTGCTCGACTGCGGCGCGATCCCCAAGGAGCTGATCGAGTCGACGCTCTTCGGTCACGAAAAGGGCGCCTTCACCGGCGCGGTGGGCCAGCACAAGGGCTGCTTCGAGCAGGCCAACGGCGGCACGATCTTCCTCGACGAGATCGGCGAGCTCGACATCGGCCTGCAGCCCAAGCTGCTGCGCGTGCTCGAGAACCGCGAGCTCAAACGCGTCGGCGGCGACAAGCTGATCAAGATCGACGATCGCGTGGTGGCGGCGACGAACCGCGACCTGCGCCAGATGGTCAACAACGGCACGTTCCGCGAGGACCTCTACTTCCGCCTGTCGGTAATCCACGTCGAGAACCCCCCGCTGCGCGACCGCAAAGAAGACATCCCGATGCTGGTGCACCACTTCCTCGCCGAGGTGGCCAAGCGGCGCGGCATGTCGCTCAACATCGCCGTCGACTGCATGACGGCGCTGATGGGCCACGACTGGCCGGGCAACGTGCGCGAGCTGCGCAACGTCGTCGAGCGCGCGGCGTCGTTGTCCGACGGGCCGACGATCACGCGCGCCGACCTGGTGCTGGGGCGCGCGGGGGCGTTCGGCGCGGTGTCGGAGCCGAGCGCGGCGGCCGCGTCGACGGCGAGCGGCGGCGGCTGGGATCCGAAGCTGCTCGAGCCGGGCGTGACGTTCAAGGAGGCCAAGCAGGAGGTGCTCGACGGGTTCGAGTACGTTTACCTGGGCCGCCTGCTCGATCGCAACAACGGCAACATCACGCGCTCGGCGCACGAGGCGGGCCTGACCCGCTACCATCTGCGCGAGCTGCTCAAGCGCCACAAGCTGACGAGCACCTAGACCGCCAGCGTGCGTAGCCACCTGCTGACCGTCGGCCTGACCCCGACGTGGCAGCGCGTGCTGTGCTTCGAGGCGCTCGCGGTCGGCGCCGTCAACCGCACCAGCCGCGTGCTTTCGTGCGCCGCCGGAAAATCCGTCAACGCGGCGGTGGCGGCGAAGCGGCTCGGCGCGGCGCGCGTGACGGCGCTCTGCATCGTGGGCGGCGGCGCCGACGAGCAGCGCTTCGTCTACGACGTGGCGAGCGAGGGCGTGGAGCTGTGTGCCGTGCGCGGCGAGTCAGAGCTTCGCACCTGCACGACGCTGCTCGAGGGCGACGGCCGCGCCACGGAGCTGGTGCAGAACGCCGGGCCCGAGTCGACGACGACGCTCGAGGCGCTGCGCGCGCAGCACGAGCGGTTGGTGCGCGACGCGTCGCTGCAGCTTCTGTGCGGCTCGCTGCCGCAGGGCGCGCCGGCGACGCTCTATCGCGATCTGCTCGCGGCGGCGCCCGACCTGCCGGCGCTTGTCGACGCGCGCGGCGAAGCGCTCGCAGCGGCGCTGGAGCGCGAGCCGCTGCTGGTCAAGCCCAACCGCCTCGAGCTAGCAGAGAGCGCCGGCATCGACGCCGCGGACGACGACGCGCTCGAGCGCGCGATGGTCGATCTCTCGGCGCGCGGCGCGCGCTGGGTGTTGGTCAGCGACGGCGCGCGGCCGGCGCGGCTGCTCGAGCGCGGCGGCGAGGTCGAGCGCGTGGCGCCGCTCGCGGTCGATCGCGTGGTCAACCCGATCGGATCGGGCGACACGCTGCTGGCCGGCATCGCGGTCGCGCTGGGGCGCGGCGCGCCGATGCGCGATGCGGTGACGCGCGGCCTCGAGGCGGCGGCAGCCAACGTCGTCTGCGAGCTGCCGGGCCGCATCTAGCAACGCGGGCGGGTCGCTAGAACATCAGCGAGACACCGAACGAGGAGTACGGGTTGCCGACGCGCAGCGTGAGCGTGAAGCGCTGCGAGATCCAGTAGCGCCCGCCGACGCCGCCGGCGACCCAGTGCGCGCCGGAGAACTTGAAGCCGTCACCGCGAAAGAGCTCGGGGTGGATGTAGATGTTGGGGCCGACCTCGCCGAAGGCCGACCACTTGGGCGTGAAGTAGAACTCCCAGTGCAAGGTGACCGGGATGCCGAGCGCCGGCGCGTAGCCGTCCTTGCTCTTGCCCTTGTACTTGGCGAAGTAGAAGTCGACGCCGAAGTTGATGTAGACGGCGTTGTTGAGCTTCTTGATGAAGCCGTTGTGCAGGATCGGGATGCCGAAGCGCGCGCCGGTGGCGAGGCCAGCGCCGATGTATGTGAAGCCCGCGTGGAAGTCGAGCTGCATCGGGCGTCGCCCACCGAAGGGTTGCTTGATGATCGATTGCGCGTTGGCGCTCGACGGCGCGGTGACGGCGCCGCAGACGAGCAGCGCGCACAAGGCGGCAGTCTTGGACACGATTAGCTCCTAAGTGATCGTCGCACGCCGCGCTGGTTGCATCCCGCACGCCAATGCGAGCTGCGAAATTGCATAGCAATTACTTGGTCCGCACGGACCTGCAGCTACTTCGGCGGCGCGACGGCGCTGCCGGAGCCGGAGCCGGAGCCGCTGCCCGAGTCGGAGCCGCTGCCCGACCCTGGCTGTGACGCTGGCGCGGACGTCGGTGCCGAGGCCGGCGGCGTGCGCTGCGCTGGCGGCATGGCGTTGTGGGGCAGCTCGATGCGCCAGGTGCCTGCGACCTTGACCATCGACCACGTCTCGCTGTGCTTTTCGTCGGCGTCGCTGAGCTTGACGCGCGCGCGGTCGCCCTTCTCCTCGACGACCTTCACCGAGAAGAGCTTGTACTTGGGCTTGGCGAGGCTCGCCGCGAGTAGCTCGTGGGGCTTTACGCGCTGGCGGCTGCCGGCCTGAGCGCTTGCGAGCTGCGCCGCCTTGGTCAGCTGCTTCTGCGTCGCGGGCGTGAGCAGGCCGAAGATCTTCTTGCCGTTGCCCGACGCCACGGCGCGCACGAAAGCGCGCGCGGCTCCCTCTGGGGAGGTGGCCTGCGGCCCCTTGCACGACGCGAGCACGCACGACGCGAGCAGCACGGGCATCGCGAGCGACATGACGAGCATTGAGCGCGGGCGCGGCGGACGCATCGGTAGAACCTACCGGGCGCTGGTTGGCTGTCAAGACGCATATCAAGACGCGTTGATATCAACGCGAGCCACGGCTGAGGGCAGCGGCTTCGCGGCGCGGTATGCTTGCTTGTGTCGCACCGCACAGGTGCGTACAGGAGGACCGCGTGCGCAACGTATCGACCCTTTCCACGCTCTCCACGCTCGCCCTCTCCAG
Source organism: Myxococcales bacterium (assembly GCA_020431405.1). Lineage (GTDB taxonomy): Bacteria > Myxococcota_A > Polyangia > JAGQIK01. Next base: position 13,388 of record JAGQIK010000036.1, read on the forward strand.
CGCGCTGCTCGCCAGCGCCTGCTACCACACGCCGCCTCCGGTGATCCTCGTCGTGCGGCACGCGCCTCACGCGATGCGCGTCCCCGACGCGCCGCCGCCGCCCAAACAGGAAGAGCCCGCTCCGCCGCCCGACGCGAGCTACGTCTGGGCGCCTGGCTACTGGAACTGGGCCGGCAACGACTACGACTGGGTCCCCGGTCGCTGGCTCCCGCCGCGCGACGGCTACGACTTCGTTCCCGCGCTCTACTCGTTCGCTGGCGGCGTGTGGCTCTTTCGGCCCTGCTTCTGGCGCCCGCGCCCGCGCATCGACCGCGGCGGCGCGCTGGCCGGCCGTGGCCCACGCACGCGCCCGTCTCATGGCCCGCGCTTCGGCAAAGGTCCCGGCGCCGCGCCCGCGCACAACCCGGGCTACCCGCCCGGCAGCGGCGCGGGCCGCACGCGCAAGCCAGCGCCCAGCGTGGCGCGCGTGCGCCGGCCGGCGCCCGGCGTAGGCAGCATCGAACAGAACGCGCAGCGCGCGACGACCTCGGTGCGGCACCGCACGGTGGTGCTCAAGCACGGAGAAGGCGTCGTCACCGTGCGGCCGAGCAGCAGTGGGCGCGTCGACGCGAGCGCGCTGCGCCGTCGCGGCGACTACCAGGGCAAACGCGGCGGGCGGATGGCCTTCGGCAACACGGCCGGACGCGGCTACATGCTCTACGGCAAGCGCTATCGCGTCGATCGCACCGGCGCGTTCGTGCTCGGCGACGGGCGCGGCCGCGTGCGCGCGCGCAGCGGCGGCGCGTTTCATCGCACCGACGGCGGCGGGCTGACCGTCGTCGCGTCCAACACGCGACGGCGCGGCGCGGCGGACCGCCGTCGTGACGACGGCAACGGCTTCGGCGTGGCGGCGCGCGCGCGCCAGGCGCGTCATCGCCGCGCGCTGCTCGGCAACCCCAACTGGCGTCCGCGTCGCGGCGGCACGATCTACGATCCGCGTACGCGTCGCACCTATGGCGCCGTGCACGGCTATCGTGGAGGACGCGACTATCGCGTCGGGCGCACCTATCGCACTCCGAGCCCGCGCGGGCGCGTCTATCGCCCGAGCTACGGCGGCCGTGTCTACCGGCCCACCCGCAACGCCTATCGTCCGACGCACCGCTACCACGGCTACTCGGCGCGACAGCGCGTCTATCGCGCGCCGCGCCACAACTACCGGCGCTCCTCGGGCAGCTCGCGCAGCTATCGTCGCTCGTCGACCAGCTCGCGCCGATCGTCGGGCGTCTCGCGCTCGCGTGGCGGCTCGCGCTCCAGCTCGCGCGGTGGCGGCGGCGGACGACGACGCTAGATCGAGGACCGCGGTCGATGGTAGGTGATCGGGTGTGGCCGATGATCACGACGATCGCCGACGCGAGTCACGCCTAGAGCACAGCGCCACCGCGCTGGTCTACGTCGGCAACGACACGCACCTCTGCCACATCCTCAACCTCGGGCCGCGCGGCCTGCTGGTGGCGCCACCGGTGCACCACGCGCCGGGCGCCTTCGTGCGGCTCAACCTCACGCTGCCGGCCCTCGACGAGGTCATCGACGTCGACGGCGTGATCGTGCGCGAAGGCGAAGCGCGCGGCTTCTACGCCTGGGGCATCGAGCTCGTCGATCCACCGGCGCGCGTGCTCGAGGTCATCCGCACGTACATCCGCTGGGCGCGAGACAACGCCGCCGCGCTGCGCGAGCCGCAAAACAAGCTGCCTTCGTCACGCGCCGAGGAGCAGCTCGAAAACAAGGCCACGGGCCCGGCCTATCCGCGCGTGGTGCGCGAGGCGCGCGAGCACGAGCGGCGCCAGGCGCGCCAGCGGCGGCGGCTCGACGCGCTGCTCGGCGCCTCGGGTCGCGCCACGGGAGACGGCGCGCGCGCGCGCTCACCCGGCGCCGGCGGCAAGCGCACGCGAAGCTCGCTCGACGCGGGCAACAGCTATCAAGCGGCGCAGCTGCGCCGGCTCTACCGTCAAGCGCTCGACGAGGTCGGCGACGACGAGGACGACGACGACGGCGAGCGCTAGTAGCGCTGGCGAGCGCTAGCGGCCAACCACCGCGACGCCGTCGCGGAAGTAGCTGCCGAAGAAAAGCGATACTTGCCGCTGCGCCTCGGGCACGTCGAAGACGACGAAGTGACCGTCGTGGTAGCACATGTTGTCGTCGCCGCAGTAGCGCGAGCCCTTGCAGCTGCCGTCCGGCTCGCAGGCGTCCTCGGTGACTGGGCTGCGAAACTGCAGCAGGCCTGCCGTCACGGATCCGCCGTCGAGGCTGATGTTGCCGGCGATGGGCAGCGAGCGCGGCGCGGCGTCGTCGCGGCGCAGTGACTGCCCTGCGACTTCGCGCACCACCTCGCCCAGCGTCGGGATGCCGATGCCGATGGCGAGCGCGTCGGTGGTCTCGTTGGGCGTGTAGTGGTCGACGAAGCCCTGTGTGACGAGCAGGTTCTTGGCGGGGATGCCCGGTCGCGGCGCGCGGATCAGCGCCGAAGCCTGGTTAGCTGGGTCGGACACGTCGAGCAGCTGCTGGATGATCGTCGCCAGCGGGTGGAAGGCGTCGATCTTCTCCTGGATCAGCGAGCCGATGACGTCGGGGATGTTGATCGGCTCGGTCTTGCTGAGCAGCGCGAGGATGCTGTTGGCGCCTGCACCGGAGAGTACCGCCGCGCCGACGCCCGGCTCGGCCGACAGGAACAGCGGCCCGGTGAGCCCGCCCTGCGAGTGGCCCATGAAGCCGACCTTCTGCGGATCGAACTGCACCTCGACGCCAAAGTCGACGCGCGTGCCCTTGGCGAAGGTCAGCTTGCGGAAGCGCAGGTTTCTGACCATGCGCAGCAGCGCGAAGTTGTCCGAGCCGCCTTGCACCACGTTGTAGATCGACGCGGTGGGGTTGAAGATGTTGATGAACGCCAGCTGCGGCTCGGTGCCTTCCGGCGCGCGCGGGCCGTGCAGCGTCTGATCGATGCCGATCACGGCGGCGCGGCCGATGACCTTGCCGCTGGCGTCGGTCATGCGCGAGAGGCGCCAGGCGACGTCGCCGTTGATGAAGCTGCGATAGCTGCCGCCGGTGCCGTGCGCGTAGAGCACCACCGGCCAGCCGCGCGAGGGCATGGTGCCTTTGGGGATCGAGATCGCGAAGCGCAGCGTCTCCGTGCGCGCCACCTTGGGCAGCCCCTGCGCGTCGAGCTCGATGCCGCCACCGTCGGGCGGCAGGCTGAACGGCACTTTGCCCTGCTGGAAGAACGGTGCCTCGTAGGTGCCGCGCACCTCGACATAGCGCTCGGTCTCGCGCGCGACGACGAGGTCCTTGGCCACCGGCGCGGGCAGCGAGTGCACCACGGCGCGGATCTTCGAGGTCAGATCGAACGGGCCGCCGGTGGTGAAGACCGCCGCGCTGAGGATGCCGGTGAGGCCGGTCTTGGCGAGGTAGGCGCGAAGCGGCGCGTAGGCGGCGTAGGCGCGCTCCTCGCCGCGCTCGGGGCGATCGGCGAGCAGCCGCGCGAAGGCGTCGGCTTGCACCACGGGGTGGCCGGTGGGATCGGCGAGGCCATCGGTGAGCAGCGCCGCGTAGATCGTCGCCGGACGCAACGTGAAGCCCGGCAGCGGCAGCAGCGTCAAGCTGTGCGCGCCGATGAAGCGCCCGGCGGCTGGCTTGTAGGCCAACAGCAGCGGGACGCGCTTGCCGTAGTCGGGCGAGCTGGGGTCGATGTCGACGAGCTGCACGGCCGAGCCAGCGGCGACCGCACCGGCTGGCGAGGCGGGAAGCGTCCCTTCGTCGATAGCGTCGCTGAAGCGAAAGTGCACGGCGCCGTTGGTGGAGAAGCCGAAGCGCCCGCTCGCGACGAGGTCGTAGTAGTGCTGTAGAAGCTGCGGCTGGCCCGACGAAAAACGCGCCAGGTCGATGGTGCCGTCAGCGCGCCGCCGGATGTCGTTGGGAAACGGCAGCGCGTAGAGGTCGGCGTCGGCGCCGCCTGCGAGATCGAACAGTGGGCGCGTGGGGGTGATCGACGCCGAGCTGCACGCCGCCACGGCGAGCGCCGCCCCAAGCGCCACGAAGCGAAATACGTACTTCATATGCGCAGGAAGCTAGCACGCTAGTAACTAAGGTGCAGTGACGCCGTGCGGTGCACCGGATCGACACCGACGGTGAGCCGGCGGCGTTTCTGCAGGCGTCTGGCGCGCCGCGCGCTGTGGTGCCAGTTGTCGATGACCAGCGCGAAGATGCCGGCCGCCACCAGCGCGCCGCCGAAGCTGGTGAAGCCGATGCCCGCGGTCTTGCGCGTGTGCTGGCAGTCGCCCTCGCAGTTGCTCGACATGCCGAGCAGCACGCTGCCGGCGATAGCCGAGGCCACGCCGAGGCTGATGCCGCCGAGGCCGATCCACCAGCTGGCGAAGCGCTCGGTGTGCGCCGGCGTGGGCGGCGGCTTGAGGCCGAGCTCGAGCTTGAGCGACAGCTCGCGGTCGTCGCCGGGGCCGAGCGTGACGTAGCGCCGCGCCGACAGGCCGGCCTTGTAGATCACCACGCGATGGACGCCGGGCGAGATCAGGCGCCGCAGCGGCGTGGTGCCGATGTGCAGGCGGTCGAGGCGCACGTCGGCGCCGCTGGGGTCGCTCTCGAGCGACAGCCATGCCCGCGCGCCGACGAAGCCGCGCGCGCGCCGGTCGATGTCGGCGGTGGCGCTGGTGACGCGCTTGCTGACGTCGGCGTAGGTGCACACGTCGCAGCGCGACTGCACCTGGCCGATGACCGTGCCCGACGACGTCTCGTTGAGCGTCAGGTTGATGTCGTAGCTCGAGCCGTGCGCGGCCACCGCGCAGTGCAGCAGCGCGTCGACGCCGAGCAGCTTGCCCGTCTGCACCAGGCACGGCCCGGACGTGCAGCTGGGCTGAAACTTGGCCTGCTCTTCGACAGTCTTGGGGTTGACCACGCGATAGCCGAGCCCGGTCAGCGCGCTGACGATGCCCTTGGTGACCTCGGCGCGCAGCGCCTCCGGGGCCTTGATCAGGCGCACCGGGACGACGGCGATGGAGGGCTCGGCTGCGGCGCGGCCAGCGCATAGCGGCAGCAGCAGCAGCGGCAGCGTCAGCAGCAGCGCGAGATTACGACCAGCCCACCGCGCGCGATGGCAGGTGCGAGGCATTCGGCTCCTAGCATCGAGAATGCGTAAGCCTGCACACGAAACAAAGAAAAATCAATGACGACGAGCGGCGGCGGCGCGATCGCCCGCGACCGTGCTACGCGTCCGCCGGCTCCGCGTCGAGATCGGAGAGGAAGCGCTTCATCAGGCCGTCGACCATCAGGTCGCGCTGCTGGTCGTCGAGCCGCCCATCGCGATGGTCGGACTGCAGCTTGGCGTAGCTCTCCTTGAGGGTCGCCACCAGCGTGCGATAGCGCGTGATCTTGCCCGCGATCTCGCCGCGATTTTTCACGAAATACGCGATAAGCGAGGCTGCCGTGGCGCCGGCGAGCAAGATGCCGAGCGGGCCCGAAAGCGCGTAGCGCAGGCCGATACGCAGCGCGACGACGCCGACGGCGCCGACCGCGAGCTTGCGCACGCCCGAGCCTGATTTGAGCGAATCCATCGCCAGCGAGGCCGCCTCGCCCGACGCGATGATCAGCGCGATGAAGTTGCCGCGCTTCGACTTGCCGCCGATCTTGTAGTACTCGGTGATCGCCGACTTCAGGAACTCGTCGAAATCCGTGTAGATTTGCTGGTTCTTTTCGAGCTCGGCGGTATCGGCAGCCATGGCCTCTCCTCGTGCGCGCTGTGGCAGACTATGGCGTAAGCGTCGCGCACCCACATGCGGTTTGCAATGCTTCAGCGGAAGAGTTCTCCGCTCGCGAGCGTCTCAGGATCTTACGATGAACAAGACACAATTCTGTGCCGCGGCGCTGCTCGTCAGCCTGCTCGCGCACGGCCCCGCCGCCGCCAAGAGCAAGCTCGACGCCGCGCGCGACCTGCTGGTCAGCGGCAAGTACCCCGCCGCCGAGAAAGCCTTCCGCAAGCTCGGCGCCACCGGCCGCGCCGGCCTCGCGCAGGTGTTGCTCGAGACCGGCCGCTACGAGAAGGCCGCGCGCGTCGGCAAACAGGCGCGCGGAAAACAACGCGCCGCCGCCCTCGCCAGCGCCGCCTGGGCACTTCACGAGCTCGGCCGCACCCAGCAGGCCATCGCGCTGCTCAAGCCGCTCGCCAAGCGGCGCAAGGCCTTCGTCGCGCGCATCACGCTCGCGCAGCTCTATCACCGCACCGGCCAGCAGGCGCTGGCCAAGTCGATCTTCGACGGCTTCTACGACGACTACGGCAACGGCAAGATCGACAAGAAGTCGGCGGCGCAGCTGACCTACGTCGCCATCGCCTGCCGCTACACCGACAACTTCCGCGACGCCAGCGACACCTTCGGCGACGCGGTCAAGGCCGACGGCCGCTTTTTCCTCGCGTCGCTTCACTGGGCCGAGATCTCGCTCGAGAAGTACGAGGCCGGCTACGCCGAGAAGCACTACAACCGCGTGCTCAAGGTCAACCCAAACCACGCCGAAGCCCTGGTCGGCATGGCAAACACGATCCTCACGCAGAGCAACAACGTGCGCAAAGCCGAGCGCATGCTCGAGCGCGCGCTCAAGACCAACCCCAACAGCATCGACGCGCGCGTGGTGCAGGCGCAGATCCTCGCCGACAACGAGCAGCACCGCGAAGCCGAGGCGCTGCTCGCCAAGGCGCTCAAGAAAAACCCCAAGCACTTGCGCGCGCTGACCGTGCTCGCGGCGAGCCACTTTCTGCGCGACGACAACGCCGGCTTTCGCAAGCTGCAGCGCCAGATCTTCGCCATCAACAAGCGCTACTCGGCGTTCTACCGGCTGGTGATGATGCTCGCGCGCCGGCACCACCGCTACGCCGAGACGATCAAGCTCGGCAAGGAGGCGCTCAAACGCAACCCCGAGGACTACTACTCGATGGCGGCGATGGGCACCAACTACCTGCGCCTCGGCGACGACAAGAAGGGCGTCGAGTGGCTCAAGAAGTCGTGGGCCGGCGACAAGTACAACGTGCGTGCCTACAACCTGCTCAACCTGTTCGACGACGTGATCAGCAAGCACTACGTCTTCGTGCGCACCAAGCACTTCAGGCTGCGCGTGCACAAGGACGAGGCCAAGGTCATCAAGCGCCTCGTCGAGCCCGTGCTCGAGCGCGCCTACGGCGTCTACGTCAAGAAGTACAAGTTCCGCCCCAAACACCCCATCACCGTCGAGTTCTTCCAGGACCCCAGCCACTACGCCGTGCGCACCATCGGCCTGCCCGGCCTCTCGGCGCTCGGCGTGTGCTTCGGCCCGGTGATCACCACCACCAGCCCGCTGCTCGGCCGCTTCAACTGGGGCCAGGTGCTGTGGCACGAGCTCAACCACGTCTTCACGATCCAGATCACGCGCTCGCGCGTGCCGCGCTGGCTCACCGAGGGGCTCGCCGATCTCGAGCCGACGCTGATCAACAGCTGGTGGAAGCGCGAAAACGACTTCGACATCTACAAGGCGCTGCGCTCGGGCCGCCTGCACGGGCTGGCCTCGATGAACAGCGCATTCACGCGCGCGCGCTCGCTGCACGACATGGTCGTCGCCTACTACCAGGGCAGCTTGATGGCGGCCTACCTGGTCAAGCGCTGGGGCATGAACAAGATGCTCGCCGCGCTCAAGGCCTACGGTCGCGGCCAGACCACGGCGCAGATCCTGCCGCGCATCACGGGCCTTTCGCTCGCCGAGCTCGACAAGCAGTTTCGCCAGCACGAGCTTTCGCGGCTGAGCTTCTACAACAAGAACTGGTACGTCGACATCGGCGCCTATCGCGATCTGCCCAAGTACCGCGAGGCGGCACAGAAGCGGCCCAAGGACGGCAAGGCGCAAGCCGCTTACGCGCTGTCTTTGCGCATGCACGGCAAGATTCGCGCGGCCAAGGCGGCGGCCGCCGCCGCGCAGCAGCTTCTGCCCAACGATCCGCTGGTGCTCTACGTCGCCGCGCAGATGCCGGAGCTCAAGCCGCGAGAGCGCGAGGCGCTGCTCGCCAAGATCCTCAAGCGCGGCATCGACAGCTATCAAGTGCGCCTCGCCCTCGGGCGCGCGGCGCTCGCGCGCAAAGACCTCAAGACGGCCGCCAAGCACCTCGACCGCGCCAAGGTGCTCGATCCCGAGCGCGGCCACCCCTACTACCTGCTGGCGCGCGCCTATCAGAACGCCAAGCGCGACGTCGACGCGATCCGCGAGCTGAAGAAGCTCGCCGCGCTGCAGCAGCAGAGCTTCGGCCCCATCGCGCGGCTGGTGGTGATGCTCTCCAAGCGCAACGACTGGGCCGGCGTGCGCAAGTACGGCGCCAAGGCCTACTACATCAACCCGGGCTCCGCGAGCCTGCACACCTACCTCGCCAAAGCGTTCATGCAGAAGGCGCCGCGCCTGGCGCTCTCGCGCGCCAAGTGGCACCTCGACACGGCGCTGATGACCAAGCCGCAGAAAAAGAGCATCGTCGCGGAGCTGCACGTCGCGCTGGCCGAGCTCTATCTGCTCAAGCACGACAAGCGCCGCGCGCGTCAGCACTTCAACAAAGCCAAGGCCGCCGACCCCGACCTACCCGAGCTGTCGAAGCTGCAGAGCCGCCTGTAGTAAGCTCGACACCTAATGGCTCAAGGAGGCTCGACGGCCGCAGTCGTCGCCGCCATCATCGGCAACTTCCTGGTGATGTGCGCGAAGTACGTCGCGTTCGGCTTCACCGACTCGGGCACGATGCTCGGCGAGGCGATCCACTCCACCGCCGACGTCTTCAACCAGCTGCTGCTGATGATCGGCATCTGGGCTTCGGGGCGCGGCGCCACCCAAGCACACCCCTACGGCTATCAGCCCGACCGCTTCATCTGGGCGATGATCAGCGCCGTCGGCGTGTTCTTCATCGGCTGCGGCGTGACGCTCTATCACGGCATCGACGCGCTGATCCATCCGGTGGCGGTGACGCACCTGCTGTGGGCCTACGCCGTGCTCGGCGTGAGCCTCGCGCTCGAAGGCTCGGTGATGCTCATCGCGCTGCGCGGGCTCAAGAAGGCCGCCGCCGACCGGCCGTTCATGGAGTTTCTGCGCACCGAGGCCGACCCGACGGCCGTCGCGGTGCTGCTCGAAGACAGCGTCGCCGTGCTCGGCGTGCTGGTGGCGATGGCGGCCATCGGGCTGACGCAGATCACCGAAAACCCCGTCTTCGACGGCATCGGCTCGATCATCATCGGCCTGCTGCTCGGCGCCGTGGCCGTGATCCTCGTGGCGCAAAACCGCCGGCTGCTCATCGGTACCGCCGTGCCCGAGCGCGTGCAGGGCGCGGTGATGCGCATCCTCGACGAGCACCCCGCCGTCGAGGCGGTCTACGACTTCAAGAGCCGCATGCTCAGCGTCGACAGCTATCGCGTGAAGATGGAGGTCGAGTTCGACGGCAAGACGATCGCGCGCCGGCTCGAGCGGCTGATGCAGGCCGGCTACCCCGCCGAGAGCTACGAGCAGTTCCGCGAGTTCTGCGAGGAGTTCGCCAACGAGGTCATCGACGCGCTAGGCGACGAGATCGACGCCATCGAGGAGCAGATCCGCAAGAAGGTGCCGGGCGTGAAGCACGTCGACATCGAGGCGGACTAGCGTCGCCCCCGGCTAGCGCCCAGCGCGCTAGAAGTCGACCGACACGCCGAGCTGCACGCCGTCGGGGCCGAAGCCGCCTTGCACGCGCACGGGCGGGCGGCGCGAGGAGGTGCTGCTGCCATCACCGTCGGTGCTGGGCACCTCGTCGGCCTTGATGTAGGCGCGATAGAGGAAGTAGCCGCTGAGGATGCCGGTGACGGCCACGGCGCCGATCAGCGCGTTGACGATCGTCGCGCGCGTCTTGCCGCGGCTGCAGATGTCGCTCAGCGGACCGAGCGAGGCGCGCGTGGCGGCGTCGCAGGCGTTGCCCTCCTGCAGGTCCTTGAGGGTGGTCGCGTCGAGGCCGCCTTTGCCGATCACGTTGGTGATCTCGGCCTTCTTTTCGTCCTCGATGCTGAAGACGCTGACGCCCGCCACGGCGATGCCCACGCCGAGGCCGACGGTGATCGCCGCGGAGGTCCAGAAGGCGACCTTCCAGCCGGTGCGCGAGGGCTTCTTGGCCTCGCCGGTGGGCGGCGGCGGCGTGACGTCGGGCTGCCCCTTGATCACCTCGAGCCGCACCTGCATGGCGACCGTGGCGCCGGCGGCAACGTTCACGCGCTTGACCCAGGTGCGGTAATTGTCCTTGCGCACCTGCACGATGTGCGTGCCGGCGGGCACGCCGGTGAGCAGCAGCGGCGTGCCGTCGCAGGTGCCTTTGACCTTGGCGCCGAGCAGCACCTGCGCGCCGTTGACCGCGCAGTCGAGCTTGATCGTGCCCTGGCTGGCCACCAGGAACGACTTGGTGAGGTTGGCGGCGAGCTCGTCGGCGGACTTGAGCTCTGCCGAGCGCGCCTTCTGCTCGACCGTCTTGACCATCGTCGCCGACTTGACGTCGAGATAGTGCACGGTGACCTTGAAGCCGCCGCGCGCCTTGGCGAGCTTGCCCCACAGCAGCTTGTCGGCGGCCAGCGTGCGGCCGACCTTGGCCATACACTCCGGCTTCTCGCCGACGCAGCCGAAGACGAGCTTGATCTCGTCGAGCGCCTTGCCGGGCACCAGCTTGTAGCCCGGCGTCTGCTGCACGCGCGTCTTGAGCGCCGTCGCGAGGTTGCTCGCGTGGATCGCGGGCGCATTGACCGTCTCGATGCCGAGCACGGCCACCTTGATCACGCTCTGCGCGGACGCGGGCGCCGGCGCGAAGAGGGTCAGGATCAGAAGCGCGCCGAGGCTCGCCGCCGCGGCCATGCTCCGTCGCATCATGTCGATCTCCAAGCGCAAGAAAGCTGGGGCAGAGTATATCGCGTCTCGATCGCGCCCCGCAGAAAAGCTCTAGCGACCTGATTTCGCGGCCTTGCTCTGCGAGAGGGCCTGCGCCAGCGCCTCGTGAAGCTCGCCGGCGCGTCGAAATCGCTGCGAGGGCCACTTGCTGAGCGCCTTGTCGATGAACGCGTCGACCGCGGCGCAGCCGTAGCGGCTCGCCAGCGGCGGTGGCGTCGTCTTGACCTGCGCGACGAGCACGTCTTGTTGGCCGCCGCGAAATGGCGGCACGCCGGCGAGCGCGTAGTAGATCACGAGCCCGAAGGCGTAGAGATCGGTGGCGGCGCCGGAGGGGCCGTTGAGCACCTGCTCGGGGGCCATGAACTCGGGCGTCCCGACGATCACGCCGGCGGGCGTGTGGCGCCGGCGGCGGCGCCCGTCCGAGCTCGACGGGCGCGCGAGGCCGAAGTCGAGCAGCTTGACGCGCACCACGTCGTGCTCGTCGACGTCGAGAAAGACGTTCTCGGGCTTCAGGTCGCGATGCACGAAGCCGGCGTCGTGAATCGCGTCGAGCGCGTCGGCCAGCTGGCGCGACACGAGCAACATCGAGTGCATGTCGAGCGGGCCCTTCTGCTCGACGTAGGTCTGCAGGTCGACGCCCGAGAGCAGCTCGGTGACGATGTAGAGCCCCGGCAGCGCCTCGGGGTGATCGATGGTGCCGCAGTCGATGAACGAGACGATGTTCTCGTGCTCGACCTGGCCGGTGAGCCGCGCCTCGTCGAAGAAGCGCCGCTGCCCCTCGACGGTCTGGCTGACGGCGTCGTAGATCGCCTTGAAGGCGACCTCGCCGTGCAGCGGGTGCTCTGCGCGATAGAGAACGCCGTAGCCGCCGCGCGCGATGGGCTCGATGATCACGTAGTCATCGACCTGTGCCCCCACGTCGAGCGCACGGATGGCGGGGTAGTTGGCGGACATGAGCTCCTCGAGCGGGCGGCTCCGACAGCGTAGCAGAGAGAGGGTATGCTCGGGGTAATGGCTGACAGGTCGCTACGGCTCGTGCTCGTCGAGGACCAACCGACGATCCTCGCCCAGCAGGCGCGGCTGCTCGAGGCGTTCGGCGACGAGCTCGACGTGGTCGGCACGGCGCGCGACGGCGCGCGCGCGCTCGAGGTCATCGAGGCGCAGCGTCCCGACGTGGTGCTGCTCGATCTCGGGCTGCCCGACATCGACGGCATCGAGGTCACGCAGCGCATCAAGCAGCGCTGGCCAAAGATCGAGATCCTGATCTTCACCATCTTCGACGACGAAGAGCGCGTGCTGCAGGCCGTGCGCGCCGGCGCCAGCGGCTACCTGCTCAAGGGCGCCCCCGTCGAGAAGATCGTCGAGGCGCTGCACGATGTCAGCGGCGGCGGCAGCGTGATCCAGCCGCGGCTGGCGCGCGCGCTGCTGCGGCGCCTGCAGCCGGCGCGCGCCGAAGCCGCCAAGCTCACGCCGCGCGAGACCGAGATCCTGACCCTCATCGCCAAGGGCCTCTCCAACCGCACCGCCGCCGAGACCCTCGGCGTCAGTCGCGCCACCATCCGCACTCATCTCGAGCACATCTACGCCAAGCTCGACGTGTCGAATCGCACCGAGGCCGTCACCGAAGCGATCCGCCAGGGAATCATCGAACCGTAGCGCCATGCACGAGCGCCTGATCGCGCCGCGCAGGCGCCTGCTGCTGCTGCTGCTGTCGCTGCTGCTGAGCGCCTGCTGCCCCTACCGACATAGCGAGACGCCGCGAAGTGGGCCGCGCCTGGTCGAGGTCGCACGTTTTTCGCGCGCTGCCACCGGTGTCGCGGTCGCGCCTGACGGCCGCACCTTCGTCAACTTCCCCAACTGGTGGTCGCAGCCGCCGGCGGCAGTGGTCGAGCTGCGGCCGGGCGGCGCGCGCGTGCCGGTGCCCGACGCGCGCTGGAACCGCTGGGACGGCACGTCGGCAGGTGCCAAGAACGCCTTCGTCTGCGTGCAGAGCGTTTACGTCGACCGCGGCGGGCGCACGCTGTGGATCCTCGACGCGGCAAACCCGCTGCGCGCCATCGGCCGCAAGCTCGTGCGCGGCGCGGCCAAGCTGGTGCGCGTCGACGTCGCCAGCCGGCGCGTCGAGCGCGTCTACCGCTTCGGCCTCGACGTCGCGCCCGAGGGCAGCTACCTCAACGACGTGCGCATCGATCGCGCGCGCGGCGTCGCTTACATCAGCGAGTCGGAGATCGGCGCGCTGATCGTGCTCGACCTGCAAAGCGGCCGCGCGCGCCGCCTGCTCGACGGCCACGCGTCGACACGCGCCGAGCCGGGCTTCACGCCCACCGTCGGCGGCCGGCCTTGGCTGATCTTTGGCCTCAGCGCCCCGCGCATCCACGCCGACGGCATCGCCCTCGACCCGCGCGGCGAGTGGCTCTACTACCACGCCGTCTCCGGCAAGACGCTCTACCGCGTGCGCACTGCCGACCTGCGCGACGCGTCGCTCGGCAAGCAGGCGCTCGCCGCGCGCGTGCAGCGCCTGGGCGTCACCGGCGCGGCGGACGGCATGCTGATGGGCCCGCGCGGCACGCTCTACCTCACCGCGCTCGAGCAGGACGCCGTGACGGCTCGCGCGCCGAGCGGCGCGCTGCGGGTGCTGGCGCAGGACCCGCGGCTGCAGTGGCCCGACAGCCTGGCGCTGCGCCCGCTGCCGGGCGGAGGCGCCGTGCTCTACGTCACCGTGACGATGATCCACCTCGACTGGCCCTTCAACTTCGGCATGCACCGCCGCGCAGCGCCCTACCGGCTGTTCTCGCTGCGGCTGCCCGCAGCGCGGCAGCGCTAGCCTGCGAGCCGGCGCGGTCGCGCAGCGGTCGCGCAGCCGTCGTCCGCGGAGAATTCGGCGGTTTCGGCGCGTCGCCGGCAAGAAGCGACGGTCGCGCTCGTACCAGCCCTCGTTCGCGCGATGGAATTCGATTTCGCGAACTTGCCCGCGCGATCTGCGGGCGTTATCGTCGGCGCCGACCAGCGTCTCAACTGTAGCTGTAGCTGTCTCTCGTTGTTGTTGTCGTGACTCAGGAGGAAACCGATGAGTGCGCGAATCTCTCGCTCGCTGCTGGCCTTTCTAGCGGTTCTTTTCTTCGCCAACGCCGCGTTGGCGCAGCTTCCGCCACCGGCGCCGGAGCCGGGCGACGAGCCCAAGCCCAAGCTTCCGCCCCCGCCGAGGACCACGCCGCCGCCCGCGACCCACACGCCGCGTACGACGGCCGCGTCGTCGTCCAAGCCCGCCGTCAACCCCGAGATGCCCGTCGAGCGCGTCAAGGGCGGCGAGTGGGGCTTCGCCTGGCGCTTCGGCGGCCTCGCTAGCCTCGCGGCCACCGGCAACGGCTCGGGCGTAGGCAACATCATCCTCACCGAGATCGCCCTCAAGTACGTCCCCAACGAGAACTGGCGTGTCATCGGCTTCTTCGGCACGGGTCTGCGGCTCGACAGCCCCGAAGGCGGCACCAGCGGCACCGACTGGGGGCTCTCGCTCGGCGGCGGATTCGAGTATCACTTCCGCATCTGGCGCCGCATCTCGCCCTACTTCGGCGTTCAGCTCGCGCTCGGACTGCGCGATCCGGCCGGCGACATCGGCGGTGACAGCAACCTCTCGTTCAGCCTCTCGCTCGGACCTCAGATCGGTATCGAGTACTTCATCTTCGACCACGTCAGCCTGCAGGCGACCTACCTGTTCTTCCTGCAGTTCGAGCTCAACACCTACGCGGCCGCCAGCGTTCGCGGCACGCGCTTCGAGTTCGGCACAGGCGCCGGTGGAGCCCTGACGCTAACGATCTACTTCTAGAGCCGTTATACTGGCCATGGAGGGTTGCATGCGTCTCGCACGGCTATCTTTCTTAGCGCTGCTGCCGCTCGCGGCGATCTTCGCGGTGAGCTGCGGTGAAGGCAGCACGGCGGGCACGCCGTTCGGACCGGGCTACCAGAGCGGGCCAAGCTCCAAGTCCGGCTTTGGTCCGGGATACAACAACGGGCCCAGCACCGGCACCACGGACCAGGTCATCGACGAGTTCTGCCGCTACTTCATCGGCTGCGCGCCGCGCATCAGCGACGAGCGCAGCCAGCAGGCCGTCGCGGACCAGGCCATCGAGCAGTGCAAGAACGCCATCAGCGGTCAGGGCCTCGACCAGATCCCGAGCGGCATCCTGCTCGCGGCCCTGTCGTGTATGACGAATCTTCCTTGCTCGGCGCTGTCCAACGCCGAAGCGGCGATCAGGCAGGCCTACACCTGCCTGCTCGCGGCCGGTCTGACGAACCTGCCGCAGACGCCGCCGACCACCACGCGCCCCGACGCGCGCGTGCCCGACTTCAAGATTCCGGACTTTTCGATCCCGGACTTCAGCTTCCCCAACCGCGACTCGACGGTCGACTCCACCCGCGACGCGGGCAGCGACGCCGACGCCGACCTCGGCGTCTAGTACCTCACCTCACCCGCGCTCGGGCGATCTGCGAAGGCGGCATCTCGTGCTAGCCTTTGCAGATCATGAAGCAGCTTAGAAAACGGTCCCTCCTCAGCCTGCTCGTCCTGCTGCTGGCCATCGGTGCAACGGCCTGCTCGGACGACTCCCCCAACAAGCCCAGCGACGCCGGCCCCGACACGGGCGACGGCCCGAGCGGTGACAGCGGCCCGGTTCCGGCGCACTGCAACCCGCTCGACCCGACGCACTGCGCGCTGCCGTGGCCGTCGAGCTTCTACCTCAAGGAAGACACCACCACGCCCACCGGCTTTCGCGTCAACTACACGGCCGAAGCGCTGCCCATCAGCGGCAAGGGCAAGATGCTCGACGTGAGCGCGTGGAACCGCAAGGACGGCTTCTCGCCGTCGGTGCAGCCGGTGGCCTACTTCGACAAGGGCGTCTCCGGCGACGGCCTCGTCGGCGAAAACGACGACTACGGCAAGTCGCTCGAGGCGACGGCGCTGGTGCAGATCATCGACTTCACCTCGGGCGAGCGCGTGCCGCTGTTCGCCGAGGTCGAGCAGCAGGCGCTGCAGGCCGGCTTCAAGGACAAGTACAAGCCGGGCCTTCTGATCCGCCCCGCCAAGCGGCTGCTCGAGAACCGCCGCTACGTCGTCGTGCTGCGCGTCGGCATCAAGGCGCACGACGGCAGCGCGCTCGCGCCGCCCGAGCCGTTCCGCAAGATCCGCGACGGCGAGACCACCGGCGACCCGACCATCGACAAGGAGGCCACGCGCCTCGAGCCGGTGCTCAAGTTCGCCGAGGGCAAGGGCATCGCGCGCAAAGACATGCTGCTGGTCTGGGACTTCCACACCGCGAGCGCCGAGGCGGTGCGCGGCGACGTGCTGTTCATGGTCGACGACGCGCTGGCGCGCATGCAGCAAAACGGCGGCCCCGACTTCAAGATCATCGAGAGCAAGGACAAGAGCCAGACGCACCTGTATCGCGAGATCACCGGCACGATCAGCGTGCCCTCGTATCTCGCCACCGACGACAACGGCAGCTGGCTCAAGCGCGACGCCAGCGGCAAGCCCGAGTATCGCGGCCAGCAGGACTTCCACTTCCGTCTGCACATTCCTGCCTGCGCCGAGACGGCGCAGAAGCCGCTGCGCGTGCTCGTCTACGGCCACGGCTTGTTCGGCAGCGTCGACAGCTCGCTCAACGACGAGGACACGCGCGCCGACGCCGATCGTTTCTGCGTGGTGCTGATGGGCGTCGACTGGCTCGGCCTCTCCAACAACGACACGGCCGACGCGGTGACGATGATCACGCAGGACTGGGCCAAGTTCCCGCGCGTCACCGACCGGCTGCACCAGGCGCAGGTCAACTTCGCCGCGCTCGTCGAGCTCGCCGCCGGCAGCAAGCTGTGGGCCGCCACCGAGCTTCAGGTCAACGGCACGCCGGTGGCTGACGGAAAAGAGATCTACTACTTCGGCATCTCGGGCGGCGGCATCAACGGCTTCGTCTTCACCGCGCTGCAAAAGCGCATCGAGAAGTTCGTGCTGCAGGTGCCGGGCGGGCCGTGGACGCTGCTGATGCAGCGCAGCGCCCGTTTTCTGCCGTTCGTCGGCCTGCTGCTGGTCGAGTATCAGGACCCCATCGATCTCGCGCTGCTGATCCATCTGTCGCAGCAGTTCTGGGATCCGGTCGACCCGGCGAGCTACGCGCCGCACATCCTGCAGAACCCGCTGCCGGGCCGCTCGGCAAAGAAGGTCATCGTGCAGGAGGCGCTCAACGACCCGGCCGTCAACAACCTCGGCACGCGCTACCTGGTGCGCAGCATGGGCACGATGCCGCAGATGACGCCGGCGCACGTGCCGCTCTACGGCGTCGAGCAGAAGGCGGCGCCGCTCGACTCGGCCTACCTGCAGTGGGATCTGCAGCAGAGCTGGCGCCACCCCGGCGGCAACCTGACGCCCAAGACCGAGCCGCCAGGCCCGGAGAATCCGCACACGCTGCTCGGCAAGACCGAGTCGTGCCGACTGCAGCTCGACCGCTTCTACAAGGCCGATGGCAAGGCCGAGCAGACCTGCACCGCGGCCTGCAACAAAGACAACGCCATCACGCCTTAGAGGTTATCCATGAACGCGCACTCACGGCGGACGCTGGCGAGCGTGCTGGCGGCGGCGCTGCTCGTCGTCGTCGTGGCGGGCGGCTGCTCGGACGACACGCCCTCCAAAACCCCTGACGCCGGTCTCGACAGCGGCGGCGACGCCGACAGCAGCAGCGGGCCGCTGCCCGCGCACTGCAACCCGCTGGTGCCCAAGTACTGCGCGCTGCCGTGGCCGTCGAGCTTCTACCTCAAAGAGGACAGCACCACGGCCACCGGCTTTCGCGTCAACTACAGCGCCGACGCGCTGCCGATCGCGGTCAAGGGCCACAAATTCGACCCCACCGCGCTCAACGGCTGGGACGGCTTTTCGCCGGCGGTGCAGCCGCTGGCCTTCTTCGAGGGCGGCGTGTCGGCCGAGGGCCTCGTCGGTCAAGACGATGACTACGCCAAGTCGCTCGAGGCGACGGCGCTGGTGCAGATCATCGACTACACATCGGGCGAGCGCTTCCCCGTGTGGGCCGAGATCGACCTCAACGCGCTCGAGCCCGGCTTCAAGGAAAACTACAAGCCGGGCCTGATGATCCGCCCTGCCAAGCGGCTGCTCGAAAACCACCGCTACGTCGTCGTGCTGCGCGTCGGCCTCAAGGCCCAGGACGGCAGCGTGCTCGCGCCGCCCGAGCCGTTTCGCAAGATCCGCGACGGCGAGACCACCGGCGACCCGACCATCGACAACGAGGGCAAGCGCCTCGAGCCGGTGCTGAAGCTTGTCGAGGGCAAGGGCGTCGCGCGCAAAGACATGCTGCTGGTCTGGGACTTCCACACCGCCAGCGGCGATGCGATCCGCGGCAACGTGCTGTTCATGCTCGACGACGCGCTCAAGCGCATGCAGCAAACCGGCGGGCCCGACTTCAAGGTCACCAGCACCCGCGACAAGCCCGACACCGGCATCTATCGCGAGGTGCTCGGCACGATCAGCGTGCCGTCGTATCTCGCCAGCGACGACGGCGCCAGCTGGCTCAAGCGCGACGCCAGCGGCAAGCCCGAGTATCGCGGCCAGCAAGACTTCGAGTTCCGCCTGCACATCCCGGCCTGCGCCGAGACGGCGCAAAAGCCGCTGCCGGTGATGATCTTCGGCCACGGCCTCTTCGGCGCGCCAAAGGGCGAGATGCTCTCGAGCTACCACCGCGGCCTCATCGACCGGCTCTGCATGGTGCAGATTGGCGTCAAGTGGATCGGGCTTTCGGAGGACGATCGCGTTGACGCGGTGACGATGATCGTCAAGGACTGGGCAAAGTTTCCGCGCCTCACCGACCGCGTGCACCAGGCGCACGTGAACTTCGCCGCGCTCGTCGAGCTCGCCGTGGGCAGCAAGCTGTGGGCAGCCAGCGAGCTCGCGGTCAACGGCACGCCGGCAGCCGACGGCAAGCAGATCTACTACTACGGCATCTCCAACGGCGGCGTGAACGGCTTCGGCTTCGCGGCGCTGCAGACGCGCATCGAGCGGTTCGTGGTGCAGGTCGGCGGCGGCCCATGGACGCTGCTGATGCAGCGCAGCGCCAGCTTCTTGCCGTTCATCGGCCTTCTGCGCCTCGAGCACCCAGACCCGATGAACCTCGCGCTGCTGGTGCACCTCTCGCAGAGCTACTGGGACCCCATCGACCCGGCGAGCTACGCCGGCCACATCGTCGACAATCCGCTGCCTGGACGCACGGTCAAGAAGGTCATCGTGCAGGAGGCGCTCGAAGATCCGCTCGTCAACAACGTCACCACGCGCTACCTGGTGCGCACCATGGAAGGCAAGCTGCCGCTGCTGACGCCCAAGCAGCAGTCGGTCTACGGCGTCGATGAAAAGGCCGGTCCGCTCGACTCGGCCTACGCGCAGTGGGACACCAAGTCCACCTGGAAACACCCGGGCGGCAACCTCACGCCCAAGGACGCGCCGCCGCGCGACAACTCGGCGCACGAGATTCTGCGCCGCACCGAGTCGTGCACGCTGCAGCTCGAGCGCTTCTTCAAACCCGACGGCAAGGTCGAGCACACGTGCACGGGTCCTTGCACCAATGACAACGCGGTCACGCCGTAGCGCGCTGCTCGTCGTCGCGCTCGCCGCGATCGTCATCACCTGCGCGGGCTGTCCCGGCTCGTCCAGTGACTTCGGTGTCGACCGCGGCGCCGGCGACCGCGGCCTCGGCGACGGCGGCGGCGGCGACGGCAGCGCGGGCGGCGAGACCGCACCCGGGCTCGACACGGGCAGCGCCGACGCGGTGCTCGCCGACAGCAGCGCCGACGCACCGCTCGGCGGCCCGGCCTACCTGCACGTCGATCTGTGGAGCATCTGGTGGAACGACCGCACGCGCTGCGGCGCCGAGCGCACGTTCCTCGAGATCTGCCAGCAGCGCAAAGAGGCCGACTGCAGCCTCTACAGCCAGGCCTACAGCGCGTGCAGCCCGCAGTCGATCGTCTACGGCCAGGTCGGCCCCGAGAAATCGGGCGAGACGCTCTGCCAGCGCAGCAAGCTGCCGAGCGTCGGCGGCTGCGAGGCGAGCAAGTACGACTTCGCGCAGCTTCGCTACTGGTGGTACGGCGCCGAGTGGCAGGGCAACTGGCCCGTGGCGACGATCAAGGTCTTCCCGCAGGGCGCCGACTGGAAGGGCGGCGGCGAGCTGATCGCGCTCAGCACGCACCCCGGCGCGGCGCAGGCGGTCATGTCCGGCATCAGCAACCACGGCCTCGGCTGGGGCTGCGCGATGGCCGGCAAGACGTCGGGCGATGCCGCCTACAGGACGCCCTTCGGCGCCTTCGCCTGGATCGCGCTGCCCACGGACAAGGCCGTCACCGTCGCCGGCATGGCGGCGACAAACTTCGGCGGCCAGCCTTTTGCGGGGTGCGGGCGCGGCAACGCCTCGCAGTCGCCGTGGGTCACCTCGCCGCCCGGCGCGCAGCTCGGCTGCGTCTACGTCGAGCAGAGCATCACCTTCAAGCCTGGCCGCCACTACCTGTGGCGCTACGGCAAGATCAGCGAGCTGCCGAGCGCCGGCCCGCCGCAAGACATCATCGACGCCTTCAAGCGCGCCGAGATCGGCCTCGACGTCACCACGCGCGCGGCGTGCAAGCTGTGAGCGGCGCGCTCGCGCTCGGCGCCGCGGTGCCGGCGGCGCTCGCGGAGGCGCCCGTCGTCGACCTCGACGGCCAAGCCGTCGCGATGGCCACGCTGTGGCGCGAGCGCGCGGCGCTGTGCGTGTTTCTGCGCCACTTCGGCTGCATCGGCTGCGACCAGCAGGTCAGCGAGCTCTTGCCGCGCCTTCACGAGCTCGACGAGCATGGCCTCGCGGTGGCCTTCATCGGCAGCGGCGACGTGCAGTCGATGCGCGCCTTTCGCGAGGACTTCGGCCTCGCCGACAAGCCGCTGTCGCTCTACACCGACGAGACGCTGGCGTCCTATCGCGCCGCCGGGCTCGCGCGCTCGATGTGGGGCGTGCTCGGCCCGCGCGCGCTCGGTCAGACGCTGGCTGCCGCAGGCCGCGGCTATCGGCAGCGCAGCCGTGCTGGCGACGGCTCGCAGCAAGGCGGCGCGCTGATCGTCGACGCCGACGGCGTGCTGCGCTTTTACTTTCGCAGCCGCAGCCTCGGCGACCGCGCCGACCCCAACGAGCTGGTGCAGACCGCGCTGAAGATGAGCCTTGGCCGCGCCCGCGCGCGCGGCGCCTACTTCGTCTGAGACGACGCCAACGCGAGAGAGAGAGCGAGCGGACAAAGATGGAGCCGACCTACTTCGTTCACGGCGCCAACGTGCTCTACCTGCTGTCGTATCTGGTGCGCGACATCCTGTGGCTGCGCCTTCTGTGCGTCACGGCCGCCTCGACGATGCTGCCGTACTTTTTTCTGCGCGGCGATCGCCCCGACTGGGTGCCGATCAGCTGGAGCACGCTGTCGATCGTCATCAACTTGGTGCAGATCGCGCTGCTCTTTCTCGAGCGCCGCCCGGTGCGGCTGCCAGCCGACGAGCAGCGCCTCTACCAGCTGACCTTCCGCTCGCTGACGCCGCGCGAGTTTCAGCGCCTCGTCGGCGCCGGGACCTGGCGCACGGCCAACGCCGGCGAGCGGCTGATCGCACACGGCGCCGTCACCGACAAAGTGCTGGTGATATTCGAGGGCGAGGCCGCCGTGGTGCTGCCCGACGGCAAGGACGTGGCGCACCTCACAGCGGGCAGCTTTGTCGGCGAGATGAGCTTCCTTTCGGGCGAGCCAACGTCGGCCAACGTCGACGCCGCGTCGGCGCTGCGCTACGTCGCCTGGGACGCCGAGACGCTGCGCCGTTTCCTCGAAAAACACGCCACCATCCGCAGCGCGCTGCAGCTGACGCTCGGCACCGACCTGGCGGCCAAGCTGCGCACGGCGCGCTAAAGGCCTTTTCGGTCGTGACCGCCGTCATTTGAGTCGACACTCGAGCCGTGCTAATCGTCCATCAGATATGAGCATGCCGGTCATCAATAGCGCCCTCGATCTGTCGCGCCGTCTCAGGCAGGCCTTCTTCTCGCCGTTTCTGGCGCAGATCGTAGTCACCCGTCGCTGCAACCTCGACTGCGGCTACTGCAGCGAGTACGACAAGGTCTCGGACCCGATCCCGTTTCACACGCTGCGCGATCGCATCCGCCACCTCAAGCGGCTCGGCGCCTTCGCCGTCGAGCTGACCGGCGGCGAGCCGATGATGCACCCGCGCGTCTACGACATCATCCACTTCGCGAGGCAGCTCGGCTTCGTCAAGACGATGATGATCAGCAACGCGTACCTGTTCAACGCCGAGCGCGTGCGGCGCCTCAACGACGCCGGGCTGCAGGAGCTGCAGATCTCCATCGACGGCGTCGAGACCAACGACGTCACGATCAAGGTGCTGCGCCCGCTACGACCGAAGCTCGAGGCCGTCGCCAAGGAGGCGCGCTTCAAGGTCGTGCTCAACTCGGTGATCGGCAGCGCGCCGCCCGCCGAGGTGCTCGAGGTGATCGACTTCGCCATCGAGCACGGTTTCGTGCCGCGCGTGCAGCTGCTTCACGACGACAACGGCCAGCTGCTGCTCGAGCCGGGCCAGATGCACCTCATCGACGACATCCGCGAGCGCCTCGGCAAGCGCTTCCTCGAAGCCGGCGACTACCGCATGCAGCTCGTCGAGACCGGCCGCGCGCCGTTCAAGTGCCGCGCCGGCGCGCGCTACCTCTACATCGACGAAGAAGGCATGGTGCGCTGGTGCTCGCAGACGCGCGAGGACTGGGGCAAAGCGCTCGCCGACTACACCACCGAAGACCTGCGCGAGCAGTTCTACCTCAACAAGAGCTGCAACGAGCAGTGCACCATCGGCTGCGTGCGCACCTGCAGCGCGCCCGAGCAGTGGCGCGCCTAGTCTTCGCGGCGCTCGCGCTCGTCGCGTCATGCGCGACAGCGCACGCGCAATCGACGTCACAGCCCGCGTCGCAGCCGGCGTCGGCACCCGCTTCGCGGCCGGCGTCGCGTGCAGCGGTCAAGCCTGGGCCGGTGCTCGTCATCGATCACAACGAGAGCGAGCGCGCGGTACCGGCGGGCGAGGCGGTGCAGATTTCGGCGCGCATCCGTAGCCAGCTGAGCAACATCTCGGCGCGCCTGTTCTTTCGCGCCACCGGCGACAAGAAGTTTCACCTCGCGCCCATGCAGCGCGTGGAGGGCCCGCGCTTCGCGGCGCGCGTGCCGACCTTCGCCGTGGTGCCGCCAGCGCTCGAGTACTACATCGAGGCCAACGCGGGCAGCGCGCGCACGACCAAGGGCAGCGCGTCATCGCCGCTGCACCTGCCGGTGGTCGGCCAGGAGATCGCAGACCCGGGCTCGGGCAAACCGCCCTGGTACAAGCGCTGGTACGTCTGGGTGTCGCTGGGCATCGTCGTCGCCGGCGTGACGGCGGCGATCATCGTCGCGACGAACCAGCCCGACCCGAACACGCAGCTGCCCTGATCACGAGCAGCAGCAACGCCAGCAGCAGCCACGCGAGGTTGTCGGTGGTGCTGCCAACCGTGCAGCTGCAGCCGCTGTCGCCGTCGTTGCTCGCCGCGCCGTCGCCCGTGCTGGCCTTGGCGTCGCCGGCGCTGCTGTCGGCCACGGCGCTCGCGTCGCTGCCGCTCGCCGCGTCGGGCGAGCTCGGGCTGCCATCGCTAGCATTGCCGCCGTCGCTCGGCGGCGGCGGTGGGGCGCTGTAGTACTCGTAGGCGCCCACGTCGACGAGGCCGCTCGGATCGGGGCGCGCGCGATCGTCGAGGTCGGTGCTCAGACCGTAGCTCGCCACGGCGCTGCCCTTGTCGATCACCGGCGAGCCGGCGAGCGGCCGAAAGTCGGCGTCGAGCTTGGCGCTGGCCACGTCGGCAAAGCCGAGGTTGGTCGCCTCGCTCAGATCCACGTCCTGATAGACGCGCGCCACGTCGACCTTGCTGCTCGGCGCGATGACGAGGTTGTTGATCGCTTGGTTGCCGACGGTGTTGCGGCTGGCGAAGCGGATGCCGTCGCCGTCGGGGCGCACGATGGTGTTGTTGAGCAGCACGAAGCGCGTGCCGGCCTTGGCGCGGTCGCCGATATAGATGCCGGTTCCGCCGACGTCGACCACCACGTTGTTGGCGATGCGGTTGTCGCCGAGCCCGAAGATCACCAGGCCGCCGCCTTTGGCGCTGCCGGCGCGCACGTCGTTGTTTTCGATGTCGGCCGCGGTGCCGGCGTTTATCTGCATGCCCGAGGTCTGGTACTGCACCTGCTCGCGGCCGTGATCGCGGATCACGTTGTGGTGGATGCGCGCGTTCTTGGTGGCGCAGCCCACCTGCAGCCCGTCCCAGCCGCTGCGCTCGATCAGGTTGTGGTCGATCTCGACGTCTTCGATCTCGTGCGGGTAGAACGTCACCTTCTGGCCGCTGCAGTCGACGTCGTCGCGCTGCGGCCACCAGCTGTAGCCGACGTAGAAGCCCTCGCCGCCCACGTCGTGGATGTGGTTGTGGTGAAAACGCGTGTTGCGCTGTACGAAGCTGCGCAGGTCACGCTCGCTGCAGCTCGGATCGGTCTTGGCCATGATGCCGGCGAAGCCCGAGCTGTCGATCTCGAGGTGATCGACCTCGTAGTCGCTGCTCTTGCCGCCGAGCGCGAGCCCGTGGCTGCCCGCGGGCGTGGCGCCGATGTAGATGCCGTAGGTCTGGCCGGCCACGCCGCTGCCGCTGATCTGAAAGTGCTGGCTGCTCAGCACGAGAAACCCGTGGCTGGTGGCGCCGCGTATCTCGACGCGGCCTGCGCAGGCTTTGATCACCACGCGGCTCTGCGCGCTGCCCACCACGTCGCGCATGATCAGCTGCTTGCGCGTTCCCGCCGCCAAACAGATCACGTCGCCGGGCTGCACACCGAGCGCCTTGCCGTCGATCAGCGAGGTGCTCGCGGCGATGTTGTGCGTCTTGGCGAGCGCAGGGGTGCTGCACACGAGCAGCGCTGCGAGCGCACCGAGCGCGCGAAACGAACAGGACATACGACGGCTCCCGGTAGGTCGAGCTCTTACTGAGGCAGCGGCACGCGATCGCCGACGGCGAGCAGGCGGCGCATGCTGCCCAGCAGATCGGCGAGGCGCAGCGGCTTGGCCAAAAAGAAGTCCGCGCCCGCTTCGAGCACGCGGTGGCGCACTTCGTTGCCGCCGGCGCTTACCGCGATGATCGGCAGGTTGTCGAAGCGGCCGTCGGCGCGCACCTTGCGGATCATCTGCTCGCCATCGAGACCGGGCAGAAAGATGTCGGTGATCAGCAGGTGCACGCTCTCGTCGAGCAGCGCCAGCGCCTGCAGCCCATCCGACGCGTGCTGCACCTCGAAACCGATGCGGCCGCCGCTGCGCTGCAGCTGCGCGTCGAGGCCGCGCTGGATCAGCTGCGCCACGTGCGGGTTGTCCTCGACCACCAGCACGCGCATGACGAAGCTCGCGACCACGCCCTCGTCGCCAGCCTCGATGCGCTCGACGAGCCGCGCCAGCTCGCGGAAGTTGCGCTCGTCGTCGCCGAGAAACTCGACGCCCACGGCGCGGTCTTCGTCCTGCCCTTCGTCCTGGATCCAGCGCACGACACCGCGCAGCGTGATCTCTTTGAGCAGGCCGGGGAAGGACAGCAGCAGGTCGACCTCGGTGCCTTCGTCGAGGTCGCGGCTGGTGCGCAGCATCGTGCCGCCCCTGCTGATGTTGGCCGTGTAGTCGCGCAGAAAGCCATCGCGGCTGCCGTACTCGACCTTGAGCACGAGCGGGGTGCGCGTATGCAACCGCCTGTCGTCGAATCCGCTCTCGTCGCTCATGGCCCTCTAGTGCTCTGCCTCGACGCCAGCCTGAGCGGTCGCCGGGGCGCTCTTGTCCGCCTCCGACGCGTCGTCGGCTTCGGCTACTTTATCTCGCGCGCCGCAAGCAGGTAAAGAGACGGTGAAGCGCGTTCCGCGGCCGGGCTCGCTGTCCACCGCGATGGTGCCGTTGTGCTCGCCGATGATCTGGTGCGTTAGCGCCAGTCCCAGCCCGGTGCCGTGCTCTTTGGTCGAAAAGAACGGCTCGAAGATCTGCGCCAAGGTCTCGGCGTCCATGCCAGCGCCGGTGTCGGCGATAACTGTCACCACGCTGTCGCCGTCGGCGTGGGTCTCGACGTGCAAGATGCCGCCGTCGTCGGCCATCGCTTCACCCGCGTTGCGCACCAGGTTGAGAAACACCATGCGCAGCTGGTTCTCGTCGGCGAGCACGGCCGGCAGCGACTCGCTCAGATCGCGCTCGATGGTGATGCCCTTGGCCTCGAGCTCGTGGGTCAAGAACCCGACCAGGCTCGAGAGCAGCTCGCTGAGGTCTTCCTCCTGCAGGTTGGGCGCCGGCAGGCGTGCGAAGCGCAGGTACTCCTCGGTGATGTCGGTGAGCCGATCGACCTCCTGTCGGATCGCGCGGCAGAGGTTCTGCGGCTCGCTCTCGGGATCGCCGACGAGCTCGACGATCTCCTCTTCGAGCATCTCGGTGTTGAGCGAGATCGAGTTGAGCGGGTTTCGCACCTCGTGCGTGATGTGCGACGCGAGCCGACCAGCGGCGGCCATGCGCTCGGAGCGGATCAGCTTCGTCTCGCGCTCTTCGACGGCGCGCGCCATCGCGTTGAACTCGCCCGCCAGCTCGCCGAGCTCGTCGTGTGACTGCACGTTGACGCGGCCGGCGTAGTCGCCCGAGGCGATGCGGCGCGCACCTTCGACGAGCGTCTTGAGCGGCTGCAGCGTGCGGCGCGCGCGCCACGTCACGCCGATGGAAAACAGCAGCGCCAGCACGACGAGCCCCAGGCCAGCCCACACGCCCGTGCGCTGGTCGGACTGCACCGTCACGCCGGTGCTGCGCACCTGCCCGCGCAGGTCGTTGCGCAGCCGGCGCGTCATGGTGCCGAGCTTACGCTCGGTGCGCAGCAGCGCGTCGCCAACGCGCTGACGGATGCCGGGCGGCACGCGCTTGCGCGAGAAGATCTGGTCGAAGAGCGCCTCGTTGACGCGGAAGGCCTTGCCCAGGGTCTGCAGCCGCTTGCTGGTGCGATCGAGGAAGGCGCGGTCGGTCTCGGCGAGGTGGCCAAGCTGGCGCGTCTTTTCCACCAGCGCCGAAGCGCGCTCGACGTCGTGCAGCCGGTAGCGGCGCGCCAGGTCGACCTGACGCAGCAGGAACTTGGAGACGCGCCGCCCGTTGGCGCGGTCGGCCACCGTGTTGAGCAGGCTGCCCTGGATCGCGGCGAACTCGCCGAGGATCAACGTCAGCCGCAGGTAGCTTTTGTTGATCAGCACCAGCTGCTGGCGGACCTTGTTCATGCGCCACACGGTGAAGCCCATGACCGCCGCGAATGCGAGCGTCACCACCAAGAAACCGCTGAATATCCGGGCTGATATCGAACGGCGCATCGAGCGCTGAGCGTAGCACGCTCGAGCGGGCGGCGCGTGCGCGCGCTGTGACGGTGTCGACGCAGCTAGGCGTGAATTCTCGATGACAGTTGAAGAGACCCTGCCAGCAAGTAGCTAAGATCACATCTGGAGCCGCGCTGTGACGCTGGCACGTGCATTGCGAAGCAAACCCTCGTGACCTCTCGCGTATCACACCGATGTTGAAGGCCAAACGCACAGCGGCCGCGCGGCAGCGCTCGAGCGAAAGATCGCCGAAGCGCGCTCGGCGGCCGAGCAAGCGACTGACGATCTTCCTGTCGGCGTCGCTGGCCTTCCACCTCGTGCTGGCGTTGCTCGCGCTGCTGCGCCCCGAGGTGCCCTACGCCGCCGCACCCGCGGTGGTCGACCTCGAGCTGGTCGGCAAGAGCGAGGGCCGCGCGCCGAGCGACGCCGACCAGAAGCACACCCCCGCCGATCGCGCCGACAAGAACCACCCCACGCGCGAGCGCGCGCTGAGCACGCAACCGAGCCCGCGCGTCGCCACCGTCGCGCCGCGCGTCGACGACGTGATGCCTCCGCGCAGCGGCCAGACCTCGCCCACCGCGCCGCGCGCGCCGCACGTTCGGCGGCGCCGAAACCCCGAGCCCGCCGTCGCCCCGCGCATCGGCCCCACGGCGCGCAGCTCGGGCACCCCGCGCCCGACGGCCAAAAAGGACGGCGAGGCGAGCTGCCTGCTCTCGATGCGTGGCTGCAAGTCGCGACAGCGCGGCGCCACGCCCAAGGCGACGCCGTCGCGCGCCGCCAAGAAGGCCAGCACCCAGCGCTTCGCCACGTTCTTTCCGCGCGACCGGCCGCGCCGCCTCGAGAGCAAGATGCCGCAAGCGCGCGTCAGCTCGGGCGGCATC
This sequence comes from Myxococcales bacterium, assembly GCA_020431405.1. Classification (GTDB taxonomy): domain Bacteria; phylum Myxococcota_A; class Polyangia; genus JAGQIK01. Next base: position 41,662 of record JAGQIK010000036.1, read on the forward strand.
GTGATGGCGCGCTACGCCGACGGCGGACGCCTGATGCGCGCGCTGGGCAAGCGCTCGCGTCCGCCCGGCTACGGCGAGACACGGCTGCTCTCGCTGGCGAGCCGCCGCATCGGCGGCACCTTCGGGCGCAAGGCCTGCGACGTCTACCGCAACATGCCGCGCGGCCAGCAGCGCCTGCTGGTGGTGATGGTCGACACCTCGGGCAGCGTCGTCAGCAAGCGCCGCGCACCGGCGGCCCTCGTCTGCGCCGCCGGCGCCGTGCTCTCGGCGCTCGACCGCGGCTACCGCGTCGCGCTGGTCAACTTCTCCACGCGCACGCGCTTCCTCAAGCCCACGCGTGATCGCGAAGTGCTCTACAGCGTGATGAGCAGCCTGCAGGGCGGCATGACGCGCCTGCCGAGCATGAAGCGCCTCGAGCTGCCAGCCCCCAGCGCCGTGCCCCACGACTACGTGATGATCACCGACGGCGCGATCGAAAACCTCAAGCAGGTGCTGCCCGGCTACGGCGTCGCGCTGCGCCGCAACGCCAGCAACCGCGGCCTGCTCTTCGTGCTCGGCGAGGCGACCAAAAACGACGGCGTAGCCGCCATCAGCCAGGTCGGCTTTCGCGCCAACAACGTCGAGAAGGGCGACACCTCCGCCTTCGTGCGCTACGCCGCCGACGCCCTGCGCAAGCTGCTCTAGCTCTCGCGCTAGCGGGGTCACTCTCTACGCTGCATACTCTCGAAATGACGCGCCTTCTAGGCCGCATTGACATAACTGCGCTCGGCGCGCTGATCCTGCTCGCGCTCGCGGCGCCATCAGCCGCTTACGCGCAGGCGCAGCCCAAAGCCCTCGGCGAGGCCGCGCCGATCGTCGAGGTGCTGGTCATGACGCGCGGCCCCGAGATCTTCGCGCGCTTCGGCCACACGTCGCTGCTCGTCACGCCCGTGCGCGGCAGGGCGCTGATCTACAACTTCGGCTTCACCGTCTTCGACTCGGGGCTGGCGTGGCGCTTTCTGCGCGGGCGCGCGCGCTTCTGGGTCGAGCTGTCGACGATCCCGCGCACCAAGGCCTACTACCTGCCCGAGGGCCGCGCGATCTATCGCTATCGGCTGCGCCTCAGCGACGCGCAGGCGCGCACAGTCGACCGGCTGCTGCGCCAGAATCGGCTGCCCAAGAACCGCTACTACTTCTATGACCACCTCACCGACAACTGCGCCTCGCGCGTGCGCGACGTGGTCAACAGCGCGCTCGGCGATCGCATTCGCAAGCGCTTCGGCAAGCTGCCCGCCGGCAAGACCTATCGCCAGCTGACGCGCGAAGGCTTCGCCGACTCGCCCGCCGTGCTCTTTGGCATCGAGCTCGTCATCGGCCGCCTCACCGACCGACCGATCTCGCGCTGGGAGCTGGGCTATCTGCCCGACGAGCTGGTGCACCTGCTGCGCGCCGCGCGCGCCGACGACGGCGGCCCGCTGCTGGCGCCGCGCATCACGATGATCCCGCGCCGCGTGCCTCGACCCGGCGTGGGCAAGTCACCGCTGGTCGGCGTATACCTCGTCGTCGCGCTCGCCGCGTTGCTGGCCCTCGCCGCCAGCGGCGCGCTGCTGCTGCGCCGCCGCGAGCGCCGCCTCTCGGGCCTCTTGCTGCTGCTACCGACACTCGTCTTCGGGCTCGTCGCGCTGCTGATCTGGAGCATCGTCGCCGTCGCCTCGGGCATGCCGGCGCTGCGCTACAACGAGCTGGCGCTGATCTTCTGGCCCACCGACTGGCTGCTGCTCGGCAGCGCCATCCGCTGGATGCGCGGGCGCTTCGCCTTCGGCCGCCTGATGCGCACCTACATCCTGGTGCGCTGCATCGCGCTGGCGCTGGTGCTTGTCGGCCACGCCACGACGCTGCTCTACCAGCAGCCGCGCGCGTGGCTGCTGGTGGGGCTCGCCGTGTGGGTGCCGCTGTTTCTCGCGCGCCGCGACGCGCTCGACGTCGAGCGACCCGAGCCGGCTCGCAAGGAGGACAGCGCGTGATCGAGCGCGCCCTGCGCGGCCTGCTCGACCTGCTCGAGCGCGCGCGCCAGCCCGAGCGCTCGCGCGCCGACGAGATCGCCGACGTGCGCCGCCGCCTCGCCGCGCAGCAACGCGCCGCACGCCGTGCCAGCGACGACGAGCGCCAGCGCGCCCGCGCGCTCGAGACGCTTCGCCAGCAGATGATCGAGACGCTCGCCGAGCCCGCGAGCTGTGCCTCCTGCGAACGCTCCTGTCACACGCCGAGCGCGCGCGTCGGCACCGAGCGCGAGACGGTCTTTGCCGCCGAGCGGCGCCGCGCGCCCGCGGGCTTCGACGGCGGCGCCTGCTGCGCGGCCAAGACCGCAGGCGTCTTCTCCGATGACGAGCTCTACGTGCTGGCCCTCGCCGGCGCCACCGCGGCCGACTACTCGGCGCCGCCCGGACCACACGCCGGCTGCGCCTTCCGCGACGCGCGCGGCTGCTCGCTGGCCGTACAGCGCCGCCCTACGCTGTGCCTGCGCTACCTCTGCAACGAGCTTCAGAGCGAGCTTCAAGCCAGCGGCCGCCGCCACGCCGCGCGCAGCGTGGCGCATGATCTGCGCCTCGGCTTCGAAGCGCTCGTCGCCGAGCGACGCGAGCGGGAAATCGACGACCTGTTGCAGTAGTTGCTATCGTGCGCCTCATGGCGCGCACGCTGACCTTCGACGACCTCGCCCGCATCCACCGCATCTCCAACCCCGTGCCCGCGCCCGACGGGCGCGTCGTCGCGATCACCGTCGCGCGCGTAGACCGCGAAGGCGACCGCATGCGGCGCCGCCTGGTCGCCGTCGATGTCGACTCGGGCGCGCGCCGCGTGCTGACGCCCGGGCCCGGCGATCACCACAGCCCCGCCTGGTCGCCCGACGGGCGCTGGTTCGCCTTCGTCAGCAACCGAGGCCAGCACGGCGCGCAGATCTGGATCATGCCCACCGGCGGCGGCGAGGCGCGCTGCGTCACGTCGGGCTACGGCGGCGCCTCGCAGCTTTGCTGGGCGCCCGACAGCAAGCGTATCGCCTTCGCGCGCAGCGTCGTCGTCTCACCCGACTACGCGCCGAGCGCCAAGCAGCGCGCCGCCGTCGACGCCAAGAAGGGCCCGCCCAGCGGGGAGGTCTTCGGCCTCAAGAACCCCAAGTCGTCGGCGCGCGTCGCCGACGAGCTGCTCTTTCGCCACTGGGACAGCTGGCGCGAGCGCCGCCGCAACCACGTCTTCGTCGTCGACATCGACAGCGGCCGCGCAGACGACGTCACGCCCGGCGATCGCGACGCGCCACCGATCTCGCTCGGCTCGGCCTGCGACATCGACTTCGCACCCGACGGCCGCGAGCTCTGCTTCGTGATGAACCCCGACCAGGTCGTCGCGCGCTCGACCAACCTCTGCGTCTACACGGTGCGCCTGCGCGGCACGCGCGCCGCCGGCGAGCCGCAAAACATCTCCACCAGCGAGGCCGCCGACAGTCAGCCGCGCTACTCGCGCGACGGCGCGTACATCTACTACCTGGCGATGCAGACGCCGCGCTACGAGGCCGACCGCAACCGCATCAAGCGCTACGACCGCCGAAGCGGCGAGACGCGCACGTTCCTCGCGCGCTTCGATCGCAGCCCCTCGGACTTTTCGCTCGTCGAAGGCGCGGCGCTCTTTTCGGCCGACGACCGCGGCACGCGCGCCGTCTACCGGCTCGATCTCGAATCCGGCCGCGTGCGGCAGCTGACGTCGGGCACCACCAACAGCGCGCCGCGCCCGCTCGACCCGAGCGGCGCGCGCCTGGTCGTCACGCGCCAGCGCACCACCTGCCCGGCCGAGCTGGTGCTGCTCGAGCCCGACGCGCGCGGCATCACCCCCGAGCTCGAGGCCGGCCCGCGCCGCGCCGCTGCCGACGCCGACGAGCCGCGAGATGCCGGCTGTCGCGCCCACACGCTGACCAACGCGCGCGCCGCCATCGCCGGCGTGCAGATGCACGACGCGCAGGAGATCTGGTATCGCGGCGCCGACCGCGACTGGGTGCACGGCTTCATCGTGCCGCCGCCCAACCTGCGCAAGGGCCGCCGCGTCCCGCTGATCCTGCTCATCCACGGCGGCCCGCAGGGCGCGTTCGGCGACGACTTTCACTATCGCTGGAACGCGCAGATGTTCGCCGCGCGCGGCGCCGCCGTGGCGATGCTCAACCCGCGCGGCTCCACCGGTTACGGCGCGCGCTTCAAAGAGCAGATCTCCGGCGACTGGAGCGGTCGCTGCTATCGCGACATCATGCGCGGCGTCGATCACATCACGCGCACCGTGCCCTACGTCGACGGCACGCGCGTCGCCGCCGCCGGCGCCAGCTTCGGCGGCTACATGGTCAACTGGATCTGCGGCCACACCGATCGCTTCTGCGCGCTGGTCAGCCACGACGGCGTGTTCTTCAGCGAGACGATGGCCTACACCACCGAGGAGCTGTGGTTCGACGAGCACGAGCACGGCGGCCTGCCGCACGAGCGGCGCGCCGGCTACGTCGCCTCGTCACCGCACATGCACGTCAAGCGCTTCAAGACGCCCACGCTGGTGGTCCAGGGCGAGCAGGACTTCCGCTGCCCCGTCTCCGAGGGGCTCGGCATGTTCACCGCGCTGCAGGTGATGGGCGTGCCCTCGCGCTATCTGCACTTCCCCGACGAAGGCCATTGGGTGCAGCGGCCCGCCAACGCCGAGGTCTGGTACGACGAGGTGCTGAGCTGGCTCTATCGCTGGCTCGAAGCCAAGCGCCCCGCCCGCAAGAAGGCCAGCACCAAGAAGAAGCGTTAGCCGATAGACAAGCAGCGCGACTCGGGCATGTGCAGCAGGTTGTTCTTCTCTTTGCACTCGACCTCTTTGCCCTGCTGCGCGCCGTCGTCGTCGGCCTGAAACCACAGGTCGACCTTCTCCGAGGGCGGCGCCGCCCACTCGCAGCTCACCGACTCGCACTGCCCCGGGTCGAGCGCCTGCGTCGTCGTCGCCGTGCAGATCGCCGTGCCGCCCGAGCGCGGATCGCCCTGATAGAACGTGCCCGGCACGCCGGCGCCGGCCTTGTTGGTGCCGCGGTTGCAGATGCGCGCCTGCAGCTTCCAGGCGGTCTTGCAGTTGGACGACGGCTCGAGCGCGTCTTGCTGGCGCGCCGTGATGTCGGGCGCCGGCTGGTCGCCTTTGATCAGGCCCTGGGTGTTCTGGCGGTAGTTGTTCCAGGTGAGCCAGTTGTCCTTCTCCACCGCCGGCACCGTGCCGTCGTCGTTGATGTTGGTGATGTGATAGCTGTGCTGGTTCCAGATCGCGCGCGACGGCATCCAGCGGTTCTGCGGATCGCGCAGCACGAAGATGCCCTGCGTGCCGCCGGTGAACGGCAGGTTCAGCTCGGGCTCGGTCGTGCAGCCAGAGCTGAGGTTGTGGCTCGGCACGACGAGGTCCGCGTGGCCGTCGTTGTCTACGTCGGCGATCACCGGCAGCTCGAGGATCGTGCCCGACGTGATGGCCTGCGCGAAACGCACCTGGCCCGTCTTGCCGTCATAGACGCGCAGCCAGCACTCGTCGCGATAGACCACCTCGGCCTGGCCGTCGCCGTTGAAGTCGAACACTGACGAGCCGGTGGAGCCCGACGAGTTGTCCTTGGTCGTCTTGAGCCAGCGCACGCCGGGGCTGTCGCAGAACGCCGGCATCGGCGTCGCCGCGCACTCCTGATCGAAGACCGCGTAGCCGACGTAGCCGGCCGCCGCCACCTCGGGCTCGCCGTCGCCGTCGAAGTCGGCCACCGTCGGCGGCCCGCCCCAGCGCTGGCCGAACGTGTAGGGCCCGAACACGACGTTGCCGGTCTTGGGGTTGTAGATGCGGATCGCGCCGGGCTGGCCGGTCTGCGACGAGATAAGCACCACCTCAGGCTCGGGCGTCGACTTGTCCCACTGCGCGATGGCGACGTAGCCGCCAGGGAAGCTCGAGACGCCCGGCGGCGTCTTGTCGGCGCCGGTGATGCCATCGAGGATCTTGTTGCCCATCACCACGTCGGGCTTGCCGTCGAGATCGATGTCGGCGACGACGCTCATGATGCCCCAGTGCCCGCCGGTGCCGGCCACGTTGTAGAGCTGCGTCAGCGTGCCGGCCTGATAGCGCAGCGCCTGGCCGCCGTAGACGATCTCGGGCGGACCCTGCCCGTCGAGGTTGGCGATGGCCGCGCCGCCGTCGTTGAAGCTCGTCGCGCCCTTGCCGAGCGCCGCCTGCGCGGCGGTGGCGAGCAGATTGCCCTGGTAGTCGAAGACGCGCACCTTGTTGTCGCTGCCGATGCCGACGATCTCGAGCTTGCCGTCGTTGTCGAGGTCGGCGACGGCGAGCTGCGAGCGCGTGCCGAGCGACGCCGGCTTGACCCACAGCTCGGCGCAGTCGGCGCCGTTGAGCGCGACGATGCTGCCCGCCGCGATGGTGCTGCCAGTGAACGTGATGAAGAGGATCTCGGGCTTCTTGTCGCCGTCGAGGTCGGCCACCACCGGCGCGTTGATCACCGCCGTCTTGGTCCAGCTGCACTGCACCTTGGGCTGCGCCAGCTTCTCGGCGGTGAAGCCGGCCCCCTTGCAGGTGTCATCGTGGGTCTTGCCGCTGCCGCCGCCCGGCGGCGCGTAGGGCACGCACACGCTCGTCGTCGCGTCACAGTAGCTGTCGCCTTGGCAGTCCTCGTCGCTCGCGCAGGTGTTGGTGTCGGGCACGCACTGCCCCGCGGCGCAGACCATACCGTTGGGGCAAGGCACCGCCGGGCAGGTGCCCGGCCCGATGTCGCCACCGCCACCGTCGAGCTGACCCGTGTTGACGTCGCCGTCGGGCGGCCCGTTGCCGTCGCTGAACGTGCCTTTGGCGCTATCGCAAGCAAACGACGCCAGCGCCCCCGCCAGCGCGAGCGCCGCCGCCAGGTGGCGCACCGACCGGTAAGCAATCACCACGTGGACCTCTCTTGAGGGGTAAGGCCCATAGGATACAATGTCGATCGCAGCCCGTGCAGTCGCATCGCCAGGAGCACCGCCCGTGTCCGAGGTCGAGCAGGTCGAAACCGCCTTCAACGAGGTCGTCAAATGGCTCGAGGACCAGGGCTATCGCCTGTCAGGCGTGCCGGGCGGCGTCAACAACCTCATCGGCGCGGCCACGTTCTGGATCTGGGACGGCGCGCCCTACGGCTGCGGCGGCCAAAGCATGATGGCCAGCCAGTGGTTTCGCTACAACGTCGCCGGCAGCGACACGGCGGCCAAGTTCGCCAGCTGGCGCGTGGAGACCGTGACCAACTACCCCAAAGAGGCGTTCACGGCCTTTCCATTCTCGGGCTACCACTGGGTGGTCAAGCTGACGTCGCCCGAGACGGGCACCGCCTACCTGCTCGACGTGCACGGCCGCAAATTCGGCCTGTGGTCGCCAGAGGTGGCGGCCCGCTTCAAGTACTACTATAGTCCGTAAAACGGCTTACAAACTTGACGAGGGCCCGAACCGTGCGGGATGCTTACGTTGTGGGTGATCCGAGCGCCGCAGCCGCGACGCAGCCCCTGAGGCTGACCCTACCTCCGGAGATCGCACGCAGCCGCGCGAGTGAATGCATCCCGCGCATGCTCGGCAGTGGTGCGCGCATGCAGGTCTATCCGCTCGTCGACGAGCGCACGGTCTTGCGCGTGCCGCGGCGCAGCGAGCAACAGCTCATCGACGAGCACGGCAGCTCCGGTCGCAAGGCGCTCGCCACCGGCCACGAGGTCTCCGTCACCACCGAGACCGAGCTTCACGACATCGAGGCCATGGAGGGCTTCATCGGCGCCTTCGTGCCCGACAGCACGCCCTTCGCCGACCTCGATCTGGTCGGCGACTTTCGCTACTACTGCCTGCAGCGCCGCGTGAAGATCACGCGCGACCTGCGCCTGGTCAACGAGCGCCTGCCGCTGCAGGCCAGCCGCCGCAGCCTCGAGCGCTTCATCCGCGACGTACGCGACATGGTCAACGAGCTCGGCCTGGTGCCCGACCTGGCCGGGCGCGGCAACCTCGTGCTCGACGCCGCGGGGCTGGTCAAGCTCATCGACGTCAACAACTTCCGCCGCCTGGTACCCTGCGAAGAGCTCGAGGCGTGCTTTAGCGACGACGACGAGATCGCCGAGTACGCCGCCAGCCACAAGCGCATCGAGCCGGCGCTGCCGGTCGACTTCGTCGACGACCTCGGCCACCCAGTGGGCGATCTGACGCTGCAGCAGCTGCGCACGCTCGAGGTGCGCGGGCTCGCTCGCGACTACAAGGCCGTCGATCGCGACCCCTTCTACGCGCCGCTGCGCAACGAGCGCCGCCAGAAGGTGCTGGCGCTGCTCAAGAAGCCCGCCGCCTGATCGCCGCGCGCGTCGCCGTGCACGCGGCGTGCACGCGGCGCGCGCCGGTGTGCGCGTGCTTGCGTAGGTGCGTGGGGCCGGCTATAGCTGCCCCATGGAGAACCTACCTAACATCGCGATCTTCTGTGACTACGAGAACATCGCGATCGGCGCGCGCGACGCCAAGTTCGATGACTTCGACATCGGTCTCACGCTCGAGCGCCTGCTCGACAAGGGCAAGATCGTCGTCAAGAAGGCCTACGCCGACTGGGACCGCTTCAAGTCGCACAAGCGGCGCATGCACGAGGCGGCCTTCGAGCTGATCGAGATCCCGCACGTCTCGTACTCGGGCAAGAACTCGGCGGACATTCGCCTCGTCGTCGACGCGCTCGACCTCTGCTACACCAAGGCGCACGTGGACATGTTTGTCGTCATGTCGGGCGACAGCGACTTCTCGCCGCTGGTCAGCAAGCTGCGCGAGAACGCAAAGAAGGTGGTGGGGCTCGGCGTCAAAAACTCGTCGAGCGACCTGCTGATCGATAACTGCGACGAGTTCATCTACTACGACGACCTCGAGCGCATGAAGAAGAAGAAGAAGAGCAAGGGCAGCGGGCGAGGAAAGCGCGCCGCCGCGGGCCAGACCGGCCCCGCGCGCGCCGCCGCCAGCAGCAGCAGCAGCACCAGCAGCAGCAGCAGCAGCAGCGCCGCGAGCAAGAAGGCCGAAGCGGCTAAGAAGCCCGACGCAGCTGCCGCGGCGGACGACGCCAGCAGCGAGGAGCGCAAAGAAGAAGCCATGGAGATGGTGCTCGACACCGCCGAGGCGCTCTTCCAGGAGCGCGACAGCAACATCTACGGCTCGATGGTCAAGCAGACGCTCAAGCGCAAGCGCCCCAACTTCAACGAGGCGTTCTACGGCTACGCCACCTTCAACGTGCTGCTCGAGGACGCCAAGAAGCGCGGACTGCTCGAGATCCAGAAGGACGACAAGTCGGGCGGCTACATCATCATCGGTTTTGGACCCAAGGCGTGATCCTATGATTCGTTCCGTCATCGCCTCCGCCCTGGCGCTGCTCGTCGTCGCCCCCGGCTGCAGCAAGAAAGACGACGTGCCCGAGCACGTCAAACAGCAGCGCGAGGCCGAGAAGCGTCGCAAGGCGGCAGCCGCCGCGCGCAAGTCGAAGACCAACCCCACCGGCGCCACCTCGGTGCGCGCGCCGCGCGCGGCGCCAGGCCACCCCGGCCACGACGACAGCCCCGGCGCGGGCAGCGGCTCGGGCGACAAGACGGCGGTGGCCAAAAAGTACGACGACCGGCTGTGGCCCAAGCGCGTGCGCGCGGCATTTCAGCTCGCCTGGAAGGCCTCGCCCGCCATGACGCCGCGCGCCACGCGCCTGCTGGCGATGCAAGGGCTGGAGGCGACCAAGGCGCTGCGCGCGCTGATCGAGTCGCCCTTCGCCGCGAAGCACAAACGCGCGGCGGCGGCGTTTCTGCTGGCGCGGCTGCACATGTTTCGCCCCGCCGATCTGGCCAGCATGGCGCGCGAGCACATCCATCAGGCGCTGCAGCGCGAGTGCCTGCGGCTGCTGACGCGCATCCGCAACCCCGACGTCGACAAGCTGGTGCAAGGCGTCGTCGAGCACGAGCCGCTCTTCAAGCCGTTCGTCGCCATGGCGCGAAAGGTGCACAAGACGCACGAGTGGAAGCTCACCATCGACGACATCAACCGGCTCGACAACATCCTGCAGGGCCGGCGACCCGACGAGCTTCGCAAGGAGCTCGGCGCCATCGAAGGCAAGGCGGCCAAGCGCATGCGCGAGCCGCTGCTCGAGATGCTGCGCTCGCCTGTCACGCGCAAGCAGGTCTACATGATGGTCGGCGCGCGGCTGCTCGAGCTAGCCGACGGCGATCCGAAGCAGCAGCGCATCTACGTCGAGCCGGGCTATCCGCGCGTGCTGCGCCTCGGCGCCGCGCAGCTGCTGCTCAAGGCCAAGCGCAAGTCCGACCTGGCGTACCTCAACAAGATCGCCTCCAACCCCAAAGACCCGCTCAGCGTGCCGCTGCGCATGCTGATGGTGCGCGCGCGCGGCCCCAAGCCCAAGCGGCAGGCGGCGGCGAAGGGCAAGTAGCGGGTCAGCGGTCAGCGGTCAGCGGTCAGCGATCAGCGACTTGCGCGCGGCGCGCGGCGCGCAGCCAGGCGTCGAGGGCACCGGGGGCGGCCGGCTCGTCGGGCAGCGTCGAGCGCTCGTAGGCGCGCTCGAGCCACGCTTCGAGCTCGCTGAAGCGCGCCACGTGCGGCGCGTCCGCGGCGGCGTCGATGCGCGATAGCTCCGCCTCGGCCTTGCGCTCGAGCAGCGCGCGCACGTCGGGCAGCGCGTAGCGATCGAGCAGCGGCACGATATCGCCGCACAGCTCGCCGTGCTCGAGCAGGTTGATGCCCGTCAGCGCCACGCGATACACGTAGAGCAGCGTCTTGAGCTTGCCGCGCTCGTCGCCGAGGTAGCGCTTGACCATCGCGGTGAAGAAGCCGCGGTAGTGCCGATAGAAACGGCGCGAGAGGTTGAGCTTGGCCGCCACGCGCAACGACTCGAGGCGCGCGTCGACACGTGACGGGCAGACGAGATACGGCGAGAGGATGCGCTCGAGCACGTTGCCGTCGCCGCGCAGCAGTCGCTCGAGCGCGAAGCGCGCCTCGTGCGAGGTGAAGTCGATCTCCACCGTCTCGCCCGCGTGCTCGACGTCGCCGAGAAAGCTCAGCGTCGGATCCGGCGTATCGAGCCCCAGCAGCGCGTCGGCGGAGAGCAAGTGAATCGCCTTCAAGTCGACGTCGCTGTCGCGCGAGGGGAAGCCATAGCTGTGGCTGCCGACGACGCTGGCGACGACGAAGTCGAGCGCACCATAGCGCGCGAGGAACGCCTCGAGCAGCGCCTCGGGCAGCGCGAAGCGGCGCTCGGCCGCGAGCGGGGCGGGCGTCGGCGATGGCGACAACGGCAGCGGCGGCGAGGCCACGCTGACCTGCGCGAGGTGCTCGCGCGCGGCGTGCTCGCGACAGCGCAGCAGGAACGCGTCGGCCGCCTCGTAGTCGGGCTCGCGCGGCAGCGTCGTGCGCGCGAAGGCCGCCTCGAGCGCGACCGACAGCTCGTCTGCGCGCGCCAGCACGCGCTCGAGCGGCCACTCGCCGGCCTTGACCGCGAGCAGCTCGTCGCGCGCGTCGCCCTCGACCACGATCAGCGGCGTGCCGTGCTCGAGCAGCTGGATGCCCGAGCGCAGCAGGCGCAGCAGGTTGTAGGCGTTCTTCCAGCGCGGCGGCCCCTCGAGCGCCGCCAGCAGCTCCTCGTCGGCGCCCGCCTCGCCGACCCGCGCCACCAGCACCTCGAAGCCGCGCTCGGCGATCAATCCTCGATCGAAGAGCGAGTTGTATAGATCGCGGATCGCCTCGCGCGCCGCCGCGTCGTCGGCGCACACGCCGCGCGCCGTGACCTCGCGCGCCGCGCCGCTCAGATCGAGCGCGCCCTCGGCGCGCTGCTCGGACAGCAGCTCGAGGATCGCGCGTTGCACCGAGCGCCGCTTCTCGGCGCCGCGCATCTTGCGAAACTGGCTGATCGCGTAGCGCCCGAAGGTGCCGAAGACGTTCTGCGAGATGAACATCTCGCGCCGCGCGAGCAGCGCCTCGCCGAGCGCGTCGCAGACGACCACGTGTGGCGACCACAAGAGCTCGAGCGTGCCCGCGTCGCCGCGCAGCCCCTGGTAGACCAGCTTCTGCACCTCCCAGTACTGCTCGTCGCGCGCCGGGTGACGGATCTCGTCGGGCGGCTCGAACAGCCCCGCGCGCGCGGCGAAGGGCAGAAGGAACGCGCCGCGCACGTCGCGGTCGCTGTCGGGCCCTGAAAGCCCCCACGCCGACGATCCCACCACGGCCGAGAAGAACACGCGCGACGAGAGCGTCTCGTAGTCGTGCTGGCGCTCGGCGAGCGCCGGCAGCTGATCGTGCTTCTGCAGCGCCAGCTGGTCGCGCTGGCACGAGACGCGGCGCCCCGCCGGCGTGCGCACCACGTAGCGTTCGTAGGCCACCTCCACCACCACACCAACCGTCGCCGCCTTGCACAGCGTGCCGTCCTCGGCGCGCAGGTCGACGCGCAAAACCACGCGCGTGCCCTTGGGCAGCGTGATGCGCGCTTCGTCGATGTGAAAACGGCGCGACTTCATCGTAGGCTACCCGCTATGGCGAGCAGGATCATCGGGGCGGCGCTGGCGCTGGTCGTCATCGTCACGGTGGGTTGTGATGGCCGGCAGGTTAGCGCGGAGGACGGCGCGATCAAGGACTCGTCGGGCAAGGACTCGTCGGGCAAGGACTCGTCCGTCAAGGACTCCGCGGGCGACGGCACGCCGCGCGACGCACCGGCGGCCGACCTCGTGCAAGACACGACGCCGGCCGACGCGCAGCGCGACGCGCCTCCAAGCGATCTGCTCGCCACCGACGGCCCACCCGGCCCCTGCGGCTGCAAGCCCGGCGAGGTGTGGATCAAGAGCAGCTGCGCACCGACGCTCGAGCTCGGCTGCGCACCGCGCTGCAGCGGCAGCTGCACCAAGAGCGGCTACACCTGCGACCAATGCGGCGCGCAGCCCGACTGCACGCAGCCCTCGGCGTCGATCTGCGCGCCGGCGTGCGTGCCCAGCCAGACCAGCCCCAGCACGCCGCTGCCCGATCCGCTGCGCATCTCGCCGGTCAGCGGCCCCGCCGGCCAGCAAAATCAGATCGCCATCGAAGGCGCGCCGTTTTACATCGGCGCGCTGTTCTATCTGATCCGCGTCAACGGCGGCAGCGGCACGATGGACATCCCGGCGTCCAAGCCCTGCACCACCGTCCTGCGCTTCACGCCGCCGAGCCCCGGCGTCTACACCATCGAGGTCTCGCAGTACGGCGGCGGCACACCGTGGGTGCTGGCCGGCTTCTTCACGGCCACCGCCGGCGCGTCGCCAACTGGCGACGTGCAGCCGGGCTTTGCTTGCGGCCCTTCCGACACGTGTCACAGCGGCCCCGGCAAGACCTGCAGCTGCCAGGCCGGTCGCTGTCGTTGCCAGTAGGCGCGGTAGGGCGCGCTCGCTCAGCGCGCTAAGACTTGTCGAGCATCGCGCGGCCGATGTGCGCCAGCAGCTTGCCCGCCAGCTGGCCAGCAGGACCGGGCGTCTCGACGACGAGGTTGTTGTAGACGAAGTTGGCCAGCGCCGGCTCGGCCTCGGAGAAGCGCTCGAGCGTCGGCGTCGCGTTGGCCGCGGCGTCGAGGTCGACGAAGCTGACCGGCAGCGGCGAAGCGCCGGTCGCCAGCTCGAGCCCCTGCGCCATGATCGCCGCGTGAAACAGCACCTGCACGATCAACTCGACGCCAAGCTCGCTCTTGTGCGCGACCACGTACTGCATCAGGTTCGGCTGCACAGCGATCAGCTCGTCGACGCGCCGTCCGATGTAGTCGGCGTCGACCATCTTCTGCGAGACCTCGGTGACAACCTTTTCTAGCGTCTGTTCCGGTACGCGAGCCATGGCCCCAGTGTGCCAGGACGGCCCCGCGTCGCCAAGGCGCGCCAGCCAAACCGGTCAGCGCTCTAACCGGAGACGAAGACGGCGAGGCAGAGCATCGCCAGCGAGCTGACCAGCATGCCGACGACGATCATCAGCGGACCTCGAAAGCTCTCGACGGCGAAGCGGTTCTCGGCGTGTTTGTCAGTCATGCGCGATCTCGATACACGCGGCGTGCCAGCGTCGAAGCGCGCGACACCACAGGCGACGTGGGCCAAGATACACATCGCATGAGCACCAGCAGACACAGCCGCGCCGCGCGCGCGCTCGCCACGCTCGTCATCTCGGCGCTGCTCGTCGGCTGCCCGGCCCTGCTGTTCGGTCCCCGCAGAGCGCGCCCCGAAGACTTCACCGGGCTCGCCGGCTGGCAGCCCGGCGTGCGCGCGCGCCCCGACGGCAGCGTGCGCTTCTTTGTCATCGGCGACTGGGGCCACGGCAACGCGGGCATGTATCGCGTCGCGCGTGCCGTCGCCGCGGTGGCGCCGCGCGCGGGCTTTGCCTTCGGCCTCACCGTCGGCGACAACTTCTATCCCATCGGCGTGCGCACCATCGGCGACGCGCGCTGGCGGCGCTACTACGAGGCGAGCTACGGCCGCGTGGGCCTGCCCGTCTTCCCCTCGCTCGGCAACCACGACTGGTACAACGGCGAAGCGCGCGCGCAGTGGCGCTACGTCGGTCCTTCGCGCACCTGGCGCATGCCAGCACCGCGCTACACCTTCGTCATCGGCGACGTTCGTTTCATCGCCATCGACACCACGCGCTGGGCCGCGCCGCAGGCACGCTGGTTGGCCAAGCTGCTGCTCGCCGTCAAGCAGCGCTGGGTCGTCGTCTACGGCCACCACACGATCTACTCCTACGGCCTGCACGGCGACAACGAGCGGCTCATCACCGAGCTCGATCCGCTGCTGCGCGCGCGTGTCGACTTCTACATCTGCGGCCACGATCACGACAAGCAGCTCATCGATCGCGGCACGCGGCCGATCTATGTCGTCAGCGGCGCCAGCGCCAGCACGCGACGCGTGGGCACGGGGCCGCACGCGCGCTTCACGCGCCGCTCGCTCGGCTTTGTCGGCGTGAGCATCAACGCGCAGCGCGCGCGGCTGCGCTTCTACGACATCGACGGCCGCGTCGAGCACGAGTCGCGCTTCGCACCACGGCCGCGACGGCTCGGCCAGCCGGCCACCTCGCAGCCGGCGGCCTCCTCGCAGCCGGCGGCCTCGCGCCCTAGCGCAACGGCTCGATCGCCGCGCGCTCGATGAAGGCGCGCTGCGGAACGCTCGCCTCGCTGCCGCCCTTGTTGCAGAGCGGCTCGAGTCCCTTGCCAACCACCACGCGCACGACCTGCACCGGTCGCACGGCCACGCGGCCATCGCTCGGGCGCGACGCTGCGTCGCCGCCCTCGACGAGCTCGAGCGGCGCACCGGCCGCGATGGCGTCACAGGCGCGCCGCGCCCCGCCCGCCGTGGCGTAGAGCGGCACCGCGCGACGCACACGCCACAGCTTGGTCGTCGCCTGCAGGGCGCGATAGAACGCGGCCACGTGCTCGCGCGCGCGCTTCTTGGCGTCCGCGCCGACTCGCGCGCGCGCCACCAGCGCGTCGAACAGCGCGCGCTTTGGCGCGACGAAGGCGAGCGCCCGCCGCGCCGCGTCGGCCCCGTGGCGGCGCAGGAAGTGAATCAGGTTGAGCACCGCCCAGCGCGACAGCGACGACTCGCCGCGAAGCACATGCGGCGAAGCGATCGCCGACAGCAGCTCCTCGTAGCTTCCTCCCGACAGCTCGGCGACGCCGCGCGGCACGCCGACGAGCGTCGAGATGTCGAAATCGAACGCCGACGGCAGCGCGGGCTGGCCCGGCGCGCGCGGTCCGACCAGCGCCACGTTGTGTAGATAGGCGCGCGGCGTATCACGGCGGATGTATCGGGCCAGCGGCTGCAGCGAGTAGACCTTCCAGTCGCCGTTGTTGATCAAGATCTGAAACAGGTGCAGCCGCGCCAGCATCACGTCATCCACCGACGACAGCTCACCGCCGCCCGAGAGGCGATAGCGCGCGAGGCCGCCGCCGGCGCGCGCGGCGAGATCGCGCACGTGCTCGACGAGCAAGGCCGGCTTGTGGGCGCGGCGTGGCTTCTGGTGGGCGCTGTCGACGTAGTCGATGCGCACGCGGCGAACGCGCAGCGTGGGCAGATCGAAGGCGGCGTGCAGCGCGAACGCCAGCCGCATGCCGCCGAGGTGATGCCCGTCGAGAAAGAGCGTCGACTTGTCGTTGCAGTGGCTGAGCACGATGTAGCTGCGCCGCGGCGCGCGCTCGTCGTCGGGCAGCGCCAAAAGCAGCTTCGGGTAGCTGCACGTCAGGCGCGAGAAGTTGCCGATGCGGCGCACGCGCAGCGGCGTGACGAGCTTGTCGCCCGCGCGAAGCTCGCCCAGCACGTCGACGGCCGCGCTCGATACGTGCGCCGACGCGTCGAGCGTGCGATCGAAAGGCAGCGTCAGCTGCAGCCCGAGCGGCGCTACGGTCAGCTCGGCGCGCGCGTCGTCGAGCGGCGGCAGCTGCTTGGCCGCGCGTGCACGGACCTCGGCAGAGAAGCGGAACGTCTGGCCACAGCTCGCCGCGCCGCACAGCGCCGCCACGGCGGCAGCGGCGGCGGCGATCAAGACCGAGCGTGTTGGAGGTGTGCGTCGCGCGGCGGTGATGCGCGCGAGGGTATCAGGCGGCGGCGCGGTTGGCCTGCATCTCGTCGACGATGCGGATCAGCTTCTGGCGCAGCTTGAACTTGCGGCTGTGCACGGTGTTGACGCTGATGCCGAGCTCGGCGGCGATATCGGCCGGGTTGCGCTCTTCGTGGTAGCAGTAGCTGACGAAGCGCTGCTCGTCGGGGCGAAGGCACGCCAGCGCGGCGCGCGCGATGTCGGCCAGCTCGCGCAGCTCGAGCTGCGTGTCGGGGCCGCGGCGCTCGACGAGCGTGCTCGCCACCTGCGGCGAGTCTTCGAGGTAGGCGTTGGCCGTGTACTTGACGCGCAGGTAGTCGATGATCGTGTTGGTGGCGATGAGGCCGACCCAGCTGCTGACGCTGCAGCCGCGCGAGGGATCGTAGAGGCGCAGCTTGCGGCGGTCGTCGCGCAGCAGGGCGATCCACACCTCGGAGACGAGGTCGCCGAGGTCTTCGGTGGTCAGCGAGATGTTGTAGCGACGCAGCACCCGCACCACGCAGCCGGCGATGAAGCCGTCGTAACGCGCGCAGAAGCTCTGCCAGGCGCTGTCGTCACCGCCGAGCGCAGCGCGCAGCAGCTGCTGCTCTTCCAGCCGGCGCGCGGCCGCGATCTGACGGGGCGACTGCGATGCGCTCGTGCGGGCAGCAGAGGCGGCGGCGATCGGGGCGGCGGCGGCGGCGGTGCGGGTGGCGGCGGTCATGACATCTCCCTTGTCGGCGGTCGGTGTGTCGTGTCGCTGTCGACGTAAAGAGATGTAGTAAAGGGTGAGGCGGTGGCGTTGACGCGAGGCGCCACATCTGTTGACCGCTCACGCCAGAAGACAATAACTGGTCAGACCAATTGCTGACCCCTCAGTTCTACCACATAAATACGGACACTTAACAAGTCGGTAGCAACGCCCGAGGGGACTCATTAGACTGACGTGTCGGCGTCTGGCGGCTCGGGTCAAGGCATTGTCGCCATCGGTCAGGCGGCGGCCGCGGGCGCGCAGAAACTCAAGGAAAGAGCGAACAGGGAATGCACAAGGCGACGGTGGGGAGCCCCTATTTGCAGGTGCTGCTGGCGGGGGCGCGCAAGCTCGACATCGAGATACACGAGCTCGCCACGGGCTTCGGGCTCGAGCTCGATGCCCTCGACGATCCCGAAGGCCGCATCCCGCGCGACGTGCATCACCAGCTGTGGGAGGAAGTCGCGCGCCGCAGCGGCGACGAGTTCTTCGGCCTACACCTCGCCGAGTCGCTGCAGCCGGGCGCCTTCGCCGTGATCGACTACGTCGCGCGCAACTCGCCCAACCTCGGCGACGCCTACGGCCGCGTGGTGCGCTACTCGCGCCTCGTGCACGACGCCGCCGAGGTCACCTTCGAGCTCGACCGCGACACCGCCCGCATCGCCTACGCCATGCCCGCCATCCCCGAGGGCTCGCCGCGCCACGCCGCCGAGTTCATCGTCGCCTGCCTGATCATCATCGGGCGCCAGATGACAGGCGTGGACTTTTCGCCGACCGAGGTGACCTTCGCTCACCACGCGCCGCGCAGCGCCGACGAGCATCGCCGCATCTTCCGCTGCCCCGTGCTCTTCGAGCAGCCGATGAACTCGCTGTCGCTCGACCGCACCGTGCTCGCCACGCCGATCCGCGACGCGGATCCGCGCCTGCGCGGTCTGCTCGACCGCTACGCCCAAGACCTGCTGGGCAAGCTGCCCAAGGCCGATGACCTGATGGGCCGCGTGCGCCACCTCGTCGCCGAAGGCCTGCAGGAAGGCGACCCGACGCTCGAGAGCGTCGCCAAGAAGCTCGCCATGAGCCCACGCACGCTGCAGCGCCGCCTCAAGGACGACGGCACCTCTCATCAGGAGGTGCTCGACGTACTACGGCGCGAGCTCGCGGAGAAGTATCTGCGCGAGCCATCGATCGGGATCGGCGAGGCCGCGTTCTTGCTCGGCTTTTCCGAACCGAGCGCATTTCACCGTGCGTTCAAGCGCTGGACGGGCACCACACCGGGCGCATACCGGCGCCAGCAGATGATGCACTGAGGGCTCCCGACGCTTGATATCGTAGGGATAGCGTTCTATAAACACGGCCTTTCTCACAAAGCGAGCTCCATCGATGGCTAAGGAAAAAGCCAAAGCTGCTGCTGCCAAACCGGCCGACAAGGCGATCGGCGCGGCCGCGTTCGACATCGAGAATCCGCAGTCGGATCCGGACTCGGGCCTCACGGCGAAGCAGACGCGCGAGCTGTACGACAAGCTCCGCAAAGAGCGCCAGCGCGTGCTCGAAGGCGTACGGCGGCACATCGCCGAGGCCACCGATCCGACCGGCCCGATGGCCGACGAGATGGACCAGGCCAGCCGCGACGCCGAGCAGGCCTACCTCATTCGCTACGCCAACAAAGAGCGCAAGCTGCTGATCGAGATCGCCCACGCGCTGCAGAAGATGCGCAGCGGCGAGTACGGTATCTGCGAGGGCACCGGCGAGCCGATCGGCTTCAAACGGCTCTCGATCCGCCCCTGGACGCGCTACAGCATCCAGCACAAAGAAGAGCTCGAGCGGCGCAAAGCCGAGCGCGCGCGCTGAGCATCCGCCGGCGCGGCCCCCTCCCAACTTTCGTTAGACCGTAGTCGGAGCTGGCGCGTTCCTTGACGCATCCAAAGCGTCAGGAGCACGTCATGAACCGCAGTTTCCGAGCATTCGGGCGCATCGCGTGTGCGCTCGCCCTCGCGCTGCTGGCCATCCCCGCCAGCGCATTCGCATCGGGTTACGTGCGTATCCCGGGCAGCGCTGGCCAGCGCCAGCAGAACCTGCGCATTCGCTTCGTGCGCTATACCGGCGGCTCGAGCGGGCGCATGATCATCGACGTCAAGAACGTCGGCAAGCAGGCGGCGCGCTTCGATCCGCGCGGCGTTTACTTCGTGCCGCAGGGCGACCCAGAGAAGGCGCCACAGCGCCTCGGCGCGGCGGGCCCGCTGGCCGTCGACAAGCAGGGCAGCTGGGTCGACACGCAGAAGCTGATGGTCCGCCCTGGCAAGTCCGTACGCGTCTCGCTGCAGGTCTTCTGCCTCGACTCGCATCGCTCGTCACCTGCCTCGTCGCAGAAGTTCAGCGTGGCCAACAAGCTGCTGCCCAAGTCGCTGCGGCGCGAGATCACGCACGGCGTCGCCGACGTCTACAAGGCCAACGCGGCCAAGGCGCGCCCCGCTGCCGAGGCCACGCCGGCTGCGCAATCGCACGTCTGGAAGACGCGCAACAAGAAGTGGATCAAGCTGCAGGGCGAGCGTCTGAAAGAGAAGTAGGCCGAGCGCTCGCTACTGAGCGGGCGCCGCCGCGGCGCTGTCGGCGGTGTTCTCGCCGCGACGGGCGATCTGCTCGGCCGCCAGCTGCTTGAGGCGCTTGACCATCGCGTTGAGGCCGTTGCTGCGGCTGACGCTGAGGTGCTTGTCGAGCCCGAGCTGCGTGAAGAGCGGCGCCGGATCGAGCGCCAGGATCTCCTCGGGCGTCTTGCCGCAGTACAGGTGCAGCAAGATCGCGATCAGCCCGCGCACGATGTGCGCGTCGCTGTCGGCGTTGAAGTACATCGGACAGCGCGAGTCGCCCGCCACGGGCAGCGCCTCGCCCGCCGAGCGCGCCACCGCCTCCATCAGGTCGCCCACGCTGCCGGCGTCCATCTCCTCGACCAGCCAGACCTTGCTGACGCAGCCGTCGACGCGGTTGCACTCGACGCGGCAGTCGCTGGGCAGGCCCGGCAGCTGGCGTCCGAGGTCGATGATGTAGCGGTAGCGATCGGCCCAGTCGTCGAGGACCTCGAAATTGGCGATGATGCGCTCGATGGATTGCTGCATGGACGTCGCTCGTGCTCGCTCCTGAGCAAGTAGCAGCTAAACGGGGGTATTGCAAAGGGAATGCTGCTCGCCTCGGCGGCGGCCACGCGAACACGCCGCGCGTGCTAGGCTGCAAGAACGAGAGCCGAGATGGGCGACAGCAGCACAAAACCCTCCGAAGACGTTCGCCAGCGCATCCGCGATGCGGGACTGCGCGCCACGGCGGGCCGCATCGCCGTCTACGAAGTGATGGTCGGCGCCGAAGGGCCGCTGACGCACAACGATGTGGTCGACATCCTCGGTCCTCGCGGCTTCGACCGCGCCTCGATCTACCGCAACCTGGTCGACCTCACCACGGCCGGCCTGGCCACGCGGCGCGACCTCGGCGACCACGTCTGGCGCTTCGAGCTCGCGCGCGAGGGCGGCGATCACTTCAGTGATCACCCACACTTCGTCTGCACCGAGTGCGGCGACGTGGTCTGCCTGCCCGAAGACGAGGTCGTGGTGCGGGTCAGCGCCGGCGAAGGGGCCCCGCGCTCGCTCAAGGACCGTCAGGTGGAGATCCAGATCCGAGGCCAGTGCGACGACTGCTCGTAGCACTGGCGCGCGGACGCGAGATCGGCTAGGGTCCGCGCCGCGTTACAGAATCTACCCGTAGGAGGTACCCAGTGGCTGTTTCAAAGAACAACCCCGCCATCCGCGACAACCAGCGCCTGGTGGTGATGTGCCCCGACACCGGCGAGGAGATGCGCCTCGTCAAGCGCGTCCCGGGCGGCATGATGTACGTCTGCGACAAGACCGGTAAGACCTACCGCGCGCACAAGGGCAGCTACAAAGAGTTCCCGCACCAGTGGGTGCGCAAGTAGCAGCTAGCCCGCCGCCAACAGCGGCAGCAGCTGCAGCCCCACGTTGCCGAGCTCGTTGATGAGCTCGTGCGGCCTCGCCTCGCGCGTAAACGACGTCACCGTGTGCAGCGACGCGCGCTGTACGTCGTAGATCGCGGCCGTGACGCGATAGCGAACCCGCTGGCCGCTCCAGCCAAGCCCGCGCACGCGCAACGCCACCACCAGCTCCGGCGTGCGATGTGCGCTGCTGCGACGGTGCGCCAGCGCCACCAGATCGCTGATCAGCGCCTGCTCGTCGGGAAAGTCCGCCACGCCGCGCACCGCCGCCGCGTAGAGGCGCTCGGCGAGGTCCGCGGTGGTCAGCGCCGCGTGCCCGGCAGCGAGCAGCGTGGCGCGCTCCTCCTGCAGCAGCAGCGCGCCCGGTGTGCGCACGCGCAGCGACGCGGCGAGGATCGTCTCGTAGATCGCGCCGTCGCCTGGGAAGCCGTCGACCGAGATCGGCGCCACCACCATCGGCGTGTGGGCGATATCGAGCCGACGCGCGTCACGCCGCACGTAGGTCGGGCTGAGGGTTCGAGGTTTGGAGTGCGTGCAGCCAGAGGCGCCGAGCGCTGCTGCGAGCACGACCGCGGATACTGCTTTCACGATCGTCTTGTTTTTCACTTCTCCTAGATCATGACGCAAATCGATGCAGGCGCCAGCGACGGCGGTAGAATCGCTGCCGCATGGAAGATCGCACCCCGAGGCGTTTCGCGCTGCTGGTGACGCTCGCCGCCCTGCTGGCGGCGGCGCCCG
>JAGQIK010000294.1 GCA_020431405.1 Myxococcales bacterium
CGACTCGGCGCGGTCAACCTCGCGCGCGGCGCTACCGAGGTGCGCTTTTCACGCGACGCCGGCCAAACGCTGGTCTTCGCCAGCCAGATGGAGACCGGTCGCGTCTACGAGATCGATCGCGCCGGCCGCCGCACGCTGCGCCGCTTCGATACGCGCGGCCGGCTGACCAAGATGATGGAGCTCTCGCGCGACGGCTTCACGCTCTACACCAGCAACTGGCACAGCAACGACATCTCGGAGATCGATCTCGTCAGCGGGCGCGTGCGGCGCCGCTTTCGCAGCGGTCGCGCGCCGCGCGGCCTGGTGCTCTCGGCCGACGGCCGCTCGCTCTACGTCGCCACCTTCGGCGCCGGCACCATCGAGAAGATCGATCTCGCCGCGTCGCCGCGCGGCGCGCGCCGTCGCGTGATCTATCGCGGCGGCTCCTCCATGCGCCATATCGTCGCCGACCATACCCGCGGGCGGCTCTACGCCTCGGACCTCAATCGCCACGAGATCGTCGTCGTCGACACAGCCAGCGATCGCGCGCACGTGCTGGCGGCCACCGATCGCAAACCCAACACCATCGCCCTCGGCCCGCGCGGGCGCGTGCTGTTCGTCTCCTGCCGCGGGCGCAACCATCGCGAGAGCTTTCATCGCCGCGGGCCCGAGTGGGGCTCGGTGCTGCTGCTCGACGCCCTCGATGGTCGCGTGCTCGACGCCATCGTCGGCGGCAACCAGCCGACTGGGCTCTCGGTCTCCGCCGACGGCCGCACGCTCGCCTTCAGCGACTTTCTCGACGGGCGCCTGCGTGTCTACGACGTGCCGAGCTACAAGGTGCTGCGCGCCGGCCGCGGCGGCCGCGCCAAGAGCCACCTTCGCGACCTCGCCAAGGACGCCTACGCGCGGCGTTGGGTGCTCCGCCGCTGGTGATTAATCCGCGCTTTTGCCCGACGAAATCGCGCAGGACGCGCTGAATCGGTCGAATTGGGATTACAGACGCCGGGCGTTGGAGTAAGAATAGCCGTCGTTCACGAGTAATGGTTCTGACATTTCTGGTTCGCGCGACCGCGCGCGTGCGAGGAACAATATGTTTAAGATTCAATCAGCTTTGAGCTCTCGCCTCATCGCGCTGTCGGCCGCGGCGGCGCTAACCTTCGCGATCGCCGCCTGCGGCGACAGCGACCCGCCCAAGGGCGATACGACGAGCGACGCGGTCAAGCGCGATGGCTTCTCGGACACCACGTCCGATGGCACGCCCTCCGAGACCAGCGTCGACCTCCCGAAAGCCGACACGACCAAGGACGCACCGCCGCCCGACACCGCCCCCGACGCGGGCGTCGAAGCAGGCGCCGAAGCAGGGCAGGAAGCCAGTGTCGACGCCACCGCCGATACCGGCCCGGACACCACCGCTGATGGCCCCACCCCCGACACCACCAACGACGGCCCGCAGCCCGATCAGCCGCTGTTCATGATCTCCGGCACGGTGACGCAGTTCGGCGGCCCCAACTCGGGCACCGACGTCTATATCCGTCTCTACGACTCCAACGATCCGACGCGCATCCTCGACCACATCGCCGAGCGCCGCATCAACGTGATCTCGGGACAGAACGTCGGTACCGAGGCCTTCACGTTCACCGTGCCCAACGGCACGTACTACCTGCGCGCCTTCCGCGACGACGGCGGCCGCATCGGCGCGCCCGACGGCCAGCCGACGCTGATCACCGACGCGCAGTCGCGCTCGCTCGCCGTCACCGTCAACGGCGCCAACAGCACCGGCAACTCGCTGTCGCTCGTCGCGGCCGGCAACACGACCGACTTCTACAGCAACTTCAACGTCAAGACGGTCAACATCGGCGACGCCCGTCCGCCCATCGGCGACGTCAACAACATCCGCATCGCCGGCCCCGGTCGCTGCGGCGGCTTCATCATGTCGATCGGCGTCGAGCGCAACGGCACCACCTCGGCGCTCACGCCGCCGCGCGTGCGCATGCCCAACGGCACCAACGTCACGCTGCTCGACGACGGCGGCTGCAACGACACCGTGCTCGACAACAGCAACTCGAGCTACGACACCAACGCCAACGACAACACCTTCAGCTACGGCGTGCCCACGCCGCAGGCGTCGTCGGTCGGTAACTACGCGCTCTTCTATCACCAGAGCACCGACGACTTCATCCACATCGAGATCGACAACATCGCCAGCATCGTCGAGCTTTCGCGCCAGCGCGTGCTGACCAGCCCCACCGGCGCCGCGCGCAACACGACGCTCTCGCCGACGCTGACCTGGCAGAGCGTGCCCAACGCCACCTACTACGACGTCGAGATCTCGAGCACCGACGGCCAGTACGACAACTTCAACGACGCCACGCGCCTGCGCACGACCACGAGCTACACGCCGTCGCCCAACCTGCTCGACGACAAGTGCTACCAGGTGACGATCCGCGCCACGGACGCCGATCCCAACACCGGTGACGTCGACGCCGAGAGCTTCGCCGTGGCCGGCTACTTCTGCACCGACGTGGACGGCGCGCAGAGCATCACGCTCTCGGGCTCGCTCAACAACAACACCGCCGTCGGCGGGCCGATCCAGATCTACGTCAACGCCAACGAGTTTTTCCGCGCGAGCGTGCGTCTGGCCACCAACGCCACGACCTGGACCGCCAGCGTGCTCGCCGGCGCGGCGGGTGACGGCTCCATCGAAGCCTTCATCGACACCGCGGGGTCGATGACGTTCGCCACGCCGGAGAACCGGCGCCTCGGGTTGACCCTCACGGGCACCGACTTCAGCTCCACCGCGACGCTCAACCTGGCGCTCAACCCGGGACCGACGCTCAACCAGCCCGGGCCGTGGGCCACCGTCACGTCGATCCGTCCGACGCTCAGCTGGAACGACTACAACAACGTCGCCAACCGGCCGACGGGCGCCTGGTCGTATCTGCTGACCGTCGGCGACGCCAACAACTCGCAGCTCGCGCGCATCGTGCTGCCTTCGACGACGCAGTCGTTCGACATGAGCAACCTGCCGGCGCGCACGGCGTGGTTCGATCTGGTCTCGCTGGCGACCTGCGAGAGCAACGGCGGCACGTTCAGCGTGGCGGCCACCGGCCAGCCCGTCTGCACCGGCGCCGGTGATACCCCCAGCCAGACAGTGCTCGTCGCGGGCACGCTCTACGACTGGCAGGTCAGCGTCATCGAGTGCGACTTCTCGCAGTTCCAGCCGCCGGCCACCGGCAACCTGCTGCCCTGTCTGCGCAACGTGATCAGCACCGGCGTGGTCTACGGCACCAGCGAGCTGCGCGGCGTGATGACGCCTTAGCTCGCGCTGTGCTCGAGGTCAGCGCGGCGTGACGGTGACCACGATGGTCTCGCCGTCGCGCCCGCCGCTGACCTTCACCACTTGCGCGTCCTCGTCGTAGGCCGCGCTGCACCCACCCTCACAATCGACGTCGACACCGCGCGGATAGACCCGCGCGGGCGCGATGATCTCCGTCGCCTCGCGCACGGCCGCGCGCGCCACGTAGCGCACGACCAGGGTCTTGCTGGCGGCCTCGAAGCGGTAGTCGAGCGGATCGCCCGCGACGCGAGCCGGGTAGGGGCGCACCAGCGCGTCGAGCAGCGCGGCGCGCTCGTTGCCGTCGGCGTCGAGCAGCGCGTAGCCGCCGCCGCGGCCGTACTCCCAGACCATCGCGCCGGCGGCGACGGCGCCCGCGCCATCGTAGGTAGCGCCCATGTAGGCGTCGATGCCGCCTTCGTCGGGGTTGCCGCCGTACTCGCCGATCCACAGCGCTCCGCCGACCGTCGCGGCCTCGCGTGCCATGGCCGCGATGTTCTTCTTCAGCGCGTCGGCGCGCGCGGGATCGAAGCCGTTGCCTGACTCGGCGTTGGGGTCGTAGCTGTGCGGCGCGTAGACCACGTGGCCGAAGCTCGGCCGCGGCAGGCTGCTGGCGATGCCGAGGTTGCGGCTGTTAGCCGGCTCGACGAACGCTAGCCAGTCAGGTGCGGCCTCGCGCACGGCGCCGACCACGCGCGCGTAGAACGGCGCCAGCACGGTCGCCTCGAACTTGAACACGCTCGTCGAGCCCCAATGCGGCTCGTTGAGCACGTCGAAGCCGACGACGGTGTGCTCGAGATCGCCCTCGCGCCGCACCCGCTCGGCCACCGCACGCCACGCCGCGCCGAAGCGCTCGACGATCGCGTCGTCGCGGTAGAGCGCGTCGAAGCAGGCCATCACCTGAGGCGAGCTGTAGTTGAGAAACCACGGGTCGCGCGGCTGGTGGTCGCGATAGCGCTGCTCGTCGCAGGCCCAGCGCGGCGCCCCGTTGTGGCCGAAGCCCTCGCCGAAGACGTCCTGGTGCATGTCGAGCACCACCAGCAGCCCTGCCTGTCGGGCCCACCGCAGCCGCTCGACGAGCGCGTCGAGGTAGGCGGCGTCGATGCTGCCGCGCTGCGGCTCCACGGCGGCCCACTCTACGAGCAGCCGTACGGCGTTGAAGCCCCAGTCCTCGCGCAGCCGCGCGAAGTCGGCGGCGCGATGAAAGCCGAAGTAGGGGGGCGTCTTGTGCGACTGCGCGACGTTCGCGCCGCGCATGATCACCGCGCGGCCGTATTCGTCGCGGATGAAGCCGTTGGCCACCGAGAAGGCGCGCGCCGGCGCGTCGGGGGTCGGTTGACACCCTGCGAACGCCAGCAGGGCGACCAGCACTGTGACCAAGCGCACCTCCTGACGCTAGCACGGCCTCGCCGCCGCGGTCGAAACGCGCGCGCACGATGCGCGCGGCGACGGCTCTGCATGCTCGCCGTCCGGTGATATCCTTACGCTCGTGGGCCACGCCGATCCGCAGGGAGTTGCACCAGACCAGGTACTGGTCTGCCCGTGGTGCGGCAACTTCTATCGCGCCCAAGCGCACTGCTCGCGCGACGGACAGCCGCTCGAGCCCACCGAAGCGATCATCGAGCGCTACCGTATCGTCGACCGCCTCGGCGAAGGCGGCATGGGTGCGGTCTACAAGGCCGAGCATCAGCTGCTCGACGACCGCATCGTCGCCCTCAAGCTGCTGCATCGCGAGCACAGCCGCGACCAGCGCCTGGTGCAGCGCTTCTTTCGCGAGGCACGCGCGGCGAGCCGCGTCGACAACGAGCACATCGTTCGCGTCATCGACTTTGGCACCACCTCCGAGGGCGACAGCTTCCTCGTGATGGAGTATCTCGAAGGCCCGAGCCTGCGCGACATCATCGACGGTGAAGCGCCGCTCGAGCTGTCGCGCGTGTTCAAGATCGGCACGCAGATCGCCGAGGGGCTCTACGCCGCGCACCGCAAGGGCATCGTGCACCGCGATCTCAAGCCGGAGAACATCCAGCTGATCAAGCGCGATGAGGAGCCCGAGTACGTCAAGCTGCTCGACTTCGGCATCGCGCTGCTGTCCGACTATCAGGATGCGCGCATCACGCGGGCCGGCATGATCCTCGGCACGCCGGCCTATATGGCGCCCGAGCAGGCAAGCGGCCAGGACATCGATCACCGCGCCGATCTGTACGCCCTCGGCACGATCATCTACGAAGCGCTGATCGGGCGTTGCCCGTTCGTCGGCAAGACCGCCAAGGACGTGCTCGTCGCGCAGCTGACGCAGCAACCGAAGCCGCCCAAGGAGCTGCGCCCCGACATCCCCACCCCCGTACAGGAGGTGGTGATGCGCGCGCTGGAGAAAGATCCCGACGCGCGTCCCAAGACCATGCTGCATCTGGCCTACGAGCTGCGCGACGCGCTCACGCGCCAGACGGGCAATCAGCCGCGCATCGACGACGACATGGTCGACGAGCTCGAGGCGGCGCGGCTCGAGGGCACCGGCAAGCAGCCCGCTATCGATATCGCCGCGGCACTGCCGCCGCCTCGCACTGTCGACGACGACGACGACTACACCTCGCCGGTGCGCCTGCCGCCCGAGCGGCGGGGCGTGCCGCTGCCGATGCTGATCGGCATCGTCGTGGCGGGCATCGCCGTCGGCGTGGTGATCACGCTGCTGATGGTCGGCGGCAAAGGCGGCGACAAGGCCGGAAGCGGCAGCGCTGCGCTGGCCGCCACGCACGGCAGCGGCAGCGGCAGCGGCAGCGGCAGCGGCAGCGCGGGTATCGGCGCCGTGGCGGCGCACAGCGCCAGCGGCTCGGCGGCCGCCGGCACCGTCAAGGGCACGGCTTCGAGCGACGGCGTGACCCGCGAGCGGCCGCGCAAGACGCACCACCGCCACGCCAGCACCCCGAAGCGGCGCCACCATCGACGCCGGCCGGCGGCGCACACGCCGCCCAAGCCCAAGCGCGGGCGCCGTGCTAGCGCCGCGCACAAGGTGGTTATCCGTTCGCAGCCATCGGGTGCGTCTGTAGTAGACGGCGGCCGCACGCTTGGAACGACGCCGCTGCGCGTGCGGACCGGCGGCGTGGCGCGCCGGCTGAACCTGTTCAGCAAAGGCTACGGCGACAAGGCGCTCCACCTGCGCGCCGACCAGGAGGGCACGGTCACCGTGCGGCTGCGACGGCTGAGCATGTCGTGGGATGTGCTCAGCCTCGGCCAGCTCAAGCGCATGCGCGACGCCGGCCAGATCAGCCGCTTCACCTACTCGCGCCGCCGCGCCGCCCTGATCAGCAAGCGCGACGCGAAACTGGTCAAGCTGCGCGTCGCGTGCAAGCTCGGTCACTACAGCAAGTCGCAGTGCGTTCGCCAGAAGAAGGCGATTATGGACAGCTACCGCTGATCCTGTTGCTGTAGACTGGAGATGTGCCGCCCTACACACGCGACGCGCGAGGGACCCTCGAGGTAGAGGGCCTGGCGAGCGCGCCCAGCCCCGCGCTTCCGCGCGACATCACCCAACGCCCGTGCTTGGTAGCGCTCACCGGAGCGGCGGCCGGCCGCCGCTTCCAGCTCGGCGAGGGCAAACGTGTGGTGGGTCGCGGCGCGCACGGCGTCGACATCTCGCTGCCCGATGCGGACATCTCGCGACGGCACGTCGAGATCTGCAAGCGCGAGGACGGCTCCTTCGATGTCACCGACCTCGGCAGCCGCAACGGCACCTTGCTCAACGACGTGCCGTTGGTCGATACGCAGCCGTTCGTCAGCGGAGACACGCTGCAGCTCGGCGCGCGCACGCTGCTCGCGTTGACAAGTCGCGCGTTGATCGAAGAGCACCTCGACGAAGCCAAGCACATGCAGTCGCTCGGGCGTGTGGCAGGCGGCGTGGTTCACAACCTCGGCAACGCGCTCAGCGTGTTGCGCTCGGGGCTCGGCGAGCTGGCCGAGATGCTGCGCCAGGGCTCGGTGCGCGTGGCCGAGGCGCGCGAGCTGCTCGCTGACATGGTCGACGCCAGCGATCGCGCTTCGGCGATGACGGGCGACCTACTGCGCTTCACGCAACGTGGCCCGTCGACGCTCGAGCGTGTCGACATCGGCGAAGTGCTCTACGACAACGTGCCGTTGATCGCGCGCATGGCCAGCTCGCGCGCCGATATCACGGCCAGCGTCGAGCACGAGCCGAATCTCGTCGTGCGCGCCGACCGCCTGCAGATCGAACAGCTGATCACGTCGCTCACGCTCAACGCCGTGGAGGCGATGAGCAGCGGCGGCGAGCTCGTGGCGCGCGCTCGGCGCGTGAAGCTCAGCGAGCCGCGCTCGGACGGCACGCGCACCGTGCGTACCGGCAGCTATGTCTGCATCGACGTCGTCGACGAAGGCGACGGGATGGGACCCGACACCGCGTCGCAGGCCTTCGAGCCGTTCTTTTCGCGGCGTGGCCGCACCGGTATGGGGCTCGCGCTGGCCTACAGCACGGTGCGCCAGCACGGCGGACAGGTGCTGCTCTTCACCGAGCCGAGCGGCGGCACTACCGTCGAGGTCTATCTGCCGCCGATGTCAGCCGACACGACGGCGCACGATCAAGGCGACGTCACCACCACGTCCAACAATCAGGCGGTGCAGCCGCGCGCCTTCGTGATCAGCGGCGAGCAGTCGAGCGAAGAGGTGCTCGAGGCGCTGCGTCCGCTGGCGGTCAGCGGCGAGGTCTTCTCGATCGCCGACCAGGCGGTGCTGGCGTACCTCGAGAATCGCCAGCACGTGGTCGCCGCGATCATCGATGTGGGCGCCCTCGGCTCGCGTGACGGCATCCGCGCCTACCGGCGCCTGCGCGCCATCGACCCCGCGCTGCGGCTGATCGTCATTGACGCGCCCGACGCGGCGCGCTTTCCTGGGCTGACAGAGGAGCGGCAGCTGTCGCGGCCGCTCGAACGAAAACGACTAGCCCGCGCGCTCTACCCACGCTGATCTCGTGACAACAGAAAAAGCCCCTCCCGAGCAGGAGCCCGCCAAGCCCGCTCCGCTGCCGCGCACGTTCGGCCTCAAAGACGTCTTCACCTGCATCAACATCCTCGGCGGCGTGGCGTCGATCATCTGCTGCATCGAAGGCAAGCTGCGCTGGGCCGGCTACGCGGCGATCCTCGGCTATGGCCTCGGCGACGCGCTCGACGGGCTCGTCGCCCGCGCCACCAACACCGGCAATCGCTTCGGCGCGCAGTTCGACCAGGCCGGCGACCACTTCACGCAGAGCGTCGTGCCGGCCTTCATGGTCTACGTCTACTACAAACCGATCTCCTTTTGGCTCGCCAGCGCGCTCGCATCGGCGATCATCATCTCGGGCTCGATCCGCCACGCGCGCGGCGCCGTCGCATCGCCGGACTTCCCGATGGCCTACTTCGGGATGCCGCGCACGGTCTCGGCCTTCATCGTGCTGTCCTATCTCAACTCGAGCCTCGCCGGCATCGTGTCCGGCTGGTGGATCGGCGGCATCCCGCTGATCCTGTTCTGCTGCGTCGCGCACGTGCTGCCGATCCCATTTCGCACGCACAAGGGCCGCAAGCTGCAGGGCTTCGTCAAGTACTTCGTCTTCGCGTTCTTCGCCTCGACGGCGCTGGCGATGATCGTCGCGCCAGCCTTCACCTTCGACGTCACGCTCTTCTGGTTCGTGATCTACTCGGTGCTCTCGTGGCGCGAGATGAGCAACGAAGAGCTGCGCGAGTTCTTCAGGCGTTTTCGCGAGTGGTCGAACGAAGTGCGCGCGGCGCGCTAGCTACTTGAGCAAGTAGATCAGCGCGGCCACGACGCCCACGACCGCGGCGATGATCAGCAGCAGCGTCACGCTGCTCGTCGGCTTGCGCATCGTCTGATCGGGGCGCGTCTCGGTGGTCTCGAGCTTGAGGCTGTTGGTCGCCACGCCGGTGATCGCTGGGTCGGAGCTCTCGAAGGCCGCCGTGCGCTGTTTGATCGCCGCCGAGTTGACGTCGCTGGGGCGTTTCCGCTGCTCCGCGGAGAGAGGGATCGGGCCGGTGTGGTCGTCCTCGTCGCGCGGCGTGGCGATACCCGATCGGCGCAAGGCGGCCTGATGCGGGCCCGTCATGCCGCCAAGGCCCTGCATGCCTTCGATGGGCGGCAGCGTGGCGGCGTCTTTATCGACCTCGCCTGAAGGTGTCGCCATCGGCGCGTCGGCGGTTTCGGCGGCGCGCATGGCGGCGGTGGGCTTCTTCTTGGTCAGCAGCACCACGCCGTCGGGTTTTGCCGCTTCGCCGCCCTTGACCAACAGCTGTACGTTCTCGTCGGGGCTTTCGACCTGCGTCGTGCGAAACGACTGCAGCGCTTTGGGGCTCGGTGGCGCCGGAGCGTTGATGGCTGGATCGTCGGCGACGAACGCGATGTTGCCGTCGTCCTTGACGCCGGGCTGCTGCGGTCCGGTGTTGCGTCGTACGGCGGCGGCGAAGGCCTCGGCGAACTGTTTGGCCGAGCTAGGCCGATCCTCGGGCTTCTTGGCGAGGCACCGCTCGACCCACTCGGCGATCTGCTGCGGCACCGTGGGCACGATGTCGCGGACCGGGCGCGGCGGATCGGACATGTGCATCGCGAGCAGCAACGCCATGGACTCGGCCATGAAGGGCGGCCGCCCGGTGAGCATCCAGTAGAGGATCACGCCCAGCGAATAGAGATCGCTCGGCGGGCCGATCTTCGACAGCTCGCCGCCCGCTTGCTCGGGGGAGCTGAACATCGGCGTGCCCAGCACGGTGCCAGGGCTGGTCTTGAAGCTCGACTCGGGCGCATCGAGCAGCTTGGCGATGCCGAAGTCGAGCACCTTGAGCACCATCGGGTTGCCGTCGCAGACGAAGATGTTCTCCGGCTTGAGGTCGCGATGGATCACGTCGCACTCGTGCGCGGCTTGCAGCGCGGCGCAGATCTGCTCGACGTAGGGCGCGATCTCGGCAGCGGTCATGCGCTGCTTCTCGGTCATGATCTCGGACAGCTCGCGCCCTACGAGGTGCTCCATGACGTAGTAGACGCGGCCCGATTCGGTGCGACCGAAGTCGTAGATGTCGATGATGTTGGGGTGACCGATGCGGTTGACCGCGGTGGCCTCGGCGAGGAAGCGGTCGACGATGTCCTTCTTGTGGGTGCGGTTGAGCACCTTGATCGCGACGCGGCGTTTGATTTCGGGGTGCTCGGCGAGATAGACCGTCCCCATGCCGCCGCGACCGAGCACCTCGAAGGCGATGTAGTTGCCGAAGCGCTTGCCCTCCATCGAGCCCTTCATGAAGGCCCCCGGAAGAAAGCGGATTCTCGTCGCGGTCTGCTCATATTCGCGGAGATGAAGTCTACGATAGTGTCTTTCTCGAGAGAAGAAAAGGCGCGTAGACTCGACGAGTTAGGTGCGGCGTGATATCGCGCCTTTGAGGACCGCTTCTTGGCACAGTCTCGATTCATCATCGGTATCGACCTCGGCACCACCAACAGCGCGGTGGCGTTCGTCGATCTGCAGGATCCGGCCGAGCAGCCGCCGATCCGGCTCTTCCAGGTGCCGCAGCTCGTCGACGTGGGCAAGGTCGACAAACGGCCCGGCCTGCCGTCCTTTCTCTATTTGCCCGGTCCTCACGAGCTGCCCGAGGGGGCCACGTCGCTGCCCTGGGCAGCGGGGCGCGACTACGCGGTGGGCACGTTCGCACGCGAGCAAGGCGCGCTCGTGCCGGCGCGCCTGGTCTCGTCGGCCAAGTCGTGGCTCTGTCACGCTGGCGTCGATCGCGAGTCGGACTTGCTGCCGTGGGGCTCGCCTTCGGACGTGCCGCACATCTCGCCGATCGAGGTTTCGTCGCGCTATCTGCGCCACGTGCGCGAGGCCTGGGACATCGAGATGTCCGAAGGGCGGCCGGAGTGGTGCGTCGCCAAGAGCGACGTGGTGCTCACCGTGCCGGCGTCCTTCGACGAGGTCGCGCGCGAGCTGACGGTGCGCGCCGCGCGCCAGGCCGGCTACGAGAACCTGACGCTGCTCGAAGAGCCGCAGGCCGCGTTCTACTCGTGGGTTCGCAGTCAGGGCGACTTCTGGCACGAGCAGCTGTCGGACGGCGATACGGTGCTGGTCTGCGACGTCGGCGGCGGCACGACCGACTTCTCGCTCATCGCCGTGCGCGGTGAAGGCGCAGAGACGACGCTCGAGCGCGTCGCTGTCGGCGACCATCTGATGCTCGGCGGCGACAACATGGACCTCGCGCTGGCGCGCCATCTCGAGCGCCGCTTGGTCAAGCGCGCGGGTGAGCTGTCGGCCAAGCAGTGGGGCGCGCTGGTGCACGCCTGCCGGCAGGCTAAGGAGAACCTGCTCGGTATGCGCGCCGAGGATCGCTTCGGCATCACCATCGCCGGGCGCGGCTCGCGCGTCATCGGCGGCAGCCTCAAGATCGATCTCTTCCGCGACGAGGTCGAAGAGCTGGTGCTCGACGGCTTCTTCCCGAAGGTCGGCTATGACGAGGCGCCGCCGCGCGCGCGTGTCGGGTTGCAGGAGCTCGGGTTGCCCTACGCCAGCGACCCTGCGATCACGCGCAACCTCGCCGCGTTCCTCAAGCGTCACGGCGCGCGCCCTGACGCGGTGCTCTTCAACGGCGGCGCGATGAAGGCGCAGCTGGTGCAGGACCGCGTCATCGACACGGTGTCGTCTTGGTTTGCTGGCCAAGAGGGCGGCGAGCCGTTCGTGCTCGAGAGCGGCAGCCTCGACCTCGCCGTGGCGCTCGGCGCGGCGACGTATGGTCTGGTGCGGGCCGGCGACGGCGTGCGCATTCGCGGCGGCACGGCGCGCGCGTATTACGTTGGCGTCGGCGGCGCGCGCGGCAGCGGCAAGCAGGCGGTGTGTCTGATCCCCTTCGGCGTCGAGGAGGGCGACGAGGTGCACGTCGATCGGCGCTTCGAGCTTTTGACGAGCCGACCGGTGAGCTTCCCGCTGCACAGCACGACGGCGCGCCTCGGCCACGACGCGGGCGAGCTGGTGAAGATCACCGACGACGTGTTTCTCGATCTGCCGCCGATCCACACCGTGCTCAGCCACGCCAAGAGCGCGGGCGGCGCGCGCACCGTGCCCGTCAAGCTGGCAGCGCGCTTGACCGAGATCGGAACGCTGCAGCTGTGGTGCGACGCCGAGAAGGGCGACCAACGCTGGGATCTCGAGTTCTCGGTGCGCGACGACGGCGGAGCTGGTGCGGGTGCCGGAGGCGGCGCGGCGATCGGCGAGGGCAGCGCGGCGGCGAGCGCGGCGGAAGCGGCGTCCGCGGCGGCGCCGATCGTAGGCGACGCGCGCGTGGAGGTGGACGACGCGACGCGCGAGCGCGCGGCGGAGCTGATGGAGCGTGTCTTTCACGATTCCACCGGCAGGCGGCAAAGCCGCGCCGGTGATCCGCTGGAGGGGGGCGGCGGGGCGGGCGGCGAGCGCGGGCCGCGCACGCTGCTCAAGACGCTCGAAGAGCTGTTCGAGGCCGAGCGTCTGAGCTGGCCGGGGCCGCTGGTGCGCGATCTGTGGCAGCCCCTGTGGCAGCTCGAGCCGGCGCGCGAGCGCTCTGCCGAGCACGAGGCGGCGTGGCTCAACATGGCCGGCATCTTCTTGCGGCCGGGCTTCGGCGATCCGCTCGACGCGCAGCGCGTCGATCAGCTGTGGAGCGTGTGGCGCCAGGGGCTGCTTCACGAGAGCGATCTGTTCGCGCGCGTCGGCTGGTGGGTGCTGTGGCGACGCGTCTCGGGCGGGCTCGAGCGCGGCCAGCAGCTCGAGCTGACCAACAAGCTCTCGCCGCCGCTGCTGTCGGGCGCCGCGCTCAAGGCCGCGGGCGCCGCCAGCAAGGGCGGCAAAGGCGGCAAGAGCAAGGGCAAGAAGGGCAAGGCCAAGGGCGCCAAGGGCGACGGCGGCATGAACCGCCAGGAGCTGGCCGAGATGTGGCGCTGCGCGGCGAGCCTCGAGCGTACGCCCGTGCGCACCAAGGAGGGCCTCGGCGACGTGGCGCTGCGCAACGCGGTGGCGGGGCGCGGCAACTTCGCCTACTGGGCGCTGGGCCGGCTCGGCGCGCGCGTGCCGCTCTACGGCGCGACGGACGACGTGGTCGGACGCGAGAAGGTCGAGGCGTGGCTCGAGCGGCTGCTGGGGCTCGACTGGGGCAAGCATCGCGGCGTGGCACTCGCCGTGGTGCAGCTGGCGCGCCTTTGCGGCGATGACGCGCGCGACATCGACGACGGGCTGCGCCAGCGCGTGGTGCAGCGGCTGCGCGCGGCCGACTGCGCCGAGGGCCTGGTCAAGCTGGTGCTCGAGGTCAGCGTGCTGCAGGGGGCCGAGCAGGCGCAGCTCTTCGGAGACGCCCTGCCGGCGGGGCTGCGCATCGCCTGAGCGCTGCGCCGGCGCGCGCTGCCCTGACAGATGTCATGGCGGCACCCACATGTCGCATGCCATGCTGTCGAAACGCCGGGGACTGCGAGGTTCGTGGTGCGTCTGTCCCCCCGCCTGTCGTTGCTCTTGCTCTTGCCCTGCGCCTGCGCGCTGATCGCCTGCGGTGCCGAGCCCGCGGCCGAGATCACGGCCGATCGCACCGCCATGTTGGTGATGACCGCCAATGTGGGCGGCATGATCGAACCCTGTGGCTGAACGGACAACCCCCTCGGGGGACTCGCTCGGCGAGCGAGCTACGTCCAGACGCTGCGCGACTCGGGGCGCGGTGTGGTTGCCCTGCTCGACGCGGGGGATCTGTTTGGCCGCACGAGCGGGCGCACGCTGGAAGCGCGGCTGCGCGCGCGATACCTGCTTTCGGGCATGGAGCAGCTCGGCTACCACGGTGTGGCCCTCGGCGATCAGGACCTGCAGTTCGGCGAGCCCTTCCTCGCCGAGCGTATCGACGAGCACCAGTCGCTGTTCCTCTCGGCGAATCTCTTCGCGCAGGTGAAAGGGCAGCGCTACACGACGGCGAGCCGCACGCTCGAGCTGCGCGTCGATGGCGACAGCACGTCGCCGCCGCTGCGCATCGGGGTCGTGGGGTTGCTCGACGACGAATACGCGGGCGTGGTGCGCGAATCGACGCGCCTCGACGGCGTAGCGCTCGAGCTGCGGGCGGCCGTGCCGGAGGTCGAGGCGGCGCTGGCAGCGCTCGGCGAGGTCGACCTGGTCGTGTTGCTCTCGCACGCCTCGAAGAGCTCGGCCAAGGCGCTCGCTGGCAAGCTGTCTGGCGTCGACGTCGTGCTCTGCGCCGCGGCGGGCAGCCCGCCGAGCGAGCCCGAGCGCGTGGGTGACGCGCTGGTGCTGACCGGAGGCTACATGGGCAAGTGGTTGGCGCAGCTGACGGTTGGCGTCGGCAGCGGCGGCGGTGTGGCGAGCTACGAGTGGCAGCGCGTCACCCTCGACGCCAGCCACGCCGACGAGCCGCAGCAGAAGAAGAACTACGACGACTACCTCGCCGACTTGAAGAGCCGAGCCGACGAGCTTGCCGCGTCGGTGCAACAGAAGGTGCCTGACACGGGCGACAAGTATGTCGGCGCCGGCCGCTGCGGCGGCTGTCACGCCAAGCAGAAGGCGCACTGGGAGAGCACCAAGCACGCCCACGCCCTCGAGTCGCTGGCGCAGCGCAGCCAGGACTTCGACCTCTCCTGTCTGCCATGCCACACGGCGGGCTTCGGTTTCGTCGGCGGCTTCGTGCTGCCCGATCGCACGCCCGAGCTGGGCGGCGTGCAGTGCGAGTCGTGTCACGGCGCGGCCGGCGCGCATCTCGCCGATCCGGCGGTCAAGCCCGCGGGTGTCCCCAGCGAGGCCTGCGTCGGCTGCCACACGAAAGACCGCAGCCCCAACTTCGATCAGCCCACGTGGCTGCCGAAGGTGCAGCACTAGCGCTGCGCGCTATCATCTCGAGGTACGGCATCGCTGATGGAGCGCTACCGCAGACAAGCGCGCTCGGGCCTGTAGCACGAAGGGTCACGCGAAGTGGAGGTGATCATCGTGCTGGGTGCCTTGCTGGGAGCACTGGCTGCGACGTCCGTCGTCGGCTTCGTGAGGTACCGTCGCGGTGCGCGAGGCCAAGCGCTGCGCGCCTTGAGAAGCGCCGAGGTTGTCGCCATCGCCAACGCGGTCGACGGCCAGCTCGTGAGGATTCGCGGACAGGTGGCGGTTGCCAACGACATCGCAGGCGAGCGCTGCACGGCAGGCCATGCGCCGCTCGCCGACAGCCCGGCCATCGTGTTCGACAGCACCCTCGACCGATTGCACTTCCAGTCGTCCACGGGCTCCATCGCCGCCGGGGGGACCGCACACGAGTGGCTATTCAAGCCCGACGCCACGGCAAGCGCCGCTGCGTCCGTTTGTCTCGTGGACGACGGCAGTGCCGAGCGGCCGTGTGTCGTCGAGCCGTTGGATGCCAACGCACCGCCGACGCCTGCGGCGCTGCCGCAGTGTCGGATCAGGGAGGTCGCCCTGCTCGTGGGTGACCGAGTGGAAGTGCTTGCACGAGCACGCTGGGTTGATCTCGAAGGGGGCGCGAGGCAGCTCTGGCTCGAGCCGAGCGAGATCTCGGGGCGCATCCATGGCGCGCTGTGCAACGATCGCGAGGCGATCTACGGGAGCGAAGACCACTCGTAGAACGACGCGCGAGGACGATATGATGGCGTCGTGACCAAGAAGAGACGGGATTGGAAGCGGGCGGCGGCGATTCTTCTGGCCATCGCGGGCCTCGTGCTCGGTGGGCTCGGAGGAGAGCAGAACAAGATCGTTCTGGTGCGCGCGGGCGCCGGCACGCTCGCGTTGACGCTGGCGTTGGCGGGCTGGTGGTGGCTGGACAAGCCAAAGGGCGAGGGCAAGGTGCTGGCGACCGGCTGTTTCTTGGCCGCGCTGGCACTCGCTTTCTTCGCCGTCGTGCCCGGCCCGATCGTGCCGGTGTTTCGGATTCTCGGCTCCGTGCTCGGCGCCCTCTAGTGCGCGGCAACGCGTGTGTACGTGCCGTCTAGAAAGGTCCGCCAGCGCGATCCGTCCGGCGCTTGCTCGATGCGCAGCGTGTAGCTGTCGGCAGCGGTGATGGTGTAGACGTAGCGGGCGCGAGCTCGCTCTCGCTGGTTGTCGAAGACGAGCTGTTGTTCCTGCCACACGCCGAAGGCGGGCGGCGTCTCGCCCGCCGTGTCGAACCAATTCATCGTGTAGCGCTGCTGCGTCGCGCTCCAGCCATACACGCCATGGCCTCGAAAGACGACCGCGCCGTCGACGTGCTGTTCGTAGTCGCTGATCAGGTAGAGACCCTCGAGACCAAGCCTCGCCGTGACGACGCTGCTCGTTTGACCCATGTCGGCAACCGTCTCGACACCAGTCCAGCGACCTGCAAGCTGTTCGAGCCTGCGATGTTCGTCCGTCAGATGTGAGTTCATGATGAGCCTCTCCGTGGGCCATGAGCCGCTCTGGTGCGCAGCAGCAGCCGTTGCTCAGAAGCGCGCGACCTGCAGCGCGACGCCAGCGTAGGTGCCTAGCTTGTCGTCACGTCCTACAAGCGGCGCGACGACGACCTTGGGTCTCTCGCGCTCGTCAAGACTGTGTCCTCTCAGCGTCAATACGAGGCCCACCGCCGCGACACATAGGCTGACAACACCAAGACCTATCGACGGGCCAATGTCATCGGCCACACCGTAGTGTACTTGCCAAACGCCCACCGCGACGTTCGCCAAAGCGGTCAGGTAGCCAAACGTTCTGAGCGCGAACGACGGGCGAAATCCGCTGCGCGCCTCGAGCCCGTTGAGCACACCGGCGGTGATCCCGGCAACGTTGAGCAGTGGCCCGACGACGACCGCGATCGGCAGCTTGTCGGCAAACCCCTCGTCGGCGAGCGCCGGCGACGTCGCGAGCACGAGCAAGGTCGGAAACAACACGAGCAATGTGAGTCTCATACGCAGCCTCCGCGCGCCCGAGTCAGCAAGCGTCGCGCCAGCGAGAAGCGCGCGCCGTAGCGAAGGCAGTGTTCGGGAAAGACTGGTGTCGGCGCTCTGCAGAGCCAGCCGTCGTCGACAGCGGCAGAGCGCACCGCAGCCGTCCTGTCAGCTTTTCGGCAGATGTGTGGTCGCCGGAGAACACGCGCGTAGTGCTGTACAGCACTGAACGCCGGCGCGCGGCTCTGGCGCGGCGGAGCGGGCGGGGCGGGGCGCGAGCGTGGGAGGACGCCTCGTGCGTTGGTGGTTGGGGAGCGTTGGGGCGCGGCTGGGCTGAAACGGGATGGGAGGCTGGCGGGCCTGCGGGGCGCTGGCGCGCGTAGGCGGAGCGTGGGAGGCGCTGCGGGGGGTGCCTTTCGCCGGCCTTGGCGAGACGCCTCGAGCGTTGTGCTTGCGCGTGGCGTTGGGGGCGCGGCGCTGATGGACTGTCGTCTTGGCGCGGCGGGCCGAGTTGCAGGCGTCGGGCGTGGGGGGACTACGTGAGGGCTAGCGGCGCTTGCCGGGGATGTCGTTGATGCTGAAGCGGCCGCCTCGGCCGCGGCGC
Organism: Myxococcales bacterium; assembly: GCA_020431405.1. GTDB lineage: Bacteria > Myxococcota_A > Polyangia > JAGQIK01. Next base: position 17,790 of record JAGQIK010000294.1, read on the forward strand.
CAGCCGGTAGTGAGCAGGAAGGTGCGTGCCGTGGGCCAAGGGTTGGACTCGTTCGGCTCGCGGTCGCGATAGCCGTCGAACCAGCAGGCGGTCGAGAGCGGATCGACCCAGCCGGGGTGCGCTTGGCGCTGGCCTTGGTGCCTGCGCCGATTATTGAGCACGTAGCGCAGGGCGTTTCGCAGCTGCGTGGGCGTGCGAAGGATGTGCGCGTGGTAGCGCTGCGCGAACACCTTGCCCTTGCGCTCAGTGGCGCGGTTGATGGCGCGCGCGACGCGCACCGAGAGCGCGTGTACGCCGCGCGAAAGCGCCCGCCAATTATCCGCCTCGACGACGAGGTGCAGGTGATTGCTCTGGATGCTGAAGTGCACCAGGCGA
>JAGQIK010000295.1 GCA_020431405.1 Myxococcales bacterium
ACGCTCGCGCCCAGCGATGCGACGAGCATCGCGACGTCGATCAGGCGCTCGTGCAGCTGGTGCGGGCGGGGCGCGCCGAAGGACGAGCGCTCTTGTTCGGGAGACGTGGCGAGCGATTCGAGGGCATGAAGCAGCGAGAGACCTTTTCGCGAGCTCATGGCGCCCCCCTCGGTGTGTGGCAGAGGAATGACGCAGCAAGTCACGTGCCGGGCCGTGACCTGTCTATCGCCTGTTAGGACGCAGTCTCGTGGCTTTTTCGTGGGCTGGCCGACGCTCGCGATCAGCAGAGCGTGCCGTTGTGAGCCGCCCAGGCGGCGATACTGCTGCCTGTCGAGGCGGGCTGGCCCGCGGAAAAAATCGCTGCGGGCCGGGCTCGCTAGCGCTGCGCGGTGCCCTTGGCGGCGGCGCCGGGGCCCTTCTTGGGCGACAGCGACTTGGGCAGGTCTTCGGGATCGGGCACGGCGCGCCAGACGCGCTTCATGTTGGTCACGATCCAGTTCTTGCCCTGCTGCTTGAGCCACACGTTGTAGCCAACGCCATTGTTGCCCGAGCGCACGATGTCCATGCCGATGCGGGCCGTGCGTGACTTGGCGTCGTAGACCACCTTGGGCAGCGCGTCGCCGGAGCCCGAGCCTTCGGGGTAGGGGCCGCCGAAGCTGACGAAGTCCGCCGCGTGCAGGCCAGCCTCTTTGCGCAGGCGCTCGATGCTCGAGCGTCGCAGCGAGAGGATCGGATCCTGGCGGCCGTAGAGCTCGAAGGAGGGCCCGTCGCCGGGGTCGACGACGACGATGCCGCGCCGCTTGATGAAGCCGTAGAACGCGAAGAACGCCTCGCGGAAGAGCCTCATGTCGCGCGTGAGCTTGATCTTGCTCGAGGCGAGCGGGTTGACGTCCTCGGAGTCTTTGACGCCGTCGCCGTCGCAGTCGGGGTGCGTGACGCAAAGGCGCAGCCGGCGCTCGACGATGTCGCTCAGGCCGTCGCCGTCGCGGTCCTTGAGCAGCTGGGCCAGCGAGAGCTTGACCGGCCGCGAGCGGACCCACTTCTTGCCGCTGCGCATCGAGATCTGCAGCGTCAGGTCGCGCTTGCCGACCGAGACCTTGCCGATCTTGATGCGGCGCCCGGGCACCAGCTCGGCTTTGGTCAGGCCGGTGAAGATCGGGCGCTCCAGGGTGCCCGCGAGGTCGCTCTTGCCGACCCACACGTCGTTGTAGCCGCCGAGGTAGGGCGACAGCGCGGCGGTGTAGGTCTGGCCTGCCTTGTTCTGCACGGTGCGCGTGGTGGTGCGCTTGAGATCTTCAGGCGGCACGTCGTTGGTGACGTCCTCGTCGACCATGAACTTGTTCGACAGCGTGTAGGGGCTCGGCGCCCAGCGCAGCGTGTTGACCTGCTTGGTGGCGCGGAAGGCCCAGATCGGCGACAGCGCGGCGCCGGTGCCGATGGCGCCGAGCGCGACGTAGGCGGCGCGGCGCCGCGTGTGCACCTGCGTCTCGTCCTTCATCAGCGCGGTCAGTGGTTTGACCGCGCGTGTGGCGCGGATCTCGGCGAGGGCGTCGACGATGGAGATCACCGGGTCGATGTCTTCGCTGGGCGGCGACGCGAGGCGCGCCTTGAGCGCGCGCATCAGCACGGCCGCCGAGCGGCGCGACTGCAGCATCGCGATCGCCTTGGCGGCGGCCTGCACGATGTTGGCGTGGGCCTCGCTGAGCGCGCCTTCGGTGGCGCCGAGGGCCTTCTTGCCAAGGCCGGCGAGCTTGATCGCCAGTCCGTCGAGCGGGCCGCGCACGCGGCGCGCGCGCGCGATCAGCTCGCGGGCGTGCTCTTCGGGCGGGACGCTGCGGCGCTTGGGCCGCTGGCTGCGATCGAGGCGATAGGCGTAGAGGCTGCCGTCGGCGCCGTCGAGAAAGACCATCTTGGCGGCGGGCGTCATGCTCGCCACCGGCGCGTCGAGCGCGTTGGCGGTGGCGATGAGGCGCTTCTTTTCGAGGTCGACCAGCCACATGAAGCCGTTGTTGTCGACGTCGTTGGTGAAGACGAAGGCGCGGTTGCCGACGGCCGCGCCGTGCAGGCTGCGCGGCGGGGCGCCGAAGGGGAGCTTGAGGTCGACGACCTTCTTGCCGCTGTCCTTGTCGAAGACGACGAGCTTGCCGCGGTCATCGATCACGCCGAGGTCCTTGCCGCGCAAGAACTTCGAGACGCGCGCCGAGGCGATCTTGGTCTTCCACAGCAGCTTGCCCTTGGCGACGTCGATGCAATAGATGCCGCTGCCCGTCCAACCCGACTTGCGGCGCTCGGTGCTGACGTAGAGCAGGCCGCGCTTGAGGATCGGCGGCGTCAGCACGCGGCCCTCGAGGCGGATCTGCCAGCGAAACTCGCCGCGGTCGGGTGAGAGCTTGAGCACCGAGCCGTTGTCGCTGACGTAGTAGGCGCCGTCGCTGTTGCCGCGCACGTAGCCCATCACGCCGGGCAGCTTCTTCGTCCACTCGACGCGGCCGCGGCGCGAGTCGATGCCCCATAGGAACACGCCCGGCTGCACGC